>DWYN01000032.1 GCA_019118645.1 Candidatus Blautia excrementipullorum | reverse complement strand
TCGGTTCCGGCGGGGCTTATAAAAGTGCCTCTATTCTCGGTACTGCCATTCCAGAACTCTCAAAAAAACGGCAGATTGGTACTTGGAGAGGACATATCTATCTTTTCAATGCAGTTTGCGGAAACTCAAGAGCATATCCCTTTCGCATCTGTCTTCATCATGCTTACTTTTTTCGCCGTTGGAGAGTCATCCCCTTTCTTTCCTCCAGCAAATATTATAAAATGCTGAATGCTATTCTCTCCCGTTACCAACGCCAGTGCAAGGAAAAGCAGATTACTTTTCATGCGGATATCCAAAGCGAAACCGTTCGCAATCTTCCATCACTATATCTCCGAATTTTCTGGGGACTGCATTCAACCCTTTCATGATTTCCCGGAATTCCTCCTGTCGGTCTCCAAACATCCTGGTCAGACGCATGATACAGCGCCCGTAAAACTGGCGGTAATAGACTTCTCCCTAGGGAAGATCTCTGTAAGACAGAAAATATCGGCAAACTTTAAACCTCAATTAATTCTCTTTCAAATATACATCCCTGGGACAGAGTTGTTATGCACACCTGGTAAATTTATGAACAATCTGTTGATTTTCTTTGTCTCGTATATTATGATAAAAAAACAGGAAATTCAATCATCAGATTTCCCAGGCTGTACGGTTCCTGAACAGATCCGGAAATCTGTCTTGAAAAAGAGGGATTTTGATTGAAGAATAAAGAAAAAAATCAGGGGACGGACCGCCGCACCCGATATACAAGAAATGTGATCCGGGAATCGCTTCTGTCAATGATGCGCCAGAAGCCCTTTTCCAAAATCACAGTTACAGAGATCTGTAAACTATCGGAAATTAACAGGGGAACTTTCTATCTTCATTATTATGATCTGGACGATGTACTGGATGATATTATAGACATGCTTGTACAGGATACCACGAAGGTCTACGATCATGTGATGTGCCCGGAAAAAACAAGATGCACCTATCCTTTCTGTCAGAAGGTGCAGGAAAATCCGGAATACCGTATTCTTTTCTTTGATGAGATCGCCTCCGCCCGCTTTCTGGACAGGCTATGTGAATTGTCGAAAGAAGATTTCGTTACCAGACTCATGCAGAACAGCCTCCTCTCCTATGAGCAGGCGGAAGCTGTCCTGTATTTCCAGATGAACGGATGCCTGGCCATCAACAAACGTATGCTGAAAAATAACTGTCAGGACTGGACCCGGATCCAGCAGGCCATCGATCAGTTTATCCGGGCAGGGCTGGAGAGTTATCTCATCCATGACGGAAGGTAATCAGCAGTATAGTATCACTTTTCTTCAAATCTTCCGCAGCCCTGTCTGAAGACTATCTGAAAACTATTATCTGAATTGATCCCAAACCCGGATTCTGTTCTTTCCTGCTTTCAGTATAGATACTGGACCGGGCAATACAGCTCCCTTTCTTCTTTCACCGCAGATATCACAATCAAAAACAATTTCCGCTCCGTCCGGCGTCTCATAACGCTGTTCCACGATCCTGGGCATTCCAAGATCCCTTGTAGTTATCACTTTTCCTTTCTGAATAAAAAATTCTTTCGGAAGACTGATGCAGAGATACAGTCCGTTTCCATCCTTTTCAAGATATATATTTGGATCCCCCCCGTTCAGAGCATCTGTTTCTTTTTCATATGCCTCTGCACCTTTCATATAACAGTTTCTCTGAATAAACACCGGCTGCTTTACATGATCAAAAGCTTCATGGTCTCCGTTTCCTTCCGACTTCAGAAGAAAACAGTATTCTTCCTCCGAAGCAGGATGTCCGTTATAGCCGGCTGTACCTGCTACTGACTGCTCTGTATATATTGGCTGGCCGCCTGTAAAGATATTCTGATACCAACGGTCATCTCCTCCATACACAAAAGCGGTTCCCAGAGGCACTGTACTGTGCACCATATGATACGGAGTGGTACGGTCAAGAATCGGTTCCCGGCGCATGGTGCCGTAGATCAGGTTATTGATATATGCTCCGCCCTGGGCGATATTATCAAAACAGTAATCAGATGCAAAAATATTATTATCCACAATATGAGGTCCGTGTGTCACCTCAATCATCAGATCACGGTCATTGTCTGCATACACATTCTGGCTGACACGGGTTCCCTGGGCCTCCCAGTCCAGCCATGTGCCCAGCGTACAGTCATGGATATAATTTTTTTCTATCTGTACATCAATAGCTGCATGAAGTTTAATTCCCGCGATCTCATATCCAAAGAATTCATGCTTTACACCAATATTATATATCTCATTATTGCTGATCTGACTAAAGACACATCCAAGATGCCCTACGATTCCATTCTGCCCACAGTCATATATTCTGTTGCACCGGATAATATGTCCGCCGATGGTTTCTTTATCCCATCCCCGGTGCACCGCTTTGAACACTGCTTCCATCTGATACTGATAACCGGGTTTTCTGCGATACCTGGTACAATCGTTGTCCCCGGTGGAATATTCTTTTCCGATGCTGACTGCACTGCATTTTGCATCATGAAGTATATTATCTTCAATAATCCAGCCCTTACTCCAGTGTGTTCCCAACATTCCCGGCTGATCGGCAGTAGGCGGCGCCCAGGGGCTCGCCGCCTGAGCTATCTCAAAGCCCCGGACTGTAATAAAATCTGCACCGATTCTTTCCGGATAAAAGCAGCATCGGCGCACACTGATCTCCGTCAGTTCCTGATTTGGATCCAGTCCCTGGAAATTGGCATAAATCACGGTCGTCCGCCAGCTTATGAAGAATCCTGGCCAGATCGCCGTCCAGTCCGTAGGATTTTTCGCTGATCTTCCGGGACATAAATATTTCACCCATATTGATTGTTACATAAAAAGCATGGGGTTCTCTGGCTGCCAGACGCATCAGCGGAACTCTAATCAACTGGTTCCTCCAGCCGATCCCCAGTTCCAGGAAAAGTATTTTTATATCTTTATGCTCCAGCACATAGCGGGACACTTTCTCATACTGTTCCTCATACATTTTTCCCCGAAGGAAGTTCCCGTAACCCCGCACCCAGGGAAAGGCTTCCCCTCCGCCATCACGCTACTGGATATATATAAAGCTGTGGAGGGAAACAAGCCCCTTCTCCATCTGGATACCCATACCAATCCGGAGTGCGGCATAGGAATTTATATCCAGCTTTCCCTTCAGGATTATTTTGACAGGAGACTGCAGAAAAAGAAATGAAGGAGATTACACTGCAGGATATCCTGAATCTCTATCAGGACAAAATATCTCATTTAAGCTGAGAACACAAAATCTCCCGAACCGCTTTTCATCCGTGGTCCGGGAGATTTTTTATCATCCTGCCGCTTTCTGCTCAAACTGGCTGTTATACAGCTCTGCATAGAAGCCGCCTTTTTCCAGCAGTTCCTGGTGACTGCCCTGCTCTACAATATCGCCGTCCTTCATAACAAGGATCAGATCGGCGTCTTTGATGGTAGAAAGCCGATGGGCGATCACAAAGCTGGTTCTTCCCTTCATCAGGTTGTTCATGGCTTTCTGGATCTGCATTTCCGTTCTTGTATCTACGGAGGACGTCGCTTCGTCCAGGATCAGGATCCTGTTGTCCGCCAGGATCGCTCTCGCGATGGTCAGAAGCTGCTTCTGTCCCTGGGAAATATTGCTTGTTTCCTCATCCAGCACCATCTGATAGCCGCCGGGCTGCTGCATGATGAAATTGTGAATATGAGCCGCCTTTGCCGCCGCGATCACTTCTTCGTCTGTGGCGTCCAGACGTCCGTAACGTATATTTTCCATAATGGTTCCGGAGAACAGCCAGGTATCCTGAAGCACCATGCCGAACATCTCCCTGAGCTGGCTTCTGTTGAAATCCCGTACATTGTGGCCGTCTATTTTAATCTCGCCGCTGTTCACATCGTAGAATCTCATAAGAAGCTTCACCATGGTTGTTTTTCCTGCTCCGGTGGGGCCTACAATGGCAATCTCCTGTCCGTCCTTTACGTCTGCGGAAAAATCATGGATGATCATCTTGTCAGGATGATATCCAAAGGAAACATGCTCGAACTGTACATTTCCCGTCAATCCGCTGATATCCACCGGATTTTCCACTGTCTGATCCTCTTCCGGCTCTTCCAGAAATTCAAAGACCCTTTCGGAAGCCGCCGCTGAAGACTGCAGAAGGTTTGTAACCTGGGCGATCTGCTGGATCGGCTGCGTAAAGTTCCGGATATACTGGAAGAAGGACTGGATATCTCCTACTTCTATGGTTCCTCTGACAGCAAAAAATCCTCCTAAAAGCGCTACCATCACATAGCCCAGATTTCCTACAAACTGCATGACAGGCATCATCATGCCGGAAAAGAACTGAGATTTCCACGCGGACTCATAAAGCTTCCTGTTGTCCTTCTCAAATTCGTTTACTACATCCTGTTCCTTATTGAAGACCTTTACCACGTTGTGTCCGCCATAGTTCTCCTCGATCTGTCCATTGACCTTTCCAAGATAGTTCTGCTGATCCCGGAAATATCTCTGCGATCTCTTCATAACGAAATTAATGATCACCATGGAAACCGGAAGGATCAGAAGCGCCGCCAGGGTCATCCAGATATTAATGGAAATCATCATCACCAGAACGCCGACCAAAGTCGTTACGGAAGTGATGAGCTGAGTCATACTCTGGTTCAGACTCATCTGGAGTGTATCCACATCATTGGTAACTCTGGAAAGAATTTCTCCATGCGTCCGGCTTTCAAAATAATTCAGCGGAAGCCGGTTGATCTTCTTTGAGATATCCTTTCTCAGATTATAGGTAACATCGTTGGAAATTCCGGTCATCATAAAGCCCTGTACAAGAGTGAAAAAAGCGCTTGCCAGATAAAGGGCCATTACTCCCAGAAGGATCATCCCGATTTTTTCAAAATCAATGCCGCCTGTGCCGTTCACCTTCGCCACAAGCCCTGTAAACAGCTCTGTAGTGGCTTTTCCCAAGACCTTGGGGCCTACGATATTAAAAACTGTGCCTGCCACTGCGAAAAGAAACATCAGGATAAACCGGAATTTATACCGTCCCATATAACGGAACAGTTTTTTCATGGCTCCTTTAAAGTCCTTGGCTTTTTCCACAGGACCCATACCTCTGCCCCCGTGGCCCATGCCTCTTCCTCCGGGCATTCTTCTCTGCTCACTCATTTGCCAATTCCTCCTCTGATAACTGTGACATGGCGATCTGACGGTAAACCTCACAATTCTTCATCAGTTCTTTGTGGGTTCCCAGACCTGCCATCTTCCCATCATCCAGCACAAGAATCTGATCCGCGCTTAAAATCGTACTGATTCTCTGAGCTACGATGATCGTAGTGGTATCTTTGGTATGTTTTTTCAGTGCCTCTCTCAGTGTTCTGTCCGTCTTAAAATCCAGAGCAGAAAAGCTGTCATCAAAAATCAGGATTTCCGGCTTCTTGGCAATCGCTCTGGCAATGGAAAGCCTCTGCTTCTGGCCTCCGGAAACATTCGTTCCGCCCTGGGCTACCGGAGACTGGTACCGATAATTTTTCTCCTCGATAAAGTCCGCCGCCTGAGCAATTTCTGCCGCTTCCTTCACTTCCTGTTCTGAAATGTCCGTTTTTCCATAACGGATGTTGGAATCGATAGTTCCTGAGAACAAAATACCCTTCTGCGGAACATAGCCGAGACGGTCCCGAAGGTCTTTCTGGGACATAGAACGGACGTCCACGCCGTCCACCCGGATGCTTCCGGAAGTAGCGTCATAAAATCTGGGGATCAGATTCACCAGAGTACTTTTGCCGCTTCCGGTACTTCCGATCACAGCCAGAGTCTGACCTTTCTCTGCCTTAAAGCTGATATCTGTCAGCACATTTTCTCCTGCATCCGGATAAGCGAAAGATACATGATCAAATTCTACCGTTCCTTTCTCGTTTCCGGAAGGCTGTACCGGATGCTCCGGATCCTCCAGACTGTTCTTTGTCTCCAGAACTTCCACGATACGAAGCGCCGCCACATTGGCTCTCGGAAGCATAATGGACATAGCTGTGATCATAAGGAACGCCATAATGATCTGCATCGCATACTGGATAAATGCCATCATATCGCCCACCTGCATATTTCCGCCGTCTACCGCATAGGATCCGTTATAAATGATCAGAACAGAAATTCCGTTCATGATCAGCATCATACAGGGCATCATGAATGTCATGCACCGGTTGACAAAAAGGTTTGTTTTCGTCAGAGTACGGTTTGCGTCTTCAAACCGCTCCTCCTCATGCTTTTCTCTGCTGAATGCCCGGATGACAAGGGTTCCCGTAAGAATTTCTCTTGTAACCAGGTTTAACTTGTCGATCAATGTCTGCAGCTTTGTGAATTTCGGCATGGCAATAGTAAAGAGCATGCCGATCAGAACCAGGATCAGAACAACGCCTACGCCCAGGATCCATGTCATAGAGGAATTGGTCTGAAGTACTCTTAAGACTCCTCCCAGCCCAAGGATCGGCGCGTAAAGCACGATACGGAACATCATCGCCATAGTCATCTGAACCTGCTGCACATCATTGGTGCTTCTGGTGATCAGCGAAGCCGTTGAGAATTTATGGTATTCATTGCTGGAAAAACCGATGACCTTCCGGTACACATCTCTGCGGATATCATGTCCCAGAGCCGCCGCCACTCTTGAGGAAAGAAATACAACGGACACAGAAGCCGCCATGATCAGAAGAGCCATCAGCACCATCCGGATTCCGGCGGATTTGATATAGTTCATCTGGATCGCATCTACATCCTCTCCAATAGCCTCGTATTCCGCCCGCACAAAAGCCACCGCGGACTGTGTGACAATAGAGTCCGGCATTTCCTCGAATTTTTCTTCCATTGCGGAAGTCATCTTCTCCCGTACTTCTTCCGGCATCTGGACAATAGTCTCCACAGGACTGCTTCCCTCCGGAATTCCCATCTGATCCATCATTGCCTTGGACTCCTGACTGTCTTTGGAAAGACCGGAAAGAATCAACATCGGTTTTCCGAAGTCTTCGTTTAGCTGTTCCCTTGTTTCCTCATCAATGTCATCTTTCAGAATATAGAGATCGTCTTCCTGTGTGTATGCTTCCTCTGTATCCGAAACAGCATCCCCGTCCATAAAGAGACGCAGGCTGTCCATTGTAGCTGTCCGGATCTTCTCCGGAACACCGTCCTCAATACCCTGCTGCTGGATTCCCACATTTACGATCTTGGAGGTATAATCCGGCAGAGACAGGTCGCAGTATGCCTGCAAAAACAAAAGCAGCACGATCAGGACGACATATCCGGCTGACCTTTTTAAATATTTCAATAACTTAATCACTTTTCAGATTCTCCTTTTCTGTTGATTTTCCATTCTTAGACTACGGAATTAATCTGATATTTTCTATAATCTGCTTCAGGAAACGCTCCAGCAGGCATTTCTCAGTCTCGCTGAAATTCTGGAGAATATATCTGTCATTCTCCTCAACATGGCTGAGTACCTTTTCTTTCATCTCCATCCCTTTTTCCGTAAGACGGATCCTGGATATCCGCTGATCATTTTCATCCTGCCTTCTTCTTACAAATCCGGCTTTTTCCATCCGCTGGACCATTACGTTTACTGTGGGCGGTTTTACATGAAGTTCTCTGGCCACTTCCTTCTGACTCATTTCGCCTCTCTGGGACAGAAGCATCAAAAACGGAACCTGTCCCGGATGTATTCCCAGCTTCATCATCTGCTGATAACACTTTGCGCCGTATGCTTTATTGATTTCCATAAAAGAATAGGCAAATCTGAATTTATCTTTATTGATATGTTCCACAATATCACCTCCCATATTCTATTTCAATTAATTAGTCGGCTAATAATATATATTACTCATATGCACAAAAAAGGCAAGTGATTTTTGTGCAATTTATATTTTTTTAAGATTTATACACAGTTTATTCACATTTTATTTCTTAGTAGGGCTAATTATTTCCGCGTACCTGGGAGATCATGAGAACAGGTTCGTTTTTTCTTGACAGAAAAACGGCGTTCATGTAAATTGTTTATATTGGGGCGATTGCATAAAGATTGTCGTAACAAAAGAAGAGATTTCAGAGGCCAGCCGGACTCTGTATTAAAATGTGGATAAAGGAGGAATGATCTATGAAACGATATATGAACACAGCTCTGCTGTACGCCATTCTTGCAATGATCGGCGGCGTATTTTATCGGGAATTTACCAAATTCAACGGATTTACTGGCAAAACCACTCTTGGGGTAGTACATACGCACTACTTCCTGCTGGGCATGGTATTTTTCCTGTTGCTGCTGTTGTTGGAGAAGAATTTTTCTTTCACCGGAAAAAAGACCGGAAAGATACTGATTGCCTATCATATCGGCCTGAATCTGACTGCTGTCATGTTTGTGGTACGGGGAGTGTTCCAGGTTCTGGGAACCCCGCTTTCTTCCGGAATGAACGCGTCTATTTCCGGTATGGCAGGAATCGGACACATTCTGCTTGGTGTTAGTCTGGTTTTTCTGCTCCTTGAGATCAAACGCAGTATATCATGATCATCAGCAAAAAAGACAGACATTGTGAAAGTTTCATTCTTCACAGCGTCTGTCTTTTTCTATTCATTCTTTTAGAATATGAGCCGCATATGCGAGATCAAACGAACTGATTTGTCCTTTCGTCATATTCATAATCAATAGATTTCAGCTTTTCCACCAATTCCTTTTTTTTCAGTCCTCTGCAGGTGCAGAGCGCTTCCAGAGAATCATAATAATCTCTTAGCTGGGTGTTGACATAGCTTAATAAAATAACCGGATCCTTTGGTATCATATATTCCCGTCCTTTGCCTCTGTTTATAAGGAAGCTTCTCTTCTAGCCTTATCCTGTTTCGGATCTGTCCTGCCCTTATACGCTCCTGACCTTTACAGAAGATTTTATTCCCCTGTATGCTCGCTTCGGCAGACAAATTCTCCGTTTTCCACATCAAGCACCAGTATGTCGCCTGCGTGGACGTCTCCGGAAAGAATTTTCTTAGCAGCGAGAGTTTCCACGTAGTTCTGAAGATACCGCTTCAGAGGACGCGCTCCGTAAACAGGATCGTATCCTTTATCAACTACCATATTCTTGGCAGCGTCGGTAAGTTTAAGAGAAAGCTCCTGGTCAGCCAGACGATTGTCCAGCTCTTTTACCATCAGATCTACTATGTTACCAATATTGTCTTTTGTCAAGGGCTTGAACATAATTATTTCGTCAAGACGGTTCAAAAATTCCGGACGGAAGTGGCCCTTAAGATCATTCATTACCATTTCCTGGGCTTCCGGCTTAATGTTTCCCTGGTCGTCGATTCCTTCCAGAAGATACGGGGAACCGATATTGGAAGTCATGATCAGGATCGTATTCTTAAAATCCACTGTCCTTCCCTGGGAATCTGTGATCCGGCCGTCGTCAAGCACCTGGAGCAGCACATTGAACACATCCGGATGAGCTTTTTCGATTTCATCAAAAAGCACCACGCTGTAAGGTTTGCGGCGGACTGCCTCTGTAAGCTGGCCGCCTTCCTCATATCCCACATATCCGGGCGGCGCTCCGATCAGCCGGGATACAGAATATTTCTCCATATATTCACTCATATCAATACGAACCATATTCTGCTCATCATCGAAAAGCGTTTCCGCAAGGGTCTTCGCCAGTTCCGTTTTACCTACTCCGGTAGGTCCAAGGAACAGGAAGGAACCGATGGGCTTTGTAGGATCTTTGATTCCCGCTTTGGAACGAAGGATAGCGTCTGTTACAAGGCGGACTCCTTCGTCCTGTCCGATCACCCGTTTGTGAAGCTGATCTTCCAGTCCCAGAAGTTTCGTCCTTTCGCCTTCTGTCAGCTTTGTCACAGGAATTCCCGTCCACCGGGAGATGATTCTTGCGATCTCATCGTCTGTCACTGCCTCGTGTACCAGACGGCGGTCTCCCTCTTTCGTATTCCGCTCTTCAATTTCAAGCTGCTGCTGCAGTCTTGGCAGTTCTCCATACTGAAGTTCGGCTGCTTTTTCCAGATCATAATTCTGCTGGGCCTTCTGGATCTGCTTGTTTACATCCTCGATCTGTTCACGCAGTTTCTGAAGCTTTTCAACAGAATGTTTCTCATTATCCCACTGAGCTTTCTGGATATTAAACTGATCCTTCATCTCAGCCAGTTCCTTCTGAAGATCTTCCAGCCGCTCTTTGCTCAGATTGTCCGTCTCTTTTTTCAGTGCGGACTCTTCGATCTCCAACTGCATGATCTTACGTCTCTGCTCGTCAAGCTCGGCAGGCATGGAATCCAGTTCTGTTTTGATCAGGGCGCAGGCTTCGTCCACCAGGTCAATGGCCTTATCAGGAAGGAAACGGTCCGTAATATACCGATGGGAAAGAGTTGCCGCCGCCACAAGGGCGCTGTCTGTGATCTTCACGCCATGGAACACCTCGTACCTTTCCTTCAGTCCACGAAGAATGGAAATAGTGTCCTCCACCGTCGGCTCATCTACCATTACAGGCTGGAAACGCCGTTCCAGAGCAGCGTCTTTTTCAATATACTGACGGTATTCATCAAGGGTTGTTGCTCCGATACAGTGGAGCTCGCCTCTTGCCAGCATTGGCTTCAGCATATTTCCCGCATCCATTGCGCCGTCTGTCTTGCCGGCTCCCACGATCAGATGAAGCTCATCAATAAACAGGATGATCTCTCCCTCGCTTTTCTTTACTTCTTCCAGAACAGCTTTCAGACGTTCCTCAAACTCTCCTCTGTACTTGGCTCCTGCTACAAGAGCTCCCATATCCAGAGCAAAAATTTTCTTATTTTTCAGGCCTTCGGGAACATCTCCCGCCACAATTCTCTGTGCCAGCCCCTCCACGGCGGCCGTCTTGCCGACGCCCGGTTCACCGATCAGAACCGGATTGTTCTTTGTCTTACGGGACAGGATCCTTACGATATTACGGATCTCCGCATCACGGCCGATCACCGGATCAAGCTTCTGGTTTCTTGCCTTTTCAACAAGATCCTCGCCGTATTTGTTCAGAGTATCATAGGTTGCTTCCGGATTGTCGCTGACAACCCGCTGATTTCCTCTTACAGTAGACAGAGCCTGAAGAAAACGCTCTCTTGTAATACCAAATTCAGAGAAAATCTTCTTCATACTTGGGCTTGGCTGTTTCAGGAGCGAAAGGAACAGATGCTCCACGGAAACATATTCGTCTCCCATGGCTCTGGCCTCGTCTTCCGCATTTACCAGCGCCTTATTCAGATACTGGCCAAACCTCAGCTCGCCGCCGGACACCTTTACTTTTGCGTCCAGCGCACTTTTCACTGTATTGATAAAGTATTCTTTATTAATTTCCATCTTCTCGATCAGCTTAAGGATCAGACTGTCCTCCTGGGTCAGCAGAGCGTACAGAAGATGTTCCTGTTCGATCTCCTGATTTCCATACTCATAGGCAATCTTTTCCAGATCCTGCACTGCCTGGATGGATTTCTGAGTAAATTTACTTATATTCATAAGCTCTCCTCCTCTCTCGAAAGTTCCGCTTGAAATGTCATATTGTTCTATTTCACATATAACAATTTACCACAAGTTGTTAGCAGAGTCAAGAGGTGAGTGCTATTTTTTTAAGATTTTTTTGAAAGTCCGAAAATAGCTTGATTTTACGGGCTTTCTGAGGGGTTACGATTTTTTAATTTGCTTTAAAAATGACTTATTACACCATTTTTACAACTATGTTCATCCATCGAAATCCTTGTCTCCCCCTTACATCCTCCGTATACCATAATTCTTTCAGCTTCATTCGCTCATTGACCACAAGTATATTCTCCACCAGTTCTTCAGTAAACTCAAGAAAATACCGTCCATCCTCTGCTTCTCCAGTATAGATTCCATTCTTCCCTGAAAGATATACAACTCCATTATCATTTAAATACAAATCTATATTTCCAAAAAAGCAAAGAACTTCTTCTAACCGCAAGTGAAGGAATGATGCACAAGCCCAGATTCCATCAAACCGTTGATCCGGCTGATAGCTTTGAATATCAGAACATACAATTTCTCCTGAGAACACTTTCCGAATTTCTCTGCAAAGGTTCTTTGACGGTTCCAATGCGGTCACCTGATATCCCTTTTTTTGAAAATAGCACGCATCACGCCCACTGCCGCTTCCCACATCAAGAATCCTTGCATGCTTTCTCAGCAGAGGGAGAAATCTCGTATATTGTTCCGACATATCAGTAGAAAATGTTTCTTTGGCATATTGCTTTGCATTGATTTCATAATACTCGCACATAATCTTACCCCTTCAGCCTCCAATTCGAAAACCCCATACTTTTAGCCGACTTATAGACCGGAAGAATAACCTCTTCCAGACGCTCTGAAAACTCTCTTTCCGACAGGCCTTGCTGATAAAGTTTATGTCTGATCTCTTGATTATTCAGATGCTCCTTCGCGCATTTGTCAAAGGCTTTATGTACTTCCGGATATTCCCACATTAATTTATAGGATAAATATTCACTTTTACATAGCATCGGGAAATAGAAATTCCAATCCGGAAGACTGTTGCTTTTACTACTGTTAATGCTTCGAGTTGTCGGTGTCAGATTCCACAATTCGTCATGCGCCACATAGGACCAGGGCACAAAATGATCAATAGATATATTTTTTTCGTTCAGTGGTTTTTCTCTATAGATTTCGTAAACAGGCTTTATGGAAACAATCATTTTCCAATATTTTTTTTACTTTTTCCAGATTCCGCTCTTTTGGTGGAGATAGCTTGTCCACAATTCCCGGAACACTGAGATTCCTTCTCTGAAGGTATTGAATCAGGTTTAATTCAATCCACCCCTGTATGATTTCGTAATTGCGTTCGATATAATCCGCCCATTCTGTCTGGATTTGAATTTGGGTGTTCAGGCCACAAAATTGTAAAAAATAATATATTAATCTTTTTTCCTGATTAATTCTTGCCGCAAGATTTTTCCCAGATCTGCTCCACTCTTTTCCTTTCATGGATTCCATGAAAGGTGCCTGTAATCGATAAGGCACGTTCTGAGATAAAGTACGCTTCATGGCGGTAACTTCCTTATCCTCGCAAGCCGCTAAATACTCTAGAATCACTTCCTTTTTCTCACTGGATTTCATATGACTGATCTCACTCAGCCGATGAACCACTCGCTCCAGGGCATCATTGGGACC
>DWYN01000031.1 GCA_019118645.1 Candidatus Blautia excrementipullorum | reverse complement strand
TCCCTGCGGATCCGGATTTCTGCGCTGTCCAGCTCCTGGATATCCTCCGGCCGGACCACCGAGCGGCCGCCAAAAAGCCAGCCATTGAGCAGATCCGCAAAGCGGCTGTTGTTCTTAAGATAAGCTGCCGTCAATACATCTTTATCCCGCATGCATTCTCCTTTCCGTCAAATGCACATCCTGGATTTGCTTTTATTATACAAGAAAGGAATTGCAAATGCAATGGAAAAAGCTGTATTTTATACAAACACACTGATTCCTGTAATCCTGTCTGTCCATCTGACTGTTTTCAATTTTTTTATCATGGAATTTGTCGGCCGAACGGCCTTTCGAAACCGGGGATCCCGGTTGTAGAGTGGTATAATGATACCACAAAAAATTTGCATTTGCAAGCACAAAAACTAATTTCCGCCGCCAGGCGTACCACAACAAAACCCGGATTTCACGCATCCGGGTTCTGCATTATTCATATGTCAAATCAAATGATTTCAATATCTTATATCCATCCAGCATGCCTGCCAGATAAGCATTCGTAATGACATGATATTCTGCTTCCAGCATACTGTCTGTCAGCTGTTCCACAGCATCCCGCTGCTTCGGAGACAGTTCCATAGAATCAAGAATACTCCTTGCATTCCCTTCCTGTGCTTTTATCTGTGCATACTCCAGATCTCCGTCCAGCAGCGTCCGATAAGTAGAATTTTTTATACTGTCCGCACCCAGTTTCAACAATTCCATAATTTCCACACGGCTGCTTCCGTTTTTCAGGATGGAAAGAATTTCTTCCGTGATCTCCTTTTTAATCTCCCTTTTGTCCTCACCCATATATGATCTGCTCCTTTCCTGTTTCAGCGATAGCAACATACATCTTCCTCACACTGTATTCTGCTGACAGACTGATTACACAAAACGTATTTTCACAGCCGATTGTTTCTATTTAGTGACAGACTTTTCTGAATAAAAAAATATACTAAATATAGATCAGGTTACTAAACAGTCACAATAATGGAGACAGAATAATCATGCAATGGATTCTACAGGATATTCCTTTAGGGCGCAATATGCAAACAATCAGAATGGCCAGAAATATGACGCAGATGCAAGTCGTGGAAAAGATGCAGCTGCTGGGGAGTTCCATGTCCCGGAGTACTTATGCCAATATTGAATCCGGGCGCAGGAATATAAAGGCCAGCGATCTAAAAGCGCTAAAAACTATCTTTGATGTTGATTACTCAGAATTTTTCAAGGAATAAAGTGCAGGATGTATTGTTTCTATCTAGTCACAATCATAGCACAGACAGAACATTTCCACAATAATATTGTACTAAGATAGTTTTCCGCCTTTTTCTTTTTTGTTTTCTTTTGCATTATTTTTATTTGCATATATTATTATATACTATGATTATAACAATTGCAAGGCTGTTTTTAATTTTCTTCTTTTTCTGATGCTTTCACAATCATAAATTTCTCATCAAATTCTTCAGCCTCCACAGGCTTGCTGTACAAGTAGCCCTGTCCGATATCGCACTGCAGAGCTCTGAGCAATTCCTGATCTTCCGGCGTCTCCACTCCCTCTGCTACCACTGAAATATCTAAATCCTTTGCCATCTGAATCACTTTTTTTATAATCAGCGTACCTCGCTCCTGATCCTCCAAAGACATATTCATCAGAAATCCCCGGTCCAGCTTCAGCTCGTTGATATGCAGCCGTGCCAGCGTATTTAAAGAAGAATATCCGCTGCCGAAATCATCCAACGATACCCGAAATCCTTTTTCCTGCAAAAGAGCCACTTTTTTATTCAGTTCTTCTACATTTTCCAGCGCCATACCTTCCAGTATTTCTAATATGATCATTTTAGGAGAAATCTGGTATCGATCAGTCAGATCAACCAGTTTCTGAACGTATTCCGGTTCATAAAATAACAGTTTGGACTGATTGACTGAAATCGGTACGGGGGTGATCCCCCGTTCCATCCAGGAACGGATCTGACGGCAGGCCTGCTCCACCATGTAAAGATCCAATACGGTACAAAAACCGTTATTTTCAAAAAGCGGGATAAACTGATCCGGGAAAATCATCCTGCCGTCTTCCTTCTTCCAGCGAACCAAGGCTTCCGCTCCGGCCAGAGTTCCCCTTTGAATATTTTTTTTCGGCTGCAGAAAAAGACGGAATTCACCATCCTTCAAAGCTTGTTCCATATGCCCTTCAATATAGTCTTCCAATTTTTCTCTCTGGTGCATTTTTGTGTCAAAAAACCGGATCGTCTGCACATGCGTATGAATGATCCGCTCCAGGGCCAAAGATGCGCGGCTGATCAAATTTCCGCTTTCCCGCTGATTTTCCTCCAGAGAATCTATAAAAGTAATACCACAGTAAAGTTTTAACTGATAGTCTGTCGTCCTGGCAATGGAAGAACTATGTTCGATTTCTCTAAGCATTCTGTCCATACGGGACGTCAGAATCTTCTTATCTGTATCTGTAAGAAAAATATAAAACCGATCCTCCGTATCCCGGCAGAAAAATTCCTCTTTTTTCAGATGCCGTTCGATTACCGTTTTCGTCCTGTAAAGAAGTCTTTCCGCCCGTTCATTTCCAAAAGCTGAATGCTGACAGCCGCCACGCTTCCGCTCCCTTTTTGCATCTCCCGATCCAGTTTTCTGCGAAAGCAGGACAGATTTTCCGCGCCGGTCAGCGGATCATGATATGCCAGCTGCACCAGATTCCGGTTATATCTGCGGAGCAAATGATATCCATACAGCATCAAAAGCAACACCATCAGGAGCACCGCGTAGAACGTTACCTGTATCGCCAATGATGACGCCGCAATATTTTCACTTATCCCATCCCCCGTATTTACGCAAAACAGGTACCACCCATTGATCCCCACCGGCTCCAGCAAAAATGGATATTTTTTCCCTTCATAACGGAAACTGGAGGTTACGCTTTTTTGCTCTTTAAGCGCCTCCCGGGTTTCCTGCCGGCTTTCTCCGGAAAGATAAGGGCCGTCAAAGATAGATTCCAGATCTTTTTTCACGACACTTTTGGAGGAACGAACCAGAAAATTGCCTTCTGATCCCAGCATATGAATATAACCGCCGCCGCTCATCACCGTATTGCCGGTAAGAATATCCTCAAAATTTCGATATGATCGCTGGCCGTCAAAGCGCCGGTTATCTGCCCCTCTTTGTATACCGGCACACTGTAAGCGAACACGCGATTATCGGATACATTGCTCATAAATAAGCGGGAAACCGATGACTCCCCCTCCAAAGCCTTTCGAATTCCATCCTGGCCTTCCTGCGTCAAATCCGAAAGAACAGCATCCGTCACCGGCCTGCGTCCCGCCGTAGAAATAACGCCTTCCCCATCCTGTTTGAAATAAGCCATCGTCAAAAAAGCGTTAGATTGATTCACCTCATCCAGATATTCAGACATCTTCTGCATATCCTCCACATCCTTCAGAACCGCCGCCATAGAAGACAGCGTCTGAAGATCCGCCTCCAACTGTTTCAGAAATCATAATGATATATCCCTCCGGGAGTGAATAATCTGTCTTTTCTGTAAACAACTTCAGTATAACACAGAGCATAAAATAAAAGGAACAGGCCTTCATAAAAAATATGAAAACCTGTTCCCTGATCATATCGCAATACTCTATCTTCCATTGGGATACATCACAACTTCCAGCGCGCTTCCATCCTTCATCGCCTCGTACCCTTTTCCGAATTCTTCCAGTGAAAGCCGGTGCGTAATCATCTCCTCCAGCTTCATCGGCACATTCTCCAACAGCTGTACCGTCTTCTTCCAGGTGTAGGTACC
>DWYN01000030.1 GCA_019118645.1 Candidatus Blautia excrementipullorum | reverse complement strand
TTCAGTATACCAGCTCCGGAGTGTTCCCTTCGCCCAGTCCTGCCCGGCGGCGCTCTCAGTCGGTGACGCCCCCTTCCTGTCACATTTCTCAGGCAAGAGTCTCCTTCATAGCTGTTGCGATATGCGCAGCCATTTGGATGGCTGCAAATATATTTTATAAAATAATACAGGCGGCGGGGATTGTCAAGAGTAAATTTTTTCTTTCCATTAAAATCTTATGCAAAATCTTATGCATCAAATGTATAGTTGTAATCGAAAATATTTCAGCCAAACGAGCTAAGTACAATTATTATAAATCTGTATATTCAGAAAATTCCCCTGTCTGTCTCCTTGCTTTTTTCTTAGTTTCATCCACTCTCCATATGCCAGCATAACAGCCGCTGTTCCCTTCTTCTCATCAGAAATTACAGGTTCACTAAGATAATATTCTTTGCTGCCATCCCGCTTTCTGTTTGTTTCCGGCCCCAGTCCCGCGCCGACACACATACCAGTTAATTCCAGTTTTCCTCTGCGGTATGAAAATTTATATGCTGCCAGGGAGAGAAGAATCTCCTCTCCCTTAGCACGGAAGATTTCTGTTTCCAGCAGTCCCAAACGGCATCCTTTCAAAAAACCATAGGCAAACATGGCGGATGCGGAGGTTTCCAGGTAATTTTCTGGCTCCTCTTGCAAGACAGTCAGTTGATAAAACAAACCGGTATCCGAATCCTGGTATTTCAAAAGCCGCTCAGCCAAATCACAGAATAGGAATTTCAAATACGCTTTCCCAGCCTGCTCTTTATCCGGAATTGTTTCATAGCAATCTACAAGTGCCATAAAAAACCACCCCAAGGCCCGGGACCAAATATTGGCCGAGCATCCGGTCTCCCGGTCTGCCCAGAACAGTTTCCGACTCTCATCATATGCATGGTAGTACAGCCCTGTTTTCCGATCATAGAGACATTGTCTGGCATTTTGAAATTGCTTTATGATATCGCTATATCCATTTCCATCGCCAAAACATTTCTCATAGAGGGCATAAAACGGCATTCCCATATAAAGCCCATCCAGCCAAATCTGATACGGATAAATTTTTTTATGCCAAAAGCTTCCACAGCTTGTTCTCGGCTGGCTTCGCAATTGCTCCATTAAATTTTCTATCGCATACCGGTATTTCTTTTCTTTTGTATGACCGTAGAGGAAAAACAGCACGCGCCCAGGAGGGATTTTATCCAAATTGTAGTCTTTTGCATTGTATGACCGGATACAGCCGTCTTCCCCTATAAATTGATCCATGAATGCAGAAATGGACTGGTAGTAAAGAGGATTCTCCTCGGCCTCATACAGCTCCTGCATCGCAGTCAGAACACAGCCATCCTGATAATTCCAAATTTCCCGTTCCAACCTATTAAAGGCAAATACATAGCTTTGTATGTAGGTTTTTAATATCATAACTATCTCCCACAGGCTTTTTGAAGAATTTCCCCATAAGCCATCATCAGCGCTGCAGCTCCATGAGCATTATCATCCACACACTTTTCTGACAAATAGTATGCAATACTTCCATCTCTTTTGGCGCCCGGCCCCAGTCCTGCACTGGCACAAATGTCAACTAGATGAAAGTTTCCGTCCTTCTTTTTCAGCTTTTCGCGGCATACTGCATCAAAAATTTCTTTTCCTTTCTCCCAACATGCACCCGGCAGTACGCCAATTCTTGTTCCTTTCATAAGCGCATAACTAATCATAGCTGAAGCCGAAGTCTCCGTATAATTTCCCGCCTGATTCGGCAAATCCAAAAGCTGATAAAACAACCCCGTCTGCTCATCCTGATACCGGACGATCCCCTCTACTGCCTCTGCAAGAAGTTCTTTTAAAAGTGTCGTTTCCTTTCTCCCCGCTTTCTCCAGCATGGGAATACAGTCTGCAAGAGCCATCAGATACCATCCCTCTGCTCTTCCCCAAAAGTTGGGAGAAAGACCGGTAGATGGATCCGCCCAGACCTGCACCTTCTTTTCATCATAAGCATGCTTATATATCTTTTTATCATCTATATATAGGTGCTTTCTCACGTTCGCAAATTGACCTGCCACATCCTCATAGACTCCTTCGCCGCCAAACAGCTCTGTATACTCCAAATAGAATGGCATAGCCATATAAAGCCCATCCAGCCATACCTGATATGGATAAATCTCCTTATGCCAGAAATTTCCCATATCCAGGCGGGGGAAGGTACGCAGGTTTTCCCGAAATTGGTCTGCAGCCTTCCGATAACGTATTTCACCTGTTTTTCGGTACAAATACAGAATTACTGTTCCGCATCGCAGCTGATCCACATTGTGTACATTTGCCTGGTAGCCCGAAACATTCCCTTCCCCATCTACGTATTTAGCTCCAAACTCATAAATCACATCCAGGTATTTGCTCTGCTTTTCCGCCTCATAGATTCCCTGAACACCTGTCATCACGCAACCATCCGGATAATTCAACACCGCTTTTGTCTGTCTTCTGTAATTTTCCAGATACCAGTCAATATATTTGTTTACCATGGGTATTTCCTCTCCTGTTTTTATTTTTGGTCTAAATAATCCTTCTGATATTGTGTCAGGGTTTCCGCCCAGCGGTCCAGAGCCTCTTTCGATGTCATTTCTCCTAAAAGCACAGCCTGAAAATCTGCCGTCATATCATTCTGTAAAAAACTGGAATATTCCGGAAGCCAATATGGGTTCTGAATAGAGCGATGATTCTCATCTGCCAGGATTTCCTGATATAGAGGCATAAACGGGTCGTTCTTAAACCAATCTGCCTTATAACAATCTGTATTTACCGGCACGCTGCCCAATACCTGGCACAAAGAGCTAAGAGCTTTTTCGCTGGTCAGGAACTTACACATTTCAATTGCCCCGGAATAATCCCCATCATCCCCATGCTTTTTAGAAACCGCGAAAAGCAGAGACTGAAGAGATGAATTATAGTAAAGACCTTTGTCGTTTGCTAATGACTTTGCAGCTGCGAAATTCCCCTCTCCCAAGTTGTTCTCGTGCTGCGCCTTGGAGGAAGAATTATGCATAATATATTGAGCCGTTCCTGCACCAAACTCCGCCACCATCTCATTAAATCCATTCGTCACGCAGCTGCCCGAAACCCATCCGTTTTTATAAATATTAGTATAGGCATCCAGAGCTTCTACAAATTCCGGTTTATTAATAATGCATTGGTTATTTTCATCAAAATAGGAACCCTCATAGCCAGCGCCATCCGCATAGGTAAACAGCCAGGCCAGCAGGTTATCGTAGGGCAGATTTCCTCTCAGACTGAAGAAATAGGTTCCTTCTTCCGGGTTTGCATACTCCTCGCACAGTTGCAGGAAATCGCTCTGGGTTACAGGGACTTCTACCCCTAGCTCTTTCAGGCCTTCGGTGTTATACCAGGAAATATCCTGATTATACGCATACGGGAAGGCATATAGTGTACCACCGCCAATATCCCGCAGAGAAGAAAGTACCTCTGGAGCAAATTTATCCGCATCTTCCCATTCTTCCAAATAAGAATCTACCGGAATGACCGCATCCTGTGTAACATACTGCATAATAGAATAAAATCCCGTACTGAATACATCCGGCATGGTATTAGTAGCAATCGCCATAGCCAGCTTTTCCGGCGCATCCTTGTTGGCAATTCCAACCAACTTAAATTCATATTGATCCGATATGGAATTATACTCATCAAAAAGCTGCTCATATATGGCTGTAGAGGTCTCATTGGCAGAGCAGTACCAAAACTCTATCACCTGTTTTTCACCCGAAGTTTGACCGGTCTTTTCCCCTGCCGCCGTATTGCCAACATCTGCCTGTTCTCCCGCCGCTCCTGTCTGTTCTCCGCTACCTGCACATCCTACCAAAAGCAGTCCCGCCATCGCTGTCAATAAAATAGTTGCCATGTGTTTCCTCATAACATTTCCTCCTAAATATTGATATTAATTTTATAAAACTCATCCCTTTACCGCTCCGCTAGTAGCTCCTCCTGATAAATGCTTTTGAATAAAAGCAAAGATGACCAGAACCGGAACCAGGGCAATTACACAGCCGGCTGCAAGGCCTGCATAGTTTGTATTAAATTCTCCCTGGAAAATATTTAGCGCCAGAGGAATTGTATATTTGTCCCTGTCCGTAATAAATGCCGTGGCATATACAAATACATTCCACGTATTGATGAACGCATAGGCTCCCGTAGCTACAATGCTTGGCCGCATGGTAGGAAGAAGAACCTTAAATACGGCCTTTAAAAGTGAGCATCCGTCTACCTGCGCCGCTTCTTCCAAGGATCTTGGAATCGAGTTGTAGTATCCCATCATCATAAATAGACAGAAAGGCAGGTTCGAGACCGAACAGTTAATAACCAGAGACCAGAGATTATTAATCAGCCCCATCTTATTCATAATTTCAAACAAGGGAATCATCAATACGACTGCCGGAAACATTTGGGTAATCAGCAACAAAATATATACAAACCCTTTTCCTTTAAATCGGTATCGGGACATGGCATATCCGCCGAGCAGTGCGAGCACGCTTACAATCACGGTTGTAGTGACCGCCACAAACATACTGTTTATAAAATATCGATTAAAGCCCAAGTTCGTAAATAAATTTACATAATTCCCAAATGTCAACACTCTGGGCCAATAGGATAATGGCTTGGCAAAAACCTCTCTGCTGGTTTTCAACGAAGTTACCAAAATCCAATAAAAGGGCGCTAATGTGGCGAACAGAAAAACCATCAGCGGAATGTGTAAACAAATGATTCTCGTTATTTTTCGTTTTGTCTTTTTACCCATATCAATACATCTCTTCCTTTCCAAGTCTTCCCGCACGCATATAAATGAAAGCAAATATCATCATAAAGCCTGTGGCAATCGCCGCCAATGCAGAAGCATAACCATAGTTCATCTCTGTCTTAAAAGTAGACATAATATACATTGATATAGTCGTTGTCGCATGATTTGGGCCACCATATGTCATAGTATAAATTAAGTCCACCGCGTTAAAGGTCCAGATGGCCCGAAGGAGCGTTGTCAGTACAATTGTGTCTCGTATCATGGGCAGCGTAATCCGAAACAGAGTCATAATACTTCCCGCACCATCAATTTTAGCCGATTCATATACGTCTTCTGGAATACTGGACAAAGCTGACAGATAGCTGATGGTAAAAAACGGAATTCCCCTCCATACATTTGCAATGATGACTGCTGCCATCGCCTGATTGCCGCTGGAAAACCAGGAGATATTCCTGTTAATAATGCGCAGACGCATCAGAATATCATTTAAAACCCCATACGTTTCTCCCAGGATTAAATTCCAAATAATGCCCACCATAACGCCTGCTACAGCCCACGGCGAAAGAACCAGCGCCCGGTATAAGCCTCTTCCCTTAAATTTTTGATTCAAAAGCCATGCCAGCCAAAACCCCAGGACAGTTTGTATAATAACGCTGAACACCACCCATACAAATGAGTTCCGCAGCGCCTTGATAAACAATTCATCCTGCGTCAAAATCGTAATGTAATTTTCCAAACCGATAAAATCTCTCTCTAACGGTCGAAGGAGCTGGTAATTCTGTGCGCTCATCACAAAAACATTGACCATGGGCCAGAGCATAAATAGCAGGATAAACAAAACTACTGGCGCCAGTAAAAGATAGGGAATCGCCCGTCTTTTATAGTAAAGTCTACTTTTTGTCTGTTTAAATCTCATCTTCCCTTTGATCCTCCTCGGCATTGTCAAATCGAATCAGAACTTTTTCAAGACTTCCATCATTTTGTACCAGAGCTTCCATTGCCTCTCCAGTTTGTTCAAAGGGATACTCCGCACTAATTAGCGATGTCACATCCATATTCCCCTCTGCCATCCAGTCAATCAGCACTTCAAAATCCCGGGTATAAGAATTACGGCTACCGTATACGTTCAATTCCTTTTTCAGTAGAATAGAATGGACAAATGTGGTTTCTTTCTTTCCATTTCCAATCAAAACGACCTTTCCTGCAAAGGCAGCCTGTTCAATACAGGTAAGAAACGTTTCCGGATGACCACAGGCTTCTATACAGATATCAAAGCCATTGCTGTCCGTTATTTTTCTTGTCCATGCTGCTATATCCTCCTTACCGGGGTTCACAGTTCCCGACGCCCCCAACCGCGTTGCCCGCTCCAGCCTTCCGTCCAAGACATCACTGACATACACAAAAGCTCCCTTCTGTTTCGCCGCTATCAAAGCAAACAGCCCAATAGGACCTGCACCTATAACCAGAACTTTGCTTCCGCTTTGCATTTCACACCGTGAAACCGCATGATAAGAAATAGAAAATGGTTCAATCAATGCCAGTTCCTTTGCCCCCAATCCTTTTGCCGGAAGAATTCTATCCACAGGCATTGTTATATACTGTCGGAAAGAGCCGTCTCTCTGTACTCCCATTGTCTGATTATCCTCACAGCAATTTACATATCCTCTTCTACATGAATAACAAGTCCCGCAGTTAAAATATGGATTTGCCGTAACCAAATCTCCAGGCTTTAATCCTCTTGTATTTTCTGGTATTGTTACAATTCTCGCACTGAACTCATGTCCCGGAATTCTAGGATATGTAGTAAACGGCTGATTGCCTGTGTAACTGGCCACATCGGCTCCGCAAATCCCACAGTATTGTACCTGCAACAACGCTTCCCCTGCTTTTGCCTCTGGTATAGGAACCTCTTCTATTTTAATTTCGCCCGGTTTTGTTATAACAATTTGTTTCATGCCATTTTCCCTCCATACCACCCATCAAATTCCATAAAGCACAGTTCTCCCGTATTAATCATGTGAAGCGTAAGTTCATTATCACCAAAAACCAGTTGGAAGCGGATAAGGCAAGGTTCCTCTCCCAATATGCGGACCTCCACATACAAAGTATCCTTTTCCAGCCACTGTCCTGACGCCACATACAACTGATGATAGTAAGGAAAGTCTTCTTTAAACATTTTTCCTATGCCAAACCGGATAGAATATTCTTTTTTCTCTGACTGTAATAGGAACTCACCCTGTTCCGCTTCCAACCGTATCATAATTTTTTTAAAAAAGTCCGGCTTTCCATGCACCCGATACCATCTGTCCTTCACTCTTTCAAGAAAAGATTTATCAGGAATATACTCCTGTTTATAAAGCAGTGGTTGTAGCCTCCTGTTTTGAAAGCAGGCTCTTTGAAATGCGTCATCCACCGGCTCTTCCCGATCCAATGAATCCACAATATATTCAAAAATTCCATCAAGGATTTTCTGGCTTCCTCCCGGCACACCTGTGGTATCTGCAGTTGTTACACAGATAAACTCTTCCTCCGGGATACAGATAGCGAGCTGGCTCCCTTTTCCCTTGCAGGCATATCCTTTCCTTAACTTCCAAAATTGATACCCATATCCCTGGACTGCATCCAGCTCATTTCCATGAATAATATTCGGCACCGTACAGCTAACAGCTTCTTTGATGTACCATTCTGGAATAAGCTGTTTTCCATTCCACTGCCCCATTTGCAAGAGCAGAAGGGCAAAACGAGCCACATCCTCGGTAGTAGCCATCAGCCCGCTTCCCCCCCAGGAAACGCCAAACGGATCTTCTATAATATATGCTTGTTTGCTGAATCCAATTTCATTTAGACATTGGATCCGCAGATAATCCAGCATCTTCATGCCTGTAAGCTTCTCTACCAGCGCACATAGTGTATGGCTTGAAGATGTATCATAGCTAAATACCGTTCCGGGGTGATGATCAGGTTCTACCTTGAAAAAGCTTTCTACCCAATTTTTGGACCAATCAGACTTATAAGTAGTCACCGAGTGGCAACTCCGCATCTCCAGCATATTCTGAATTGTAGTCTTGGACAGCCATTCCGGAACCTCCTCTGGAAGATACTCCGGAAAATATGATATAATTGGATCTTTTAGAGAGATTTTTCCCTCCCCTGCCAGACATCCTATAGCAATCGACGCAAAGCTTTTCG
Organism: Candidatus Blautia excrementipullorum; assembly: GCA_019118645.1. Lineage (GTDB taxonomy): Bacteria > Bacillota > Clostridia > Lachnospirales > Lachnospiraceae > Blautia_A > Blautia_A excrementipullorum. Next base: position 133 of record DWYN01000030.1, on the reverse strand, counting down.
TTGTTGCAAACAGCCACTTTCCGCGGCCAGCAGGGCCGCATTTCCCGGCCAGTCAGGGCCATATTAAGCGGCCAGTTTTAGAAATTAGCAGGGTAGAGAGGGTTCCGCCCTGCTAATCAGTATTGTTCCTTGT
>DWYN01000029.1 GCA_019118645.1 Candidatus Blautia excrementipullorum | reverse complement strand
TTTCTTAAAGCAGGGGAGAAACGGAGATCATTTCTTTCTGTCCAGCAGAGAAAGCGGAGACAGAGCGTGGAAGACAGAGGAAGAGTTGCAGGCGTGGATCCGGACATACCGGGGAACAGTCTCCTGTTTCAGGGAAAAACAGGCAGTCGTGTGGACATATAGAGAGAGATATCATTTTGTATCACCGGAACAGTATGACAACCTGGAGGCACAGGAGGATGTCATGCTGATGAACGGACTGCGGTACTGCAAGCGTATCTATGACGATAAAAATTATATCCTGCATACCTACTTTGTGTGGTACTGGGAAGATCCGTCGATGGGTACATTTGATGAAGCTGCTGCAAAGCAGAACGAGATACGTAAAAAGTATGAGATATACTGGCGGACAGATTGCCGGCCCAAGGAGAACGACTGCGCCCTGAGAGAACTTCGGGAGGGGATCGCAGAAGCCGTTGACCTTCAGCCGTTGTATCGCCAGTAGTCCGGGGATCATAACAGGTTTAACAGATGTTGAATGAGCAGGGATTATAATAATGAGAGACAGACAGGGTGGGTGACCGGTTTCGGCCGCCTGCCCTGTCTCCATATTATATAGAAGAAAGGGATACAACTTATGCATTTTATGACATTAGCAGCGGTAGAAATACCGGGAATAAATGAATATGGAGAAAACGCCCGTATAGAGGCGGAAGTAATTAGTAAGGAGCAGGATCGGCAGACACCCATTAAAGGGAAGCAGGACCATGAAGAAGCCGGCCTTCGGGACGAGTTTTATCGTATGGTCCATGACGCTGTGGCTGAAAAGATGCAGGAGTATTATGAGGGAGATACGGATCCGGGAAGAACAAAATTCTGTGATTGTACCGAGAGAATAGTGGAAGGGTATGAAGGAACAGTTGACTGTCTGAAACTTCCTCAGGGAACAATCGTCCTGGACTTTGAGAGCCCCTATGGGAATCGGTTTGTAATCCGTGACGGGAAAGTATTCGAAGCGGATGCCGGACCGGTTCATCAACTGCGCCGGACAAAACGCGCGAAGAGGATCAGGGCGCTTACCGGATACCCGCTGAAGAAAATATATCCGGATATCTACAGGTTTTCAGTAGAGTGGTTTGGCATAGAGTATATCGAAAAAGAAAATGCTTTCGGCTATTATGCGAATCCGAATGGTATCTGGGATTGGTATGAAATAGGCGGACGCTGGCCGTATTTGCTGTTGGTCAGGGATACTTGCAGAGAGTATTTCGCAGGGCAGATAAGCTGGACATGGAGCGGTGAGACAGTGGATCCGCCAAAGGGATATCGATGGACCAGCGGAGCAAGGATGAAGGATATTGAATGGCAGGCTATGTGGGACTGGCATCATGCCAGACTGCAGGAACGTTTCGGAGAGCTGGAAGGCTTTTTCCGGACGGGTGAACGTCCGAGAGACATATACGGGAAGCGGATAGAAGATGGAATCTGGGATGGCAAATCATATATGTATCGCCGGGGTGAGTCACTGGAAGATTATCTGAAAAGGGAAGACTGGCTTCGGGAATCCAGGTATCCATTATGTCCTCATGACCTGTTGGACAAGGAAGGGGGCTGGCAAGCGTCAGACAATCGGCTGAGCGGGACAGAAGAAAAGGATGACTGTAAGGAGCCATGGAAAGCAAGAGTGGAAAACTTCTTGGATTCTCTGGCAGATGACGACGTACTTGTCATAGTAGACTATCACAGATAAGAGGAAATCAGTGGATTTATACAGAATAGAAGGAGAAAATGTAATGGAAAAAATAATCAGGGATGAATTAGAGAAAAATAGAAATATAAAAGTGTTGGATACAGATACGTTTGATTTCCGGTGTACATGCTGCGGTGCGTGCTGCAGGAATCGCGAGGACATCCTGCTGAGCGCCTATGACGTAATGCGGATCCAGAAACATTTAGGGATTAGTTTCATAGAACTGTTGGAAAAATACTGCGAATTATATGTGGGCAGACCAAGCGGGCTTCCGATTATCCGGATACGTCCGAGGGGAGAGAAGAAGATATGCCCGTTCCTTGTCAGGAACAAGTGCGAGATCCATGAAGTGAAGCCAACGGTCTGCGCGCTGTACCCGGTCGGCCGGGTAACAAAGCTCAATAAGGATTCCGGTATTGGAGAAGTGGTGTATTTTGTTCAGGAGACGGACTGTGGTGCAAAAGATGTCCGTAATAATCTGCAGGAATGGGTACGGAACCGCATAACCGAATATGATGAAAAATGCGGTGTTTTGTGGGGCGAGATGCTTCGTATTGTACACAGCTGCATATCCGGTTTGGAGGGACAGATCTCGGATGATACCTATTCATATTTGGCACAGATCATGTATTGCGGATATGAAGAGGCAGAGGATTTTGCGGTGGAGATTACGACCAGGATCGAACAGATAAAAACATTGGCAGAAATAATAAATGGGAACCATACGGAAGAAGCAGGAAACGGTGCGGTTGAACCGTAATAGTAGATAGCAGGAGAAGAAGAACCTGACAGAATCAGGGGAAACTGGGAGGCCAGGCTGAGTGTTGAACATTCAGCCTGCCCCTATATACGAGGGAAAAAATATATATGAAAATGCTACTTTATAATCTCAGAGAATATATGGAAACACTACAGGGGGCAAAGATACCTTCGATTAATGAACACGTGATCCTTCACGGGAAAGAATACATTGTGGTAAACGTGTGCAATGATTTAGATCTAAATTGTTTTCATGTATTCATGAAAAAAGCAAGTGATAATGACGTCACTTATTTTGATAGTATTACAACAGGCTGATTTTTTAGGCCCGGATGATCCGGGCCTTTCCATTGTTAAAGGAGCAGAGCTTTGGTATGCTATTGCCTGGGGGATCATGAAATTCCGTGAGTAGCCTGACTCTGAAGATATTACCGGGCATAAGACCCTTGAAGAAGCCAGACGGATCAGCAGCAAACGGAGATGATATTGCATAACTGCAGCTGAAATTAGCCGGATCCTAAAGAAAAATAAAATAATTTCCATTTTTCCAAAATAGCCGGCTATTATTATATAGAAGAGATATTTAAGGAGGCTCACAGATGATAAAAGATAATATTTTTTCAGATGTATCGGATGAAGAACTGATGGAACTTTACCAGGAATACAAAATCATGACTGAGGAAGGGACAGAACGTCCGCTGTGTTTTGACCAATACATCCTGCAGTATCAGCGCCGGTGCGGTTTTGCCATGGAAACCATAGAGGCATGGAATACTGTTTCTGAAATGCTTCTCGAAGAAATATGCCGACGAAAGTATCCGGATACAGGGATTGAATACTTAACGCCGGCCATGGAATGCAGGGGAATAGAAGTTGAAAGCGGCGATATGATATCCGGCACAGCAGTCCTTGCTGCTCCCGATGATATCCGCATTATCCCTCAGATTTTTGCGCAGGACAAGATTATAATGAACACTTTACTCTTACAGGTACATAAGGAAACGCTTTCCTATGCAATCGGGAGAGAAGACTGCACTGGAAAGACTGTATTTACAGGCGATATCGTGGAATATGATTATATGAAGAATCCATATGTAATAGAGTTTGATACCGAAACCTATGCTATTATAGCAAGGGATCCCCGGACCGGAGATGTGCAGCCCCTTGGCGACACAGTTCGCCCCGCGCTGAGGGTGATCGGAAATATTTATCAGAATCCGGAGAAAGCAGGTTTGGAATGCAGCAAATTATAAATAAGATTACAGAACGTTATGTACAGGAAAGGGATCGGATCTATAAGCAGACAATCCACGACATAACATACTGGAAGACTCCTAAGCAAGGATACCGAAGCCGGGAGGAAATGGAAAGCGATAAACGGTATCAGGAACTGATCAATACAAAGTTTCTTTTGGAAAACGACAAAATCCATCCCCAAAATGATATCAGCGTGTTGGATGCCGATAGACTGGAAGTGCGTTTCCGTTGGTTTTATGAAAAACATTTTCCGGAAGAAATAGCAGAATTAGTAGCTCGTGCAGGGCAGAGATAAGCAGGAGAAGAAAAAGAAGGAGCCATACTCCATGATCGTAAATGTACAGGGCCCTGTTTTTCAACGTTTTACCGGTAATGAGGATCCCGATACATTTGATATCATACGGATTGAAATACTGCTCAGGGCATTTTTTGATAACAGTATCGAACTGTGCAGGGAGCATAAGGATGAACTGCTTGATGCAGCAATCGATAAACTCAAAAGTTCAGTGAAATTCAGGAACTTCGGTGCACCCATAAATTTTCTGAAGGTTTACGATATCGTCCTGACACAGGATCACAGGGTAATCCTGCCTTTGTGCCTGAAAGATCTCAGTTAATACTTCTGCATTCGTGTGTGATGATCCGGCGCCCGGATACCTCAGGGGAAAGGATTAGATTCATTTTTTCGAGGATAGTTTCATACAACAGAAGCCGGACTCCTCGGGTAGCCTCCCGGGAAATGGGGCGCCCCACTGTCTTCCAGACTGAATATCGGCCGGCCGCCGGGCTGTCTGAGGCTTACTGCTAAAAATAATAACTGCCTGATTCTTTTGCTTTTTTTAGTCGCCCATAGAATCGGGACCTGCTAAGACCGAGCTCCTTTGCAGTAGCGTCCGCCCCTTGTTCTTTTACTTTGTTTCGAATATCTTCCAGTGTATAAGTGTAATTACTGAGTTTGGATTTCCTTCCTGCATTTCTCTTCATTTTCTTTTGCAGCACATCATCATCCCAGCTAAATTGCAACAGACCTAAATTTAGCTTTTTAAATAATGAATCATTTGTTTTCACATAGTGGACTTCTATTCCTGTCTGTTCCAGTAAGTTCTGCAGCTTTTCAATATTTTCATTTATCTCGTTTCCATCATAAACCGGAAAAGAAACATAATCTTTCACAATATCACCTTCTTAGCCCTTCTAATGTTTCTGAAAGTCTTATATTTAATTACAGTACAATTGTATCATATATATTCGCTGTGTCCACTATTTAATTATAGGATTTTTTAACCATCCGGATTTTTCTGTTCAGTAGGCTTACCGTCATTGCCACATTTTTGCGCAACTGAAATTCCAGTTCATTAATACGCCCGACAAGCGGAAGTACTTGTAAGAAAGCCTCTTTTTTATTTTACGAAATAGTGTTACACTGAAAGAAAAGTAATTTAAAATTGAATAGGGGCGATTATTTTTTTATCCATATACTTCTTTATACAGAAGTATTACTTCTGTGATACAGGACTAATTTTTTGCGGAACTTCTAGTTACAATAGCATTATACTACTACGGAAGGAAGTGTATATTGCTTGGATATTGAGAAGTTTATTCCGGAAAGAATTGATGAACTCTGTAAGCGGAACAAGATAAGCAGATATCAGCTTTCTGCTTTGACCGGCATTTCGCAGTCTGCTTTATCAGCAATTGTCAAGAAGAAGACAATACCGACCTTGATCACGCTGAACAAGATTTGCAAAGGACTGGGGATCAGCTTGTCAGAGTTTTTTGAGAATGGAGACAGAAGAGGGGCGGGGAATATTTCGGAAGATCAGAGAGAGGTGTTGGACCTATGGGACACTCTGACGAAAGAAGAACAGCGTTTTATAAAGATTAGCATGCGAAGTCTCAGGGAATAGTCGATTAAAACATAGAAATGGCTGTTCCCTTTTCTATTGTTATGTCTGCTGCTCAGAAGATATATTATCATCAGGAATGCGTCTTGTAATGTCTTCAATTCTGCGTTTGACCGTGCAGCACAGTAACATTCTTATTATCCCTCAGTCCGCTCAGTTAAGAACGTTTCATATTCCATCTCGTATAAAAGCTCATAATGGCTGATTCTTTTTCTCTTCATGCAGCTTAATTCTATCGTACTGGATTAAGATTTTCATCCCTTTCAAATTTGATTTACTCACTATCATTTGATTAATGTTATGGCACAGTGTTTATATATCGATGTAAATATGCCGGATACTATTAATTACCGTAAAAATGGAAATGATAAAAGATAAATGGCGCAGAGTTTAAAGGGAAGATGATATGAAGAACTGGAAGGGACGCGCAAAAAAAATAATCATACTGATACTTGAGGCCGGCTTCTGTATATATCTGGCCTGGGTGATGATAAACGGATTCATAGCTTGTCCGAGCGCTTTAAATCAAAAGCAGATATTCTGTTATTTGATTTGCTGTGTTATTCCATCAGGTGTTGTATCCGGAGGATTATTCTGGTTATTGAGATATATCGAAAGTCTTGAAAAGAATCTTGAAAATTTAGAAGACGAGAACAATAGACTAAGATTTTCATTAAAGATAATGGGAAAGGGTAACAAGACAGCAAAGGAAGAAAGTAAAAAAAACAAGAATGAGATAACGAAAAAATAGCGGAAAAATCAGGTGCAAAATCGGAAGAAAATAGAGATATATGTTTTAAGGATTTAAAAGGCTATATTTGCTGAAATAGCAGGCATCGCCGGGAAATTTTGCATCATGACGCAAGAACATATCGGAAAGAATATGTTAGAAAGAACATAATTGTTGCATTTTGCTGTAACATATAGCGGCTACTGGAAATCACAGCCTCCATCTGCTATACTCATTTATAAGTGGTGGTTTCGGATGTAAGGAGTCTCAATTCTATAATGAGATTATGCGGGTGGCAGACAAGGGGGGATGCCAGCCTTATCTGTGCATGCTTATATTCAATTATAGTTCTTATATTCATTTGACTTTCCGAGAAATTGCCAGGGAACTTAAAATATTATCTAAACGGTTGGAAAGGGATTTAATATGAGTATTGACGAATATTATCAAAGGATTATCGAAGGCAGTACAGATATCATATCAGCGCTACAAATAGTTGATCATCAGTTTCAGAATGTACTCTCAGAGAATACAACCGAAGAAGAGCGCCGCCAATTTTTTTATGGAGTCACAGATGATTTGAACCCAACAAAGAATTGTCAGGACCTATTGAGATTTTGGAATGCGTTGGAGCCGTATGTGTGGTCTGGAGAAAAAGGCTCCCTGGATAAATACTGGATAATTCAAGTGCTTCGTGAAATGAATAGCACATGGCAGGTGTACCAGCTCAATCGCGAGATTGACAGAAGAGGGAAAGAGCAGATGGAAGAGTTTAATAAACTGCTTGAACATATAGAGGATTTGCCAAGAAAGCTGTATTTGATAATGAATAATCATCAAGGGAAACAGACGTTTTATTCCCTCAAGTATTTTGATGAGCAGTATTATCATCCATATAGAGATTATATTATAAGACATATCATAAAGGGGGCCGGAGAGGAGCCTATTACTGTCGTGGGATCGGATGGAAATAATCAATTGTCAATTTATGCAAGAGAATATTACATCCATTCGGATTTAAAATGGGAAGAGACTGGAAAAGCAGTACAAACTGTTGAATATAGTGATGACGAGAAGCTAACCGCAAGGCGAAGAGGGCTTATGACAGGATATACATTGAATGATCTTTGAATCATTCTGAAAATATGTTATAGTATGATATATACAAATAACTTTATTATTGTTCCTCCCTCCGCTACTTTTATCCCTTTAAACACAAACAAGGCTGCGAAATCTTTCCATTCTATAATTCTTACGAGCTTTCGTCAATCATTACTGGGAGTTTCTTATATTTATCTGCAATATGATACGCAATTCTATTTATCTGATCGCACAAATAATCATAGTGTTCCGGCAGAACAGCAAAAGTTATGCTGCCTTCATCAAAACAAAGGATAGCAGAGCCTTTTCGGAAAATAATATCATCTGACAATATAGCCAGCATTTCCTTAACCGGAAAATATGACACGGCATTCCATCGTATGTGAAATGCAACATCTTTATAAGAGTCTTGTAATGGGGTACCAGATTTATAGCTAAAAGTATATCCGTTCCGACTGTCTGCACTCACAATATTCGCTGTTGAAAATATTGCTGAATGATATGCTTCCGAAAATCCTATTAATTTTGCGACACGGTTCATCTCACGAAACTGCTGAACTCGTTCGCAATCTTCTTTGCTGAGCATTTTCTCAAATTTCATATGGGTTTTCTTATATAAGCTAAGCATATCCGGGAAACTCGTTCCCTTGATCTGACATATTTTTGCTATCGCTTCGGAAGGATTTGTTCTACAATTTTTGAGCGACTTAAATAGATCGAAATAAAATCCAAGTCCGATTATGGACACATCATAAGCCTGTTCCTCTGTAAAATATGCATATAATAAGTGCGGCTCGTAACATAATATTTTCCTATAACTGCTGGCTGTAATATAGGGGAGCAGCACATCAAGTATGACTGGATTACTTCGTTCATAACAGTAATATTTGTGATTTGCCAAAAAAAGCAGGGCGGAGGTGCCCTCCATGTCAATAACTTCCATGGGAAGTAGTGGAGTAAGAAGAAGATCCTCCTGCAGTATGTCCTGACTATACGAATGATTCTGATCCAGAATAATAGTATTTCTATCCTCTAACGTTTTTTTCGTAGCCTTCCATGGGCGATACAAGAAATTATGTTCTTCTTTTGGCAAAAAATCATTCGAAACTTTATACGTGCTTAAGATTTTCTGATCCGTAGAATTCTGCTTTATATCATTGCTTTTTTGTGTTTCTCTGGATACTGTCTGGCTTATCTCAGATTCAGATATTCTGCTGTCAACCGGAAGCTCAGTTTCATCTGGCTTTCGAGCAGGCTGCGGTTTCGGCTGCATATTTCTTTCCTTTAGAAAGCCGCTAATATGAGCTGCCTGAGTCTTTTCTGAACGGTCATTATTTACTACAGATGTAGCTACATCTGACATCGGCATCTGCTGTTTGGATGCTTTTCTCCCTAATGATAGATTGAAACCATCTTTCAGTGCTTTTTGCAGAAAATCATCGTTAAGATTTGAGTAGTTGCCATTATATAAATTGTCAAGATACTTTTTTGCTATCCTAAAATCGGATGCTGATAATTTATTTTGGTTGTTCTGCTTTAGGACCGAAATAATCTTATCAGTAATAGATAGCATATCTTCCTGGGATTTTGGTATTTTCTCCAAATACTCAAATGCAAGTCTGTTCAGAGGTACTACCATAACCTTTGATTTTTCTGAAACTGGTATCATAGCTCTGAAATGTCTGCTTGTAACGCCTGCCTGTATTATTCTCTGCAAATTTTCCCATGTATTTAATGCGAATCCTAAAATAATTGTTTCTTCTTTCTCATGCGCATTGCGATAAAGTGTAGAATATGGGCATATCTGACAGATTGCATTACATTGAAATTGTGATATTATTGAAAAACATAATTCTACATAGTCCATATTGAGTAACTCTGAATTATATTTTTCTGGAATAACCTGACTCAATTTAAGATATCGGAATATTTCATCCTTTATCATAGGTGCTTCTGGATATTTGGTCTGATACGCTGATACTGTTACTCCATAGATTTTTTGATAATCAGGATCCCCTTCTTTTGTTTTTATATATTTATAGCATGAAGGTACTGAAAGATGTTCCATTTCCATACTGCCTCCTGTTTTTATGGTAAACGTATCAGAGAAGAGAGCAATCCACAATGGCTAATACGGATGGATTTGTCTCATATAGCTGCCTCCGGGGCTATAATGTAAACGGAATGTTTATATATGAAGTTAGTGTAGTATAAGCCTGATTGTAATACTTATCGTATCAAGATATAATACAGATATATTTTTTAAGGCAAGCCAAAGAGCAGAGGTCCTTTTTCGTAAAATTCCTAGTGATAGGTATTCTGGACACACTGTCTTTGGCTTTTTTGGCTTGTTAACAAGGGAGGAGGATTATGAACTGGCCAAGGGCAGTGATTTCTGCTATCTGTTTTGTAACATGCGGTGCGACCGCAACATGCAGGGGTTTTTCCCTGCTTTTATTATGCTAAAAGGAGAAAAGATTATGAAACGACGAAGATTTATATCAGGTGCGCTTGCTTTCCTGATCTGCTGTTCAACAATTGCAAATGCAGGAACTACAGCAGTAGCAGCGGAAACCGCAGTACCTGAGATCAAAACGGAAGCGGCATCATCTGAATCGACATCGCAGGAGGCAATTGTTTTATACAAGGAATCCTCCACGCTCCCTCAGTTTGAGGAAATACAGTCGCAACTTAATGAAGATGAGATCGCAGTGGCTGAAGAGCTCGTACTGAACTATGGTTCGGATTTTGAACCTGCTTCAGATTTCACTAAAATTGCTTACAATGATGAAAAAGTAAAAATTTCATTTAAGGAAGCTGTAAATGAGAAACTGGAGGCTTTCAATACAGAGGTACCCGGTAAATATCAGGCAGTCTATGAAGTGGTTCCTCTTCGCGATTCAAACCTGGCTTATCAGATTGTTCGGTATATTACGGTAAACGATAAGGAACCTGACACAGCCGGTCATGAAGAGAGTAACGGTGGCGACGAAGAGAATACAGAGGAAACGGACGATGACTCTGACGACGCCCCCGCTCAACAAAGCGAAATATCTGAGGATACTGCAGAAACAGTGCCTGAATCGTCTGAAGAAAATACAGATGAAGGGAATGTATTATCAGAAGATGTCTCGGATAATGCAATGCTCTTTTCTGTGGTACCATCCACTATGCAGGCCCAGAGAAGCACCACGGTTAGTCTGGAGCAGGGAGAAAGGCTCTGGTATCCTTCCCATTGGGGAACATATTCTACAAGCTATTTTACCGTGAACGGCAAAATAGCTTATTGCCTCGAATCACCAAAGGATACTCCGCCAAGTGCGGATTACGTAGCAACTGTCCTGGAGACAAACGCTAACCTCCAAAAAGTCTTATACTATGGCTATGGCGGGCCGGGCGATATCTCGGCTTCACTTTTACCGGGACTGAGCAACAATCTAAAGTACATCTATACCCATATCGCAGCTTCATATGCTTACATTGGTAATGACGGTTTCTACGGCTGCTCATATGATGCATTGGTGGCTGACGGTGTGATAGATTACATTAATAAGCTGCTTTCGCAAGAGACGCCTCCAACAGCAGCGATAAGCCTTTCATCAGATTATGAGAAGGCTTATTTGGAAGATGATCTTCAGAGAACGAAAGTGATTCAGCTTAACGGTGATCACAGGAATTATATTACTGTAAATGTGCCCGCAAATGTTACCTACCATAATGACAGCAACAGCTCATCTCAGACAGGTGGAACTGTCAGGATCTATGGTGGAACTAAATTCCATTTTACTGCACCGAAAACAGTAACTGGATTATGGGAAACCGGCAGCCTTAAAGGTCAGATTGGTTCTCAGTGGAAGACACTTGTAATTGCCGGCGATACATATCAGGATATTGGGTATGGAGATTTTATTGAAGAGAAAGCAAATTCTGTTCAGTTCTCCATTAAATGGCTTGATCTTGCAAGAATTACGCTTACCAAACGGGATGCTGAATCCAATGTAAATCTTTCAGGCGCAGTTTTCGGAGTCTATAAAGATGAAGCGTGTACAAGTCTTATCACAACAATGCCTGAAACAGACGAAAATGGTTCCTCATTCGTAGAATTTACGAAAACACAGGAAATCGTATATCTCCGGGAGATAACTGCCCCAACGGGATACCGTCTGAACACCGCAGCATATAACGTTAAACTTGTCGCCGGCGGTAATACGGACATCACTGTTACAAATACTGAACAGAAGGGCCGTATTACGATCCATAAGATAGGCGAACGACTCACTTCCATTGAGGATGGAAACCCGCTAAATTTTGTTTATGATAATTCTGCATATGCCGGAGCTGTATATAAGATTTATGCTGCAGAAGATATCATAAGCCAGGACAAAACTACATTGATCTACCAGAAAGATACTCTTGTAGAAACCTTAACGACTGGTGAAGATGGCAACGCGACATCTTCTGATCTATATCTCGGTAAATACCGTATCGTAGAAGTAAAAGCACCAGAAGATCTGACCATTGGAAAAGATGAAAGTGAGACGACCCAGGAGGTTACTCTTGAATATGCCGGACAGGAAGTAGAACTCTCACAGGTATCTGCGGAATATGATAACGCTCGTCCGGATATCAGTGTAAAGGCAGTCAAAAAATCAGCAAACGATAACGTGACACTGTCGGGCGCAGAGTATGGGCTTTATGCCGGTGAAGATATCAGTATCAACGGAAGTACTGCATTACAGAAAGATGCGCTGATCGAGACTGTTATTTCAAATGAAGACGGAGTAGCAGCATTTACGGCAGACATTCCAATCGGTCATAAGTATTATATCCGTGAAATTACAGCCCCGGATAAGTATTATATGTCAGATGAAAAATACGAATTTACATATTCCTATAAAGATGACAGTACATATGAGTATGTATTTTCTCATGAATTTAGCAATGAAGAAGTTCGTGCAGAGATTCATATTAATAAAATCGACAAAGAAACACATGATTTTATCAGTCAGGGAGATGCAACTCTTGTAGAAGCCGAGTATGGTCTGTTTGCGGCAGAGGATATAGAGCATCCAAACAAGAAATCAGATCCCGTATATAATAAAGGGGATCTGGTTGCGAAGGGAAAAATTGATGAAAACGGTCAGCTTGATTTTACAAACCTATATCTTGGCAAGTACATCGTGAAAGAACTGACACCTTCAGAAGGCTATCTGCTTGATCCGACCGAGTACCCGGTTGATGCAGCCTATGAGGGACAGGAAGTTAAAATTGTCCATCGAGATGTGACAGTTCATGAAACAGTTAAGAAGCAGCCGTTCCAACTGATTAAAGTCGGTTCCGATGGTGAACAGACAGAGGCTGACCTTCTTGAAAGTGCAGGATTCAAGATTTATCTGATCAGTTCTCTGAAAGGTGTACAGGATGGGACCATCAAGCCAGATGAGAATGGCAACTACACCCCGGAGCAATTCCGTGACTATGACTTTACAGAGGAAACAACCGCTCTGGATTATTCTGAAGACAGCAACGGTGTACCGATGGAAGAAATATTCACAGACAGCAAAGGATATGCGCAGAGCAAGGAACTTGCCTATGGTAAATATGTGGTCGTCGAATCTACAGTTCCTGAAAACTATAGTCCGATTGATCCATTTATAGTAACCATTAATGAGGACAGCCGTGAACCGCAGCAATGGCGTGTGTTTATTGATTATGAATTTACAGCGCTGCTGAAAATATACAAAATAGACGGTACGAGCAAACTTCCGGTACTCCACAGTGGCGCGACCTTTAAGATCTATGACATGGATAATGGGGAATATGTTACACAGTATACGCATTATCCTGAGCTTGTTGAACATACAGAATTTACAACATCAGACAGCGGTTATCTTCTGACACCTGAAGAGCTCCCCGCTGGTCATTACAGGATAGAAGAGGTATTTGCACCAGAAGGATATGTAAAAGCTGATCCTATCGAAATTACACTCGCTTCTGACACAGCATATGAAGTTGAGCCGGAAACTGGCGCGATTATTATCACTATGGATTACGAAAATGCGCGCCAGACGGGAACACTACGCATCCAAAAAACAGGCGAAGTACTTACAGGATATACGTCTGAAGAGAAAAGTCTTCTCCGGCGTTTTGGCGAATTCTTAAAGATCGTAGATGAGACAGAGCCTGTCTATGATTTTACATATGCAATGGGCAGCGTGGAAGGTGCAGAATTTGCTATTTACGCAAATGAGAATATCTACTCTCCGGATTACCAGACCGACGAAGAGGGAAACCGAATCGTCCTTTATACCAAAGATGAACTCGTAGCTACAATCCGTACAGATGCTGAAGGAATGGCCTCGCTTTCAGATCTTCCTCTTGGCAAGTACCGGATTGTGGAAACAGTTGCAGGGAATGGCTATGTGCTAAATGATGAAATTCAGGAATTCGAACTTGAATATGCCGGCGATGAAGTAGAAGTCGTATATCATGACAGCGCATACGAAAACGAGCGGCAGAAAGTACAGATTCAGATTAATAAGCTGGATGCCGGCACACAGGAACCGGTAGCAGGTGCAGAGTTCGGCTTGTATGCAGCAGAGGATATTCTTGCAGTAGACGGCAGCGTTCTTGTACCTGCAGATACACTGATCGAAACTGCTGTATCAGATGAGAATGGACTTGTTACATTCACCAAAGATCTGCCGATTGCGCATTACTATGCCAAAGAGGAAAAAGCGGCAGACGGGTATGTACTGAATGATGAGGTGATTGACTTTAATCTCGAATATGCCGGCCAGGATACAGCAACCCTGCTGGCTACAGCAGACGTATCCAATGACTATACCAAAGTCGAAATCAGCAAAGTCGACATCGGTGGTGAGGAAATCCCCGGCGCCGAACTTGAAATTCGTGATTCTGATGGAAATACAATTGAATCATGGACCTCTGACGGCACACCACATATGATTGAACGCCTGAAACCGGGCGAATATGTACTCGTAGAGACGCAGGCTCCAGATGGGTATGAAATAGCTGAAGAAATTCCATTTACAGTCCTCGAGACAGGTGAAATCCAAAAAGTACAGATGGTAGATGAGTATGAAAAAACGGGAACAATCTCCGTGCAAAAAGTTGGGGATATGCTTACCGGAACAACAACTCACGATTCTGATTTCGGTGACATCTACCGAATGGAGTACGAGAAACGCTCTTTACCTGGTGTAGAGTTTACAATCTACGATGAGAACGGCGATGTAGCTGATGTGATCACGACGACTGAAGAAGGTATTGCCACGTCAAAAGAACTGGAACTTGGAAAATATACCTTGGTCGAGACAAAAACTCCTGCCGGATTAGCCATGACACATGAGGAATACGAAGTCGTTCTGGAAAAAGATGCCGAAAACAAGGTAGTTGATGTTAGTCTGGATATCGAAAATGATGTTGTCGATACGGAAATTAACGTATATAAGGTCGGCGAGATGATTAATCCGGAAAATGGCACTTTCGGATACGGTGAAAAACCGCTGGAAGGCGTATATTTTGGTATTTACACGAATGAGGATATTAAAGATTACCGCGGAGAAACAGCCCTTGCGAAAGACAGTCTGATCGGAGTCATTAAGACAAATGAGGATGGTAAGGCTACTTTAAAGGGCGCACTTGTATCCGGACACTACTATTACAAAGAACTCCAGACAGTAGAGGGATTTATTCTTGATGAAGAAAAGCATGAATTTGAACTTACCCTGGAGAATGAGCCCCTTACAGTATTCGACGTAAATAAAGAGAATCCTGCTTTGAATATGCTAATGAAAGCCAAGGTGTCATTGATTAAAGTAGATGCCGGCGATGAATCTAAGAAGTTATCAGGAGCAGAATTTGAATTGTTTACGGAATCCGGTGAGTCACTTGGAACATATATCACTGATGAGAACGGTGAAATAAATATTACGGATCTTGGCTATGGTAATTATTACTTCAAAGAGAATAAAGCTCCGAACGGTTACCAGAAGCTTGCAGATCCGATCCAGATCACTATGAAAGGTGAAGATGTCACGATTACCTGCCGCAACAATGTCATTCCAAAACTCGGATTTGAAGACAGTAACTTCAAACTTGCTGTCGGGGTACTTGTAGTTGGAGTCATTGCAATCGGAACCGGAACTTTCGTCTACTATGATAGGAAGAAAAAGAACAAGAGCAGCAAAGAAGAGAACTAATTAATTATTGCGGTGCAGGAGAGTAATCCCTGCACCGTTTTTAAAGGAGGAATTTATATCAGAAAGAAGAAAAAACGTATACTGCCCCTATTAGTTTTAGCGGTAGCAGTAGTATTGCTTCTTGCAATAGTATATTATATCTATCGCCAACCCTATGAAGAGGCGGAAAAGAGAAACAACTATGAAAATGAATTGATTGACGAATACTTAGACGAAAGCGATGATCCGGTGACAGACACGGAATCTCCAGAAGAATCGGTAGAATATATGTATAGTGACATAGGGAGCTATTCTTTTCGGGGAAATATTGACAGTATCCTTGTAATTGACAAAATTAATCTTAAAAAGGCTGTAATCCGCGGCACTACAATAGAAGATAATGACTACAATCTGTCTCTCTATTATTTTGTTACTGCGGATCTTTCTACTACACTGGATGGCAACTATATCATATATGGGCACAGCTCTCAGGTTTACGGACACAGCTTTAACCGGTTAGATGAGCTCCAGATAGGAGATACTTTCTATCTTTTCCAAAACGGAGTCCGATATAATTACAAAGTGGAAGCTGTCGATCGGGCTCTGCGATCAGAAAGTCAGCCATATTTTCCGGATTTAGAAAAACGTGTAACGCTTGTATCATGCGAAAAGCATCTTGCAGAAGGATACAGCGAAAAAAGAGTAATTATTGTACGGGCTGTTCGAGTTGATTAAAAGTCGTGCGTTTCAATAATTATCGGAAAGGAATTGTTTCCTTATAAATTCTTTAGATTTGTCCTCTATACTCCTTCTTGCAGAAAAAAAACAGACTTTTTTCTGTGGGAAGGAGTAATTATTATCATGAGAAATCTTATCTTAGAAACTAAGTCACTGACAAAGGGATTCCGAGGACAGCAGACACCTGCCCTGGATCAAGTCTCTTTACGAATCCCGGAAGGCTGTGTCTACGGGCTGCTGGGACCCAATGGAGCAGGAAAATCGACGCTGCTCAAGATCATCACCGGAATGATGCGTCCGGACTCAGGAGACGTACTCTATAATGGAAAGCCCTGGACAAGGGAATGTCTGAAAAGCACTGGAGCGCTGATTGAGACGCCGCCCATCTACGGAAACCTGACGGCAAAAGAGAACCTGCTCGTCCGCACCACTGCCCTTGGGCTCCCAAAATCCAGGATTGAGGAAGCGCTTGAAATCGCAGGCCTTCCCGATACAGGCAAGAAAAGGGCTGGACAGTTTTCCCTGGGGATGAAACAGAGACTTGGAATTGCAGCTGCGCTTATCTCGCACCCCTCTTTTCTGGTGCTGGACGAGCCCACCAACGGGCTAGATCCTTTCGGTATACAGGAACTTCGAGAGTTAATTAAAAGCTTTCCGGAAAGAGGGATCACAGTGCTAGTATCTAGCCATATCCTAAGCGAGGTGGAGCAGACGGCGGACCACATCGGAATCCTCGCCGGTGGGAGACTGGGTTATCAGGGCGGGATGCCGCCTCAGGGGCATCTGGAAGAAATGTTCATGAAAATCGTGGCGAAAAGCAGAAAAGGAGGGGAACTATAATGAAACTGTACGTGGCAGAAAATCTGAAATATAAGCATACATTTACCGGGAAGTTATGGTTTTTGATGCAGGCTTTGACCCTGCTTCTAGCATACGGGATTTCCCGGGGCAACGGGATCAATTCGGCATACAATTGGTGGTATATACTAATGTTACCAGGAATGGTTACATTGTTTACCTGCCTTGTGGGAGAAAAGGA
Source organism: Candidatus Blautia excrementipullorum (assembly GCA_019118645.1). Lineage (GTDB taxonomy): Bacteria > Bacillota > Clostridia > Lachnospirales > Lachnospiraceae > Blautia_A > Blautia_A excrementipullorum. Next base: position 4,807 of record DWYN01000029.1, on the reverse strand, counting down.
CAGGAAGATGAAGAACCGGGCTGTCCTTACACTTCCCGTGCAGATGGGAAGAATCTGGGACGCGAAGATCCTGGTCAGTATAAAAGCACTTTTCTTCGCAAATTTGTTTGGTGCTGTTGCTAATCTGGTGCTTGCCTTGTATTTGCTCCCTGCTGTCTGGATACCCCAGATGCTTGAGATATCGCCTTTGCAGATTGCAGCTGCTGCAGCAGTTATGACAGTAACAACCCTTTGGCAGATCCCGTTCTGCCTGTGGCTGAATCAATGCTGGGGAATACTCCCAACACTAATCGTCAACCTGATTCTGAACGCTTCAGGAACATTGATGGCGGTCACTCCCTACTGGCTTCTCAATCCTTGGGCAATCCTTCCCCGGTTGATGGTCCCAATCATCGGGATCCTTCCAAACGGGCTGCTCGCTGTACCGGAGAGTATGACCTATACTCCAGGGATTACAGATACAAGTTCGATCCTGCCAGGTGTTCTTGTCACTTTAGCATGGTTTGTCATTCTTTGGGGAGCCTCAAGACTCTGGTATAAAATAAAGGGGGCGCAGACGGTATGAGAAATTTTTTGAAACTAATGAAAAGCGAAGGGATTAAGATACAACACACAACGCTCTTTTGGATTCACTTAATCCTACCACTCGTAGGAGCAGCAATATTTTTGTGGTACTACAGCTTTGCAAGCTGGGACAGCATGAATAAGATCCAAGCGTACCTGCAGATTGTCTCCTGTATCTGGCCGTTCCTCTGTGGAGTAATCTGTAGTATATCAGAAGAAATGGAAGCTGACTGCGGATACCAAAACTTTTTCTGCCTTTCAAGAAGAAAGTTCCAGGCTTTTTTGTCTAAATGGTGCTTTCTGATGTTGATCGGACTTTTCTCTTGTCTGATCGCAATCGTGGGGTTTGCACTGATCTACGGGCTGTTCCCCGGTGGGAAGGTGTATACTCTTGTGGTGTATCTGGAAGAAGCAGCAGTCATCTGGATTGGACAGTCTATAGTCTATCTTATCCATCTCGTATTGGCGTTTACTTTCGGAAAAGGCGTGTCTATCGGAATCGGAATCCTTGGAACTCTAAGCGCTTTTCTTATGTTAACCGGAATGGGGGATGGAATCTGGATGTTTTTCCCGTGGAGCTGGAGTGGCAGGATCTGTTCCTATCTGCTATTATATATAGCGGGAAAAAACAGAGGGGCTGAAATCAATCCAATTATTATAAATGAACTGGGAATCTGCCTTGTGGTGTTCCTGATCCTAACCACCGCGGCATTTCTCTGGTTTTGGAGATTTGAGGGAAGAAGGGCGCAGTCTGAGTGAGCCGGTGACAGAAAGAAGGAGGAAATAGAGAAATGGGAGCACGAATACTGGCAGTGGATGATGAAGAAGGAATCCTGCGGCTCTTAAAACGGGTGCTGGAGCGGGACGGAAACGTGGTTGATACCGTGTCAGATCCGGCGCAGCTCCTTAATGGGGAGAAAGGAACGGGGCAGTATGACCTAATCCTTCTGGATGTGATGATGCCCGGAATCGACGGTTTCACGCTGTTGGAAATGATGCGGGATGAGATCGACTGTCCTGTCCTCTTCCTAACCGCCAAAACTGCCGAGGAGGATCTGATGAAAGGGTTTGGGTTGGGGGCTGACGACTATATCCGTAAGCCCTTCGGAATCGGGGAACTTCGAGCCAGAGTAGAGGCACATCTTCGCCGGGAAAAACGTGAGAAGAAACATGCGGTAGCAGTGGGAAACCTAAGGTTCCAGCTTAAAGAGAAACGGATAGTGTACGAAGGGAATACGGTTCCGCTTACATCGGGTGAGTATGAGATCTGCGAGTATCTGGCGCTTCATCACGGTCAGGTATTCTCAAGAGAGCAGATTTACGAGCATGTATACGGATATGACAAAAATGGTGATGACTCCGCAATCACGGAACATGTAAAAAATATCCGCGCAAAGTTCCGGAAACTTGAGCTCTCTCCGGTAGAAACTGTGTGGGGAATTGGATACCGTTGGAAGGAATAAACGCTATGGCGAATCCAGATATAGAGTAGATGCAAAAAGGTGTGGCAGATCTGGTGCTAACAATGGCAGTGAAAGAAGGAACATGATGAAACAAAAAGTGAGCAGGACAAGAAAATTAAGTTTATATATGGTATTTATCCGGTATTTGCTCCGATTCTGCGTATTGACGGTAATCCTTGTAGCAGGAACGCTGATTGTTTATTCAACGCTAGTAAATAGCGGAATCATCCGGCTACCCACCTATGAACAGAGCCAGATTGAAGAGGCAACAGATAAAATCAAGGCGGGAGGAAACGAAGCGGCATTACTTCCAGATAGCTGTACATTCGGCGTCTATGATCCTGAAGGAAGTTTTCTTTACGGTACATTTGAAGGAAAAGAACAACAGGACGGATGGAATAGGTGGAAGAGCGGAGATACCGGAGCGTTTTACAATATTTTCTACAGGAGCATCAAGAAAAATGACGGGAATCTGGTGATCGTCAGGTACGAGATGGTAGCTAAATTCACGAACCCGTCTCTTCGGGCGGTGTTCCCGAATGCAGAACTTTTAATCCTCTTTGCCGCGTTGCTCCTTTTTCTGGCACAGACAGCACTTACTGCCCGGAGCTTCGGGAGATATCTGAAAAGACGTCTGGATACATTGACAGAGATTGCAGCAAAAGTGGGCGGAGAAGATTTGGAATTTGAACGGGAATATTCAGACATCCGTGAAGTGGATGATGTATTGGGGGCACTCTTTAAGATGAAGGAAGCTCTACAAAGATCCCTGAAGGAACAATGGAAGTCTCGGGTGCAGAAGCAGGAACAGATCGCAGCTCTCGCTCATGACATAAAGACTCCTCTGACAATCATCCGGGGGAATGCAGAATTGATGCAGGAAACGGAAAATATGGAAGAAATCCGCGAGTGGGATCAGGAAGTACTTGACAATGTGGTGGAACTAGAACGGTATCTTGCGGTACTCCAAAAGGCGGTCAGAGCATCTGAGCAGAAAACAGGGCAAGATGAAGTGAACCTGACTCCCTCAGGAAATAGGGAACAGAAGGAACGGTTTCCCGCCGGTCCCTTTCTGGAAGAAGTACAGAAAAAGGCAGATGCGCTTGGAAGGAGAAAAAACCTGATAGTAGATTGTGCATTTCCTTCGGAAGAGTTTATAATTCAGGGACGGCAAGGATTTCGTGATGAGCTGATACGAGCTGTGGGAAATGTGCTCACCAATGGAGTAGATTACTGCCCAGATGGGGGCAGACTCGAGATCCGTGCGGAACGGATCAAGACAGGAGAATTACTCCAGATAACGGTGACAGACAGCGGTCCTGGATTTTCCGAAGAGGCTCTACGGCGCGGCACCGAGCAATTTTATCAAGCGGATAGAAGCCGCACAGATAAGAGGCACTATGGTATGGGACTCTATATCGCCCGATCCGTGTTGGAAGAAAACGGCGGTGCACTAGAGCTTAAGAACAGCCGAAAAGGCGGTGGTGAGGTACGAATATATGTGTCCGGCTTGACGAGCTTTTTAGATATGGATAAAACAGTAGAAGATTGATCCGCTGACCGGCGGATAGCAGGATGTATCTTTTTCTCTCCTCGTATCTGCAAGAATGTATATAATCGCACCGTAGCCATGCAGCTCCTATGCCTGTTGCTTTCTTAACTGTAAACTTTTATATATCCGTAAGCTTGCGTCAACTATGAGTAGAAATTATACACTTCATAGCGTTTACTTTATGGCCTCAATCCGTTATACTTATTACATAAATCATTATTGTATATCATCAGTAGCATAAGTTACCGAAAAAAGTGTAATCCCTGGAAACAGGTTTCTTTTACAGCCTGCATGAAAATGCAGGTTTTTTTATGCAATTTTTTAAAAGGAGGATCGTTTTTAACAATATTTGATTTATTTTGTTACAATTTAATCACCATAATGAGATGTATAACTTGGGAGCATTTATGCTCCTTATTTTATTTTAAAGGAGGATATCATATGGAATATTTATTTGTCCTGTCCACGGAAGGCGGGTGGTGGCTAAAAATTGATACGATAGAACAACTGACTGATTATCATAAAAAAACAGACGGCCACAGATACGAAAATGCTTTACGGAATTTCTTTCATGGTAACAGACCGGAGGATCTTTTGAGGCAAGCACGAGATTCTAAAAATCCGGAAGATTTAATTTCTCTGTATACAAATCGTGACTTTCAATATATGCAGGCAGCGCTTATGCAAGCTGAGAATGTTGGTGGCACAATACTCGATGGTTTTTCTATGCTAAGGGTAGATGCGGGCTTCAGTGAATTAAAAGCTCTTCGAGAATTTGGTTCAGTATATATTAATTCATCTGGCGGCCACACTTTCAATCTTGAATATTCGCAATTTTGCCGTAGAAAAGAACTGATCTTCCCTCATTTCACTGAAAAAGACATACATATAAAGCAATACGGAGAAAATGGGAATCACTGGTACGCTTATATCGGCGATATGCAGCTACATTACGGTGATAAGCGCAAATGGAATACATATGAGGCTGCAAAAGAATATGCGCACTCAATATTGGAACTATGTTGAAAATTTTATACATTGACTCTCAGGGATGGCAGGATTACCGCCATTCTTTTTTATTTGGAGGTAAATTATGTTTGGTAATGCTAGTTTCGAAGATATGCTTTTGCTGCAGATTAAGTATGGGAAAAGAAATGGTGCATCTTTTTCAGATTGGATCCTGAAAAAGAGAACACTTAGTATTGCAGCACTAATTATTTCGAATGTA
>DWYN01000028.1 GCA_019118645.1 Candidatus Blautia excrementipullorum | reverse complement strand
GTGTTATTGTGCAAAATTTTTCTCTTCAGCTATGCAAAATAAAATTTTCCACAATAAATCACATCGGTTCTGTTAAGAAAGAGGAGGATTGAGATCTCCACCCGACATCTGCAGTCCGCCGTAGCATTCATATCCATTCTGGCTTGACCAGGTTTCACATCCACCACTGGTAGTAATCACGTCGCTGTTGTCAAATAAAGTAACCTCTGCAGCTGCCTTTTCATATTCTTTTTTCATTTTTTTGCAGCACTCCTTTCTGTTTAATTTTTTATAACAAAAAGCCGTTTCTAATAACTACAGCCTTTTATTATCCTAACCTGTATCACTCTTCTTGTTTTGCCCGGTGAGTCTTTTCCATATCCGTGAAGGCAGTTTAGCTGTCCACCGCATCCAGTATCTCTTTTTTAAAGATTTCAGATATTTCCTATGAATCTTGCACTCACATGACACATATCTGTTCTCTTCTGTCTCAAAATAACCTGTCATTACACCGACCACCCACTCTTCCGGCACTTTCTCACGCCAGATCCGGTTGTCTCCCCGGATAAGGTATCCATCCTCCAGAACCTTTACCACACGGTGAAGCACATATTCTTTTTTATGTGGTCTTCGATACAAAGCAACATCATACCGCTTCAGCGGTTCTGTCTTTCTTTTAATGACAACAGTGCTTTTTCTGTTGTGCAGAAGAGGCTCCATACTGTCTCCTACTGTCTGAAACAGGCCGTATCCCCGAAGGTCAAGTTCCTGTTCAATCGTTCTCTCTGTCATCATCTATAGCCATTGAAATCGTTTTAAGAAACTCCTCCACATCCTGCCGAGCGGTATCCTCATTCACGCCTTCAAAGGCTTCCAGAGTTTTTGCGATCAGATCCTCTTTTGTCGTTCCCTTCTCCAGTTCCTTCCAATAGAAAGCGCCTGTTTCATTCAGGCGGATCATTCCGTTAAAGTTCCTGCTGGCTTCGCCGATAGCAACCGCCATATGCTCCGTTCCCAGCTTGCGCAGTATAAAACCTTTCTTTATCTTCAACATATTTCCCTTCTCCTCATAGTTTGATATGCAAGTATTGCCGCCTCCGGCTGACGGTTGCATTCCAGTTCAAAAAACTTTTCTGACATAATCATTCTTTCCAGCAGCATCCAGAAACAGTCGAAATTCTCCTGATCTTTTGGCAGCAGAACCTGTGAAAAAATCCTCCGGCTTACTTCGCTGATGTTCAGGGAACGTATATGATTTTCCGGACCCTGCTTTAAAAAACAGATAGATCTGACCGGACGCATGATATTGCTGCCCAGGCATTCCTTTCCGCACCATGGCGTACCGCAGACATACAGCTGTCCCTCTATGAAACGATAAATCGGTTTGTCTCCGTTTATTATCTGAACCCGGTCGCCGAACTGTTCTTTCCAGAGCCGTATATGCGTCGTTTTGCCTACGCCGCTTTGCGCAGTAAACGCATACGCATCGTCATCCATGGAAATTGCTGCGGAATGCATCAAGAAGGCGTCATACTTTATCAATGCCAGACATATTTTCCGGTATATACAGAGACCCTCACAGTACCCCTTTGAAAACATTTTTTCGCCGTTCTGCTCCTTTAAGATTTCTTCTTCTGTAACGGACACGGTAAATACCGGCTCTTCACCATCTGTCTCATAATCCGCACATAAATGACGGACATAGGGATACCGGTTCTCAATCCCAATGGGGATATTCGCAATTTTAATACAAAACATTGGGATCTCGCACCTCACTGTCATTTCTTCCGGGCAGGTTTTGTTTTATTGTTAAGATATTCTGATCTTATGCCTGCTGTTCACTAAAATGCACTGAAAATTCATCAGAAAATAAAAAAAAGCTGCTGTATTTTCATCAAAAGAAAATATCAGCAGCTGGCTGCCATTTTCAGGCCCTTTAGCTTTGCGTCACAGTCTTTCAACTGCTTTGCCCTCGATACGTTGATTATAACACAATTTCCTGAAAAATCAACCACCATTTTCAAAAACAGCAGCCACAAATTTGATTTCTATATGTCGTTTCCGTATTTTGCACTGGCTTCATCAAGGGCCTTGCGGATGCGGTCCACATAGCCTTCTTTCCACAGCATGCACATATCCCGGTCACAGCCCATCAGATTATGATCTCCCGTCAGCAGCGCTGCTGCCCGGCAGCCTCCTCCGCATTCGTAGCGGTACCGGCAGGAATCACATTCCATATTCGCCTCAAAAAGATCCTTAACACGGCTGTCTACAAACTGCATATAGTAGCTGTTCTTCAAACCCTTCTTTAATCCCACTTCCTGAACTTTCGGAAAACGTTCCTGTTCCGGACTGGCTGTCATAGGCATACAGGGCAGCAGACGTCCTTCCGGAGTAATATAACAGGACCAGCGGGTAGAACCGCACAGATAGCATTCCCTGCATCTTTCCGTTCCATCGTAGTGCCTTACGCACAGCTCTCCGGGCCCCTCCTGATTAAGTCTGGCAATACCGCCAAATTCCAGTTCTTCTATAGGACGTCCGGCCTTATAATACCATTCAATATACGGCAGCATGACATCAATATATTCCGGCCAGGTCAGAGCATTTCCATCACTGCAGCGGCGCCAGAGGTCCGTTTCATCTACATGTGCAGTTTTTATTCTCTGCACGCCGACAGCACGAAGTGCCTCTACAGTTTGAGGCAGCGTGTCCTTATTTCCCCGATGGATGCACATCCCCACGCTTGTATGGAAGCCGTGCTCGTGGCAAAGCTTCAGCGCCCGCAGCGCTGCCTGCTCGGCCCCGGAAACGCCTCTCATCCAGTCATGCCATCCCGTTCCGTCAAAGCTGACTGCCATTTCCGGCTTCAGGCCCCTGCGCTCAAATTCATTAAGAATATCTTCATTCACAAGCCAGCCGTTTGTATAAATCTGGGCAACAACCATTTTGTACGAGAGAATACGGTCAATCAGCTGCCAGAAATCTTTTCTTACAAAAGGTTCGCCGCCGGTAATATCTACCTGCAGCACTCCGCATTCCGCCATCTGGTCAATCAGCGCGAACGCCTCCTCGGTAGTGAGCTCTCCCAGCATGGCTTCCGGCGCGTCCATATAGCAGTGGCGGCATCGAAAATTGCAGCGTCCCGTAACGGACCAGAATACTCTTTTTGTATACCTGTTATGATAATAATGATAATACTGATCCGCTTCCAGAGGACAAGCTTGTTCGGAAACTTCCACTATCCCCTCACCGACACACTGCTCCAGAACTTTTTGCATGGAGTCATCCAGCAGGCCGCCCGGAAGCTCTGTCTCGCCGTCGCAAAGCAGCAGTACCTGAAACATTTCCTGTGTCAGCAGGCGGATCTGGTTCAGCGGACGCACAACCAGCACCCATGCCATCTCTTCTCAGCCGCGCAGTGCATAATTAGCTTTTAATCTGTAAAACATTATCTGACTCCTCTAAATAAAACAGGGCAGACAGGCTTTTTACCCATCTGCCCTAAGCCTTTTTAAAATTATCAGTTCATGCTTATTATTTCCATGACTGTCCCGGACAATCTCCGCTGGTGCCACTACAACCGTTTCCTCTATCCCATCCGGGGGTACGACAGCCCCCGATATCCGAGCCTCCGCTCGTCGTTATCACGTCCCGGTTGGTGAAATAAATGACTTCCGCTGCTGCTTTTTTGTAGTCCATAATAGCTGCCTCCTTTTTGCTCTGAAAATTTTGTATATTTAAAATTTTTCTTTTCAGTTTCTTCGTCTGTTAAAATAAAAAAGACTGCAACGGATACGTTGCAGCCGAACGACCTTGTGCAGCCCGGGATTGACCCGTCCTCATGCACTTAAGGCTCCTGACTTTGCGTCCTTACATTTCTGTAAGTTTGCCTAAAATGTTATAGTTGTTATATGCGGTCTCTGCTGATTTTGTCAAGTTTTTGTTTGAAAAAACTGCAAATTCCAACGCTTTTTCGGGGAAAAGTACTTGACAAAAAACAGTTGCCATTGCAGAATTATTCTGAAAGGTTAAATAAAAATGTCACTGTATTTTCGGTATTATATATCAAAACCATGGGATTGCTGGTAAGGCTTCTTATAAATTTCCTGTTAAAATTAAGAAGTCAGAGAAATGGGGGACTGATATGGGAATCGCACTGATCAAGAAACTGAATGAAAAACTTCCATATTGGATAAAGCTTCCTTTTTCTAAACTTATTCGCAGCAGACTTATTGAAAACAAAGAATTTATTATTACATATAATAAGCTCGCACATGCAGATAAGCGAAATAAAAACGAGATTTTAAACAGTCAGTTTGAGCAATTGAGAGAAACCTTAATTCATGCTTATGATCACACCAAATATTATCATAAATTATTTGACGATAGCGGATTTTCACCAAATAAAATAAAATCCGTCGATGATATAAAAAATATTCCTATACTGACAAAGAAGCTGCTCAACGAACATTTTGATGATATACAGGCGGATGATATCGATGATTATTATACCGTTACAACAGGAGGAACTACCGGAAAGCCAACAAAAGTATTCATGGAAAATAAAGCCATATACCGGGAATGGGCATTCATCTATCACTTCTGGTCAAAATATGGATACGATTATAAAAAAAGCAGAATAGCCACATTTCGCGGTGTGGATTTAGGGAAAAGATTATATGAGATTAATCCGTTATATGCTGAAATAAGGCTTAATCCATTTCTGATGAACAAGCGCAACATCAGACTGTATATTAAGCAAATCGAAAAATATAAGGCTGATTTTATATATGGTTATCCCTCAGCCGTCTATAATTACTGCAGATTGACAAAAGACGCGGGAATTGACATAAAACATAAATTTAAGGCCGCCTTACTTATTTCTGAAAATCTGTATTCGTTTCAGGAGGCTCTTATTACGGAAGTGCTGGATTGTCCTATCGCCATATTTTATGGACATTCGGAAAGAGCTGTTTTTGCAGAAAGATATGATGGCGGCTATGTATTTAATCCAATGTACGGCATTACAGAATTAAGCGATCAGGGAGAACCGATTGTAACCGGATTTATAAATCAAAAAACACCTCTTATACGTTATATAGTAGATGATAAAGTGAAACCGCTCGGAGATGAATTGTTCTCCATAAACGGCCATCATAATGCGGATGTTATTTACGGAAAAGAGGGAGAGCAGGTATCCATGTCGGCAGTCAATTTTCATGATGACACCTTTGAAGGTATAACCGGCTATCAGTTCCTGCAGGAAGAAGCCGGGAAGTGTACTGTCCTTGTCACAGCGGACAGCCCGTTGGATTTAAAAAAAATGAATCTCATCAAATCCAGATTATATGGCAAATTGCAGGCAGGTTTTGATATCAGCGTAAAGCAGGTAGATGAACTGCAGAAAACATCACGGGGAAAGTACAAAATGGTAATCCAAAATATTTCTTTTGAGAAAGTATAAAAAGACTTCTGAATTTGCTTTTGATGATTATAATATTCCGGATAGATCTTTACGGAGGAGTAACCAATGATCAACTATAAAAATCTCGAAGAATTAGATGCGGCAGGTTCCTATTTAGTCAGGCTCCTGTTTTCCGTCCTGCACGAAAAAGAAGCTCCCGTCCTGCCGTCAGAATTGAAGTGGGAACTTATATTTGATATGGCCAGAATGCATTCTGTAGAGACTATGGCTTTTTATGGCGCTGAGCCATTCATTAAAGATAACCCAGAGCTGTATCAGAAATGGAAAAAAAGCCGGGATGCCAATACGGCCCAAAGCCTGATCCAGATAGAAGCCCGGAAAGAAGTATTTCAGGCCCTCCATACGGCAGGCATTCGCTTTCTGCCGCTGAAAGGCTATGAAATGAAGCTGCTCTATCCGCGGCTTGAATTCCGTCAAATGGCGGATATTGACATTTTAATCGATCCCGAAAACACATCTCAGGTACAGACAATCATGCAAAGTCTGGGATACCTCAAAAAGGAAGAAACCTTTCCTCATCATGACGAATATTTTAAACCACCCTTTGTGACGGTGGAAATCCATCGTCAATTGCTTCTTGTGGGAGATGACAGACAGGAATACTATGACAATATATGGGATAGATCTCTTCCAGATGAGGAAAATCCAGGCGCTTATAAACTTACGCCGGATGATTTTTATATTTACCAGATCGCACATTTTGCAAAGCATTATAACAGAATGGGCAGCGGAATCCGTTCTGTTATGGATATCTATATTTATTTAGAAAAATATCGGGAAATCTTAAATCGGGAATACATTGAAAAAGAACTTCAGAAACTTGATATTTATGATTTCTGCGTTAAGATGGAATCTTTGAGCCTGTACTGGTTTTCCGATCCGCTTCAAAAACCTGATATCGCTGAAAACGAGTTAAATGAATTGGAACGAAATATTTTTCTTTCCGGCGTATATGGCTCCAACGAATTCTTCAGATTTAAAAATATGGTTTCTATTCAGACGGAAAAAGGACGCTGGCATAATTTCCGATATTTCTGGAAAAGGATATTTGTAAGCAGGGAAGAATTTAAAAATTTTTTCCCTGTCCTGAAAAAATATCCGGTGCTCTTGCCATTTTTTTACCTATACCGGGTATTCTATGTTATACGGCACAGACAAGATACCATAAAAAGAGAGATTGAACTTTTTCGGTCAACAAGAAAAAAATAAATTCAAAAGGTGTACTCTCTGCTTCTCCATCTTCATGCACAACAGAAAGTACACCTTCTGAATCTTTGCTTAGAAAGCTTTATTTTTTCTCCTTTTGTATTTTTATAATATGTATGTATGCCTGTACGGTCTTTTTCATTCCCATAGAGTGCAGTCTCCAAAATAATTTTTTCAGTCTCATTATGGAGCCTTTGAAATCCGTCTTCTTTTTCCCTTCGAATTCAATATCTTTCAATTTATCACATGCATATGCAATCATCTTTACTTGATGCTCTTTTACAATCCGTTCTTCTTTCGGGAAACCCAGCAGTGCTGAAATCAAAAGTCTTGAATTTAAGGGCTGCAGCGAAGTACAGTCCTCAAGTATGTCAAAAGACTGTTCTATTGCTGACAGCCAGCTTCCGCAGCGCTGTTCCCAATAGAACCGGTTACATGCATTCAGACCTTCCTGGGGATTATCCCGGCACCATATAAAATAATCCGCCAGAGATTTTTTTACCAGCCCTTTCGCGTTATAATTGCCATAAATGCTCTCTGGATCAAATTCATCGCCGATAAATTTTTGAAAGTAAAAAGCTGCGATTTCCCATATGGAACTTCGGAGCAGTATTGACGGGCCATATTTTTCTGTGAGCTTCTGATACTGTCCATATGCGTAAAAAAGTTTATCCGCATCGTTGGCTAAACCGCCTGTATGAATTTTATATGCCCTGTCCAGCTTTTCAGAATATTGATTTTTTTCTCTGGGAATATAAGTATAGCCGTACTTTAATTCATCACATAATTTACGAGGTATCACTGTATCTGAATCCGATATATTTTCATGTTCCAGGGTGAAACACTCAAATTCTATTCCCGCATACTCTGCCAGTGCAAGTAAAGTTCTTGAATCATAGCCGCCTGTAAGCGCGATTAAAATTTTTTTATCCGGAACAGTCCGCACCATATTACGCAGAGACTGCGAAAAGAGTTCTGCAAAGTATTTGATTCTTTCAGACTCATTCATACTTTCCGGCATGTTCCTGACAACCAGCTGCCTCTTATACAGCCTTCCGTCAGTATAATTATAAACCTGTCCGGGCAGCAGCCGCTTAATCTCCTCGTATTGAGTCAGCGGAGCAGGAAGCCAGGTCATTCCGGGAGACGGCTGATATATTTTTTCCGGCAGTCCCATAATATCCGCCAATATCAATATGCTGCTGGAAATTCCCTCACTGCTGAAAAAAATTCCAAGCAGACCGGCTGCGTCAAGATATACTCTTCCCTGGATAATTAAAACATATCTGCCGCACCAGTTCTGCTCCATCAGGTCTATCTCTTCGTCCGGAATATAAGTATTATATCGTTCTGCCAGATTCTCCAGATCTTCAGTCGGCGTCCCCGCCGTTACTTTCCAGGCATTTCCCAAAAGGAGAATATGGTATTTCAGGTTAATATATACCGGCAAATCCTGATGGCAGCTGAGAACAAATCCGTCATTCAGAGTAACATGCTGAAAACCCTGCCCAAAGTATTTTTTCTTTGCAATTACAAATTGTTTGTCATTAACCATGATTTTACTCCGTCTACATTGTCACTTTTTTTTCATAAATCTGTTTTTTAATGCATTATAAAGCTTCTTTTTTTCTTCATTATCATATACCACCGCAAAATGCAGGAAGGCCCCGGCAACGCTGTACAGCAGCGCACACACAATCAGTCCCATCCATGAATGCGGCATATATATTTTCCCAAAGACGCTGAACACGCAGGTAAGAATTATGCAGGAAAAAATATTTCTGAATAGGCTTGGATAAAAAGTCTTCCAGGGAATCTTTAATACATGCGACATATACAGAGGATTCGTCACAAAATTGATTGTTACCATAACAATTGTGGTAGTCCACACAACCGCGTAAATTCCCATAGACGTATATCGGATAAGAATAAACATTCCTGCTACATTAAAAAAGCCTCCCAGAATAGTCACCATACACGGAATCTTTTTTTTGACCGTGAGTGTATAAATATAATATAAAGGAGTCATGGGACCAGTAACAATACTGGCGGAAATTGTCACCAGCGTCAATCCGTAAATCAGTCCAATATCCTGATTTGGAATCCAGAGCTGATAATAGGACATACCTAAAGCAAAAAAACCTGCAAAAGCAATATTAGACAACATTCCTGACATTTTCATAGAAAGCTTTAATTCTGACAGCAGCTGGTTTTTATTATTGACAGCATAGCTTTTCAAAAAAAGCGGCTGAAAAGCCTGTGAAACCATCTGGTATAAACTATGAAAAATATTATCTATTGTCTTTGCAATTGCAACCTGCCCCATAGCTGTCGGCGTCAGAAGCAGGTTACACACAGCAAGATCAAGGCCGCTGTTCAGAACGTCTCCCAGAGAATTTGCGGAAGACCAGAGTCCATCCAGTATTAAGCGCCGCACCGCACTTTTCTTAAACCATTTTCTGTTTATAGACAGATCAGGCGTATATTTTTGGGATATGTAAATATTAGACAGGGCAATAACCAGCGCCGCCGCAACCAGTCCTATCCCAACGTAGAATATTTTTTCCGGCAGAAATGCATACAGCGCCAGAAGAACAATCGCTTCTGCCACATACGAAAGGCCTTTAAATATTCCGGAAATATCCAATTTGTTTTTTATGTATGCAGAAGAACTGAATACTGTAAAAACTGTTGTTATCCAAAAATTTATAAAAACAAAAATGAAGAGAATTTTTACGTCTGTCAAAATGGCTTCCGGAACTACAAATATGTATTCCAGAAAACCAATGAACCCAAAAGCAGCTGCTACAATAATTGACCCTATGGCAAAATCGCCCCAGAAAACAGAGCTGAAATATACGTTGCTCTGGGCAAGATTTCCGTTATGAAATTCCAGTGCAATATATCTGGAGGCAAAAGAATTTAATGCAACGGTTATTATCGTTGCATATTGTGCACAGTTTTTTGCCAATGATACAAAACCGTACGCCTCTGTTCCCACTGTATCTGTAATAAATGGCGTCAGCACAAGATTAATAAGATAATTCAAGACAAATGCCGCACCCGTTATAATAATTGTACGCAATAACTTTCCCATTTTTTCGCCTTCAGATAATTTTCTCTGTCTTATTCTTTGGATGAACTGTTATGTTTTTTTAAGATCTTATCATATATTTCAAATGTTTTTTGGGCGGAAACCGACCAATTATATTTTTTTTGAACAAGTTCCGTGATAGCCGCCTTATATGAAGCAATCTCCTCTTTATTCATAGAAACTGCTCTTTCTATGGCTTCTGCCAATTCTTTCGGGTTCCCGCTGCTGAACAATATGCCTGTCCTGCCATTATCTGTTTCTTCTATAAATGCCGGGACATTACTTGCAATTACCGGCTTATCATAAGTATAGGCCATTAAAAGAGCTCCGCTTCCATATATTTCTTTATATGGAAATAGGCAAAAATCTGCTTTTTCGAAAAGTTCCGGCAATTCTTCATCAGGGACTCTTCTCTTCTGAAAGTCAATGCAGTCCTCGGAATGATACTTTCTGATCATTTCTGCATAATCTGTTCGATCCTGTCCCGGAAGCTGGTTGCCCGCAATTGTTATACGGATTTTTTTTCTGATTTCCTCCTTCAGATAAGGAATCGCCTGTATTAAAATGTCTATTCCTTTATAAGGGCGCATTTGTCCAAACAGAAGGAAATGAATTTTCGGCTCTCTCTCTGTATATTCCGTCTGATTATTATTATACAGATTCGAATAGGCACCGTGAGGAACAACAGCAATTTTTGATTCCGTGAAAGGAAACAGCTTTACAAGGCATTCTCTTGTTGCTTCATTATGGACGATCAGCGCATCTGAAATTTTATACCATTGCTTATGCAGATTTCTGTCTAATTTTGATACCTCATGGGGAAGAACATTGTGGACTGTTGTTACTACGGCTTTACAGTATTTTTTCGCCGTATAAAACATAAAAATCTCAACTAATAAATTTTTATAGGATTGTATATGATAAACGTCATATTCTCCCTTTCGAAGTTCATGGATTTCTCGGCAAATACTTTTTATATATTTCACAAGTGAGAAAAACTTATTAGAGGATTTCGTATAAATTATTTTTTTAAATCTAATCCCGCCGTCTATATTTCCGGCATCCTCTTTACACAGCAAAACCACATCTGCATAAGATTTTAAACATTTACACAGCTCTAACGAATAGGTATTTCCCGGCAAAAATGTGTCTCTCAGCAATACTTTCATTCTGGCTCTTATATTCCAATCATACAGAAAATAATCGGATTTTCTCCTTTCTTCCCGGTTCTGGCAGATCATACAGCTTTCAAAACAAATTCTTTTTACAGCCAGTCAATGGAAAATTCTTTTTTTAGTTTTCCCTTTATAATACGTTTCCTTTTAAACATTTCCATAATTTCTCTCCGCCTTGTCTGGTATTTCGTAGTTTTCCCATACAGCGAATGATTATCTCCGCTGCCAAGCACATATACGGCTCCTTTAAATGGAAGTGGTTTCAGCGGCCTGCCCATTTTTGCACAAAAAGGAACTATGCCTCCATGCCGCTTTCTGATGATCCATATATTTTTATCATTATTGGATGTCCTGGCCCCAGTATAATCAGAAGGCAAATCTTCCACAGAATAATTTACAATGCAGGCGGAACCGCTGGAAAATTTCGGCATTACTTTCATATAATTATCACCGACAAAGTAAACATATCCTGTTTTTACATAAAATCCGTTTTGATTTGGGTTTCTATTGATAAACTCGGCAAGATGACAGCTGACCAGATCATCAGCGTCTACCATCATTGCATATCCCCCTCCCAGTTCGCGCAGGCGCATTGCCAGAATATGCGTTTTATACCCTTTATCTACCATTTTTTCTTCCTGCGTATTCGGTATCGGCGCTTCTGCCTCAGTAACCTGAATAAATTCAACACGGCCATCATACTTTTTTGTTAATTTGGGAATATCATGGCAGGCTACAATAATCCGGAAATCGGGGTCCGTCTGATTATAGCAGCTCCACAATGTTCTGTT
Source organism: Candidatus Blautia excrementipullorum (assembly GCA_019118645.1). Classification (GTDB taxonomy): domain Bacteria; phylum Bacillota; class Clostridia; order Lachnospirales; family Lachnospiraceae; genus Blautia_A; species Blautia_A excrementipullorum. The sequence continues at coordinate 54,440 of DWYN01000028.1, read as the reverse complement.
AAACAACTCAGAGACCATATTCCAATCATTTGCAGCTTTTTTACTCATTAATGGAATGACAAAATATAACATTCTTCTCCTGTGCTCCTAATAATCTATTCCTGCAGTCATTCATGCTGAGATCCGTTTCTTCTTTATGAGCTCTTCTTTTTTTGGCAATAGTGAACTGCATCTTTAAATCCCTGATACATACGTTCTATATCTATTTCTTTATCATAGACTTCTAAGGACGCTGCGGACATTTGCTGTCGTCTTTCATCCTCATTCAGCAGATCAAGAACATATGTTTTGAACTCTTCTTCGTCTTCGGCAAAATATCCTGTAATCCCATTTTTTATATAATACGCTTCCGGCGCATGTCTTCCTTTTAATAGTACAATAGGAAGTCCCCAGAACATTGCTTCAGTTACTGCAAGTCCTATATGTCCGGGAGTACTGAATATATCTCCTATTTTATAAATTTCGCCTGCTTCTCTGCCGTACTTTTCCCCCAGATAATATAAATTTTTATGAGCCGCCACAATCGCTTTCTGTTTTTCTGAAAAGCCCGGACCTACCATAACAACGGCCACATTATCTGCATCTGCGAAACATTTCATCAATAAATCCGCTTTTTTATAAGGCATCATCCTTGATATATAAAGGATTACTTTGTCTTCTTTTATTCCATACTTTCTTTTTATTTCTTCCTTAGACGGAAAATCCTGCTTATTCACATCTGTCAAATTCAGAGTATTATATGCGACAAACAGCTTCTTCTGATTCTTTTTTGAGAAGTATTTCCTTGTCTCAGGTGTATAGGTAATCAGCGCATCACACAGATTGTGAATATGATGAAACAGCGCGTTCTTCAGCACAGCATTTGGCGTCTGGGCATTAATTCCTATATTCCAGAATATCACAGGTATATGGTGCAGACGGCAGTACCGGATAACAGGCAGCATGATTCTGTCCTTCAAATGCAGAAAAACAATTACATAATCCGGCCTTATCTCTCTGATCATTTTTATATAAATCCTGCATTTTATCGGGTACTCATACCGTGAAAACTCACATTTATAGCCCACATCCTGAAACTTATTGCTCAAAACCCGGAAGTCATAGCCATCCTGGCGGAATCTATGGTAAAAGTAATTGTATACTTTTTGCCGGTAATGAAAGACTTCATTGGATATAAGCAGAATTGTTTTCATAGCATCTCTCCGTCCTTTATTACTTTTCCCTCATAAATAATAGTCGTGATAAGTTTTTCCATAAATTTCACTTTCATTTTTTGTGTTTTTTCCCGCTCCCCATATTTTCCGGAATAATACATTTTTTCTATACTGACAGGAGTCTCCGATCCCTGAAACTTTATAGAAAAAGTTTTTAAGCCGCACTGCACAGAGAAAAAGTTCTGCCCATTTTCTCTGATCACTGAACCAGGCGCCAGAACCAAAATAAACGTGCCCTTCCCCTGTTCAGAAATCGTATCAGAAATTTCCAATTTATTTTTTTTATCAAATAAGATTTTACGGGTGTGAATGACTGGCCCATATCCATTATGACAGGCTTTCAGCGAAATTCCCCTATTATTTTCACTAAATTCCAGCAGTTTACATTCCGCCTTCCTTCCCCAGAGAAATGGCCCCAGCATTTCTGACTGATCACGTCCTCCGACACATACCGTATTATGATTTTCCGTCCTTCTGAATTCATTTCTGCTCCTCAAATCACAATGATAAATGAAAGTGCCCGGATCAACAAAGATCGGCTGCCCCTCCGCATACATCTGAAAACTCAGCGCATCTGCGTGTCCATGCGCGGCAATACTCCCGAATCCCAAAGCTGCATGATCAATACCGATCAGTATCTTTCCGTTTTCGCTTCTCAGAATTGTATTTCCGCCTTCCCGGTAGCAGGCGCTTTCCGGCGGATGATAGGCTGCTTTTTTGCAGGCCGCGTCCGCTTCACCGCTTCCGAACAGCCATCTCAGATTTTCGCACTGCATATTTTTTTCGGATGTATAGCGCATGGGCAGAAGATAGCTGAACACCCCTAATACATAGGGGTAATAATCCACTCCGCCCTGAAGATCCAGAATTTTTCCTTCATCATTATCACCAAATTCTATCACTTCGCCATAGTTTCCAATACAGTCCGCAACATAACAGCACATTTTTTGAAGCATGGTATGCCATAAATCAGGGCATTCCATATTGTTTTTTTTCATGAGACGCATGAACAGCCCCATCGCTTCCATATAAAACGCCTGATAATGCAAGGATAATTCTCTGTTGACGCCATCCCCATAGTTTTGAATGGGAAGCTCTTTCGTAAGTATCTCTGACGCTTTTTTTATCCATTCATCATAATTGCAGAGTATGCCTGTCTGTCCAACTGCATATGCCTCCACAATCAGATGATTATTTGCGGAAGAATATCTTGAATAATGTTTCGCAATATAATCCGCCATATTTATAATGCCAATCCTCAGTTTATCCTGAAGTTCTGCAGCGGCTTCCATTCCGTCCAGGAAGCAATATGCATAGCACCAGTTGCTGCACCGGATGGCGATTTCCATTGCGCTTGTCCACGAAATCCCCCACAGGAACGGATTTTTCTCGTTCCAGTCAGAAAACAGAGTTTCCAATTCCTCCAAAAACATTTTATTTCCTGAGGCTCTGTAATCTTTGGCAAGGATGGCAAATTGAAAATGTCTGTTTAATTCCCAGTTTGTTCTGGCATCGCCGATATCATCTCTCTGTTTATATTCCAGATCATAGGAAAAGATATCCGGCCACACATGTTCTGTCTGGAATCCGGCGCTCCACTTTTGTTTATAGCTGTCGTATTCATATCCGCCCAGAAGGGGAATAGCAGTCTTCGTCGAAACCCCCTTGTTTTTTAGGTTTAAATGCATTTTAGCGGCATTTAGCCTCAGCTCTTCCAGTTCATGGCTGAATACCCTCTCTGTTACCGGGGTTTTATGAGGTTTAAAATAAGCGGTTTCTTTTTTTTGAATCAGCTTCTGATGAAGTCTCCACGCCACCTCCGGTATGCTCATGGCTTTCAGCCTTCGGATAAGCCACCTTGTATTGGACATCTTTTTCCCTCTCTTTAAATCTGACCGGACTCGTTTTCAGAAGAATGAAATTTCACCGGTTTTGCCGGCACCCCTACTGCAGTACAATTATCCGGCAAATCTCTGTTTACGAACGCAAGCGCGCCTATTTTCACATTGTTCCCAATGTGAACCTTGCCCACAATTACTGCGCCAGCGCCTACTTCTACGCCGTCTCCCAGCACAGGCGCGCCCTCTGCATTAGAGGCAAGCGTAACATGCTGACGTATTCTGCAGTTCTTTCCAATAACCGCAGATTTATTCAGAACCACCCCAAGACCATGATATGTAATAACTGTTCCTTCCCCTATCTGAGTCTGATATGGGATTACACCTCCCCATAGAATTCTTATGCTGCACTTTATTAAAAAAGCAGCCGGTGTCATGTGATGCACATAGAACCAGCGTTCCGCTCTGTACCATTTCATAATTCCCATAAGTTTTCACAACTCCCGCATTAAAACTCTGTTCTCACCATCGACCGCACAAGCTCTTCGTTCTGAGCCGGATTGGAATTAATATTTCCCCAGCTGATTCCCTCATAATTTCCTTCATAATCTAATTCTCTGTATTGACGGGCAAGATCAACAATAACTTTATGCGGATATTTTTCCGGAATGTCCGCAAAATCCTTATCTCTGTTTGTGATAACGAGCACTTCGCACCTGCCGCAGACAGCATCCAGATCATCTGATATGGTTTCATGGAGATGAGGAAGCTTCGCTGCAATAAAATCAGCATTTGTTCCTGTCATCTGGGAAATCCTTACATTTTTATCATAAATATGAATCTCATATCCTTTTCCCAGCAAAGTCTCAGCCACATCTACAATAGGGCTGCAGCGCAAATCATCGGTTCCTTCTTTAAAGCTTAATCCCAAAATTCCGATTTTCTTTTTCCCCTTACTTTCAATGATATCGACTGCTGTCTTTTTCTGAAGTTCGTTCGAGGGATTGATAGCATTAATTACAGGAACGTCTACATACAAATCGTGGGCCAAAGTCCGCAGTGCCTTGGAATCTTTCGGCAGGCAGGAGCCGCCGAAGGCAAAGCCCGGTTTGAAATAGTATGGAGATATATTCAGCTGGGTATCTTTGCAGAAAATTTCCATAACCTTATGACTGTCAATTCCCAGTGCTTTGCAGATGTTTCCAACTTCATTGGCAAATGCAATTTTCAAACCATGATATGTATTATTCACATATTTCATAATTTCCGCAACTTCAATATCTGTAGAAATAAATTCGCCCGGAATATCTTTATACAGTTCTCTGAACCTGCGTTCAGCAAATTCGCTGTCTGTACCGATCAGGGTCAGCGGCGGATTCATATAGTCCTGCACCGCCGTTCCTTCCCGCAGAAATTCCGGATTGGAAACAACTGTGAAATCCTCATTTCGTTTCTTTCCGGAAGTCTCTTCAATAATTTCTCCCACTTTCCTGTTGGTTCCCGGCAGAACAGTGCTCCGGATCGCAATAATATGGAAAGTTTCCTTGTCTGTCAGAGCGCCGCCGATCCTGCGTGCGGCTTCATAAATATAATCCAGATTAAGATGTCCGTTCTTAGTGCTGGGGGTTCCGGCTACTATAAAGGATATTTCTGACTGATGCACGGCATAATGGTAATCCATTGTCGCTTCCAGCAGTCCGTCATTATGGGCTTTTTCCACCAGCTCTCCTATTTCCGCCTCAATAATCGTCGGTTTCCCCTGATTGATCAGATCTACTTTGTTTTCCGATATATCATTTCCAATTACATGATGTCCCATTTTGGCCAGGCACGCTGCCCCTACGCAGCCTACATACCCCAGCCCAAATATACTAATGTTCATGTCGCTCTCCCTTCTCCTTCGCAGCTGCCCGGCTCCTCTTCCAGAGCAAACGCAGTTTTTATATCCAGGACACTATAATTTTCACTTTGCCATATACGGTGATTTTCTCGCCTGCCAGTGCAAAAAAGCTGTCCCCTACAGACATTTTTTCTTTTTCGCTCTTTGCCTCCATCCATCCTTCTCCCGCCAGGCAGAGTACTGAGGCAAAGTGGCTGTTGTCAATATTAAGTTCTATCTTATCCTGCACTTCATATACAATCACCTCAAAAAACTTGCATCTTGCCACTACTACCCCGGCAGTTATTTTTTCCGTATCAAATTCCTGGGGCTGATACCTTTTGTAATCTAATACATCCAGTGCCTTTGAAAGCTGCAGTTTTCTTAAATTTCCATATTTATCCCTTCGGTCATAATCATACAGACGATAAGTACAGTTGCTGCTCTGCTGTACTTCACAGAGCAGATTTCCCGCCCCTACCGCGTGAACTGTCCCGGCAGGAATAAAAAACACGTCTCCCGGGTGAGTCTGCACTTTATTCAGAATTTCCGTAAGCGTATGATTCTTTACCCTGTCAGTTACTTCTTCCCGATTTGTATTCCTGTTAAACCCGATATAGATATAAGCCCCCGGCTCACAGTCCAGGACATACCACATCTCACATTTCCCATACTCGCTTTCATGCTCAAGGGCATAATCATTATTGGGGTGTACCTGAATAGAAAGCTTTTCTTTTGCGTCGATCAATTTTACCAAAAGAGGAAACGGCTCTCCGGGCTGCAGTTTCCACCCCAGTCCTTCTCTGCCGATGCTGTCCAGATAGACTCCGAAGGATACTCCTCTGAATCTTCCCGAATCCACAATGCTCTGGCCGGCCGGATGCGCGGACAACTCCCAGCTTTCGGCAATGATATCCAGTTCGCTTCTCTTTCGGTAACAGTCACGAAGCTTTGTTCCTCCCCACAAATAATCTTTAAAAACAGGACGCAATTTTACAAACGGCTCTTTCCGGACATCCCGAACCAGCTTGTGTGAAGAGATCTCATCCTCATCCACCATCGTTTCACCCAAAGCAGTTTCTATAAAAACAGCATTCTGGTCTCCTATGTTGGATATCTGGTGCTCTATCTCAACAGGGATTCGTATATTGCTTCCGGCCTCATATTCCGAAGATATTCCATCCAATATAACCGCTACATAACCCTCTATAATAATCCAGTTTTCTTCCCTCATTTTATGTCTGTGAGGAAAGATGCTTTTTCCAGAAAAAAGAGTTACTCTCCGCACCCGATACCCTGTTTCCACCAGGATATCTTCATAAAATCCCCAGCTCCGGCAGGTTATCGTACCTTTTTCCACATATCTTTTTACTTCCGGATGAGAGGAAATGATTTCCTCCACTTCACTGGCTTTTCCGCGTTTTCCTACATACACTACATCCGGCGTATTGACGACCAGCAGATCAGAGGTTCCGTCCACATAAACCATCTGGGCTTTATTATTATTAATAATCATTGTGTCAGGGCTCTTCTCTGCAATACCGGTCCCTTCCGGGTGATAATCGGTAACAGATATGTCATTCAGGCAGGTTATATCTTTCCATCCAAATTTTGCCAATACCACAGTCAGCAGCGGACTTTTTTCCATTAAGATTTTCTCTATGGAATCGGCAATCCCTGGATTTTTCATATTTTTTCCATATATTATGCATCCTGCTTCACTGTACTCTGTCTTATACAGTCTCTGGCAGAAATCGTAAAAACGACTGTCGATTCTGTTTATTTCATTCTCAAATACACCTTTTTCAAACAGATACATTCCGCTGTTCCGTAAGTACCGTTCGTCTCTGCATATTTCGTCAAATCTCTCTCCGGGCTTTTCGACAAATTCTATTACTTCTTCTCCTCTGTGGTGTATGAATCCCATATAGGGAGCTGCATTTTTCTTATCAATTCCAAAAGCTACGATTCGTCCAAGGGCCGCTAATGTTTTCGCCCTCATAACAGCATCTTTATAGTCGCCCACTCCTTCTATTGAGTCCAGCAGATGATTGGCTGCCGTAACCAGAACAAGCTCTGACATTGGCAGATCTCTGCAGGCCACCATAATAGCCGCTGCTGTTCTTAATGGGTTTTCTTCGTAAATACACCGATAGGCAGTCCCCTGAAATACCGCCATCTGATTTTCAACAATATATTGATAAGCAAAGCTTGTCACTATAATAAATTCGTCACAATATGGCAGATTTCTCGCCACAGTCTCCTGAAAAATAGAATGGCTGTTTTGCATTGGTATAAATTGTTTTGGATAATTAATTCTGGATAATGGCCACAGCCGTTCGCCATGTCCCCCTGCAAGAATCAGACATTTCATATTTATGTTCCCTTCTTTAAGCCTTTTATCTGTCTGTCATTTACAGAAATTCCTCCCGCCCGTTCATCTGCAGCCTGTCCACAATCATTTTTACATCCTGCGCCTTATCTTTTCTGCACACCATGACTGCGTCTTCTGTTTCGACTACAACCAGATTATCTACGCCAACTGCCGAAATCAGTCTGCCGCTGGAATACAGAATGCTGTTCGTGGTGTTGATCATAACCGCATCGCCAACTGCAATATTCCCCTGATCATCGCAGCCATGCAGAGCAGACATCATGTCCCAGCTGCCTACGTCATTCCAGCCAAATTCACCTGGTATCACCAATACCTCTCCTTTTTCCGCAGACGGCTCCATAATTGCGTAATCAACAGAAATTCTGCGAATCTGCGGATATACCTCCCGAAGTACAGAATCTGCCTTTTCCGTATTTACAGCACTGCCGATTTTTTCAAGATCTTCATAAATATCAGGCGCCAGAATTCTAAAAGCATCGAGTATAACACTGGCTTTCCAAATAAACATTCCGCTGTTCCACAAGCAGTCCCCTGTTTCCAGATATTTTTCCGCTGTTTTTTCGTCTGGTTTTTCTTTGAACTCCTTTACAGTCTTTGCCTCGTCCATCTGTTCTTTGTCAAATCTGATATATCCATATCCTGTGGCAGGAAACGTCGGCGTTATCCCGATTGTCACAAGTTTATTTTTTTCTTCCGCAGCTTTCACAGCCATAGTCAGAGTTCTTGTAAATACCGCAGTATCTTTAATATAGGCATCTGACGGAGTGATGACCATGATTCCGTCGCCGTACTTTTTGAGGATTTCCGCTGCCGCATAGCCGATACAGGCTGCCGTATTTCTGGCGGAGGGTTCTGAAAGGATATGATCCGGCGATATTTTTCTGCCTGTCGCCGTTTTCATCTGTTCCGCCTGTTCCTCATTCGTAACAATAAAAATGTCCGCGGTATCCACAGTATAAGAAAGGCGTTCAATTGTCTCATTTATCATTAAATCCCTGCCGCTGAGATTTAAAAGCTGTTTAGGTGTTTTCTTTCTTGACAGAGGCCAAAATCGGGTACCGCCTCCGCCTGCCATAATTACACCATATTTCTTCATCCTTCACTTTCTCCTTTTCACAGACCCAAGATTTTCTTTATGGAGTTTTTCAGCTCTCCCAGCCTTATTTCCGTTTCTTTTGGACCGCTGCCTTTTATACTGTAATAAATCTTTATTTTCGGCTCTGTGCCGGAAGGACGTACAGCAATCCAGGAACCGTCTTTTAAAATATATTTCAATACGTTTGATGCCGGCAGCGTGCCGAATCCCTGTTCCGCTTTCACCGGACTGCTGTAATCGATAACCTGGACCGTATTTTCAAACGGAGAATTCCCATTGCGAAGTTTTTTCATGATTGAGGCAATTCTGTCCAGTCCGTCTTTTCCCTTCAGAGTATAGCTTTCCAGGGCATCCTGATAGTAACCGTATTCTCTGTACAGCTCATTCATTTTATCAATCAGGGTCTTTCCGCCCTTTTTTGCCTCAGCTGCCATTTCGCAGATTAAGAGGGAGCTTACTACTGCGTCTTTATCACAGGCATGGGTTCCCACAAGGTATCCATAAGATTCCTCGTAGCCAAGAATAAAATCAAAATCCTGCTCCTCGTTTCCATTCTGTTTTGCCTGCTCAAACTGAACGATTTTTTCACCTATGAACTTAAAACCGGTCAGAGTAGAAAAAACGGTCAGATTCTTTCTGCGGGCTATCTCTGCTCCAAGATCAGAGGTCACTATGGTCTTGATTACGGCCGGGTGCTTTACCGCAGATAAATCCGTATGTGTCAGCACAAAGTCTGTCAGAAGCGCCCCTACCTGATTTCCCGTTAAAAGCCGGTATTCTCCGTCCCGGTCTTTTACCGCGATGCCGATGCGGTCACTGTCCGGATCCGTGCCAAGGACCAGGTCGCTGTCCAGTTCCCGTGCTTTGGCGATTCCTATTTCCAGAGCGCGGGAATCTTCCGGATTAGGAGTGATAACCGTCGGAAAGCTGCCGTCAGGAGCAGACTGTTCTTCTGCGACCTCCATCTTTGTAAAACCATCCTGCTTCAGAGCCTTCTGTACCGGAATGTACCCGGTTCCATGAAGCGGCGTATATAAGACCTTCAGATCCCCTTTTGCTTTCCAGTCCGCATACCGGCACTGTTTCAAAACCGCCGCAACAAATTCATCCGTTGTATCGATCATCGAAATCAGAGATTTATTTTCTTTAAAATCAATCCTGTGAAGATCTGTAATCTGATCTATAAATCCGATAACCTTTTTCGCCTGGGCCGGAACCAGCTGACAGCCGGATTCGTCATAAACTTTATATCCGTTATATTCTTTTGGATTATGGCTTGCTGTTATAACCACTCCCGCAGCTGCATTCAAAAGTTTCACGGAAAAACTCAGCTGCGGTGTGGGGCGCGCATATTTATGCAGATAAACGCGGACTCCCATGCCGCTCAGCACGGCGGCTGCAGTAACAGCGAAGTTTCTGCTGTTGCAGCGGGTATCGTATCCGATCACAACACCGCGTTTTTTACATTCCTCATTTTTATAAACACTCAGTAGATATCTGCCCAATCCTGCCGTTGCTTTTCCAACTGTGTATTTATTTATGCGATTCGTGCCGGCGCCCATGATCCCCCGGAGTCCTCCGGTTCCAAACTGAAGATCGCAGTAAAACCGGTCTTCTATCTCTTTCGGATCTGAAAGAGAACTGAGCTCCTTCCTGGTTTCTTCATCAAAAAACGGATCTTTCATCCATTGTTCGTATTTTTCTTTGTAATCCATAGATACAAACCCCTGTCTGTTTCATACCAACGTGTTTCTATCTGTCAAACTCTCCCGAAAAGAATTTTCTATATCCCTCTGTCAGCGCCTGACTCGTATGCTCCCAGCTGAGTTCTGTCATAATCCGGTTTCTTCCGTACTCACCCATTTTTTTTCGCTTTTCAGGATTTTTCAGAAGTTCCATAATCTTCTCAGCCATATCAACCGCGTCATTGTTCCTGGCATATAGAGAAGCCTCCTGAGCAGAATATCTGCCTTCTGTTAAGTCAAATTGAACGATCGGCTTGCCCAAAGCCATATATTCCAGAACTTTATTCATAGTGCTTTTATCGTTCATTCTGTTGTATTTATCGCTGTTTACACAGACATCCGCCGTATTCATATATTCCAGCATTTGCTGATCCGGTATACGTCCTGTGAATTTCACACAGTCGTCAAGCCCCATATCCGCCGCCATTTTCTTTAAAGCTTCCAAATGAGGACCGGCTCCTACAATACCCCAGAATACGTTGTTTTCACGTTCTTTAATGTATTTTGCGGCTGTCAGCAGATATTCCACTCCCTCCTGCTGTCCGATCACGCCTAAATACCCAACCATATATTTGTAGCCCCGTTTAAGTTCTTCTTTTGGAGGCATTATCCGCATGCGGTTCAGCTTCGGTCCGCTGCGCAGTATAATCACCTTTTCAGGATCCATTTTTCCACGTTCAACGGCAATTTTTTTATAACTCTCATTTGTCGCAAAGGCGAATGTGCAGTGCTTGTAAGTCTGTCTCTCCAGCCATATCTGGCTGAAATACAGAAGCCCCTTTGTCCGTCCGAACTTTGCCTCAAAAAGCTCCGGACATATATCATGATGGTCGAATACATATCGCACGCCATACTTCTTAAACTTTCGCGCTACCATATAAATATCATCCGGAGGATTACATCCCTGGATGACATCAAACCCTATTTCTTTATAAACTTTTTTTGCCAGTCTGGTCTCTTCTTTTAGAGCAAAAAAGTACTCTTTGAAGTAGCCCAGCGCTCCGTTTCCCTCCGGCGGAAGATCATGCCGGAAAATATGAACCCCCTGCAGGATTTCTTCTTCTTTTGTATAACCTTTTCCTTTTGGACATATCACTGATACAGTGTAGCCGTTATTCACCAAAGTGACGGCTTCCTGCCATACACGGGTGTCAAAAGGTACCGTAAGGTTTTCCACAATAATAAGTATTTTCTTTTTTTCAGTCATTTCCATGCGTTGCCCTCCAAAAACACTTAACATTCATGATCTGCTTTTTCTGCTCAATTTAAGATAAATTACAACAAGAAAAGCGCCTGCCGCTGCTCCCAATGTATTTGCCAATATATCGTCAATATCGCACAGGCCTGAGTGAAATATAAGCTGCCCCGTCTCGATCGCAACCGACAGGAGCATTCCAAATGACGTGCTGACAATAAATTTTTTTTCTGCATTTCCTGTAATAAAAGGAAAAATAACTCCAAGTGGAACAAACATGACAAAATTAGAAAACATATGATGAAAAGTGCTTATATTGCCTGACTGTGCAGGCTGATTCAGCCAGTTCAGAACATTCATTTGGATTCTTAGTTCCGTTCCGTTTTCACGGGTAATGAGCGTGAGATAAAATATAGCCAGTATATATGCGAGAAGTGTCAGAAAAGGGCCCCAGTGAATTTTATGGCGTCTCTGAATAAAATGGCATCCTTTCCGCATCCAATATGCCAGAGAATAGATGATGCTGACAGAATACAGCAAAATTCCCATGGTGGCGGAGTATCTGGCGGCAAGGACAAACATCCCTATTATGCATCCATAAATCAGCAGAATCGCCAAGGCTAATGTTGTAATTGAAGTTCCGGTATTTAATCGTGCCGCCGCCAAAACAAAACAAATGAAATATCCAACCACAATAAGCAAAATAGCTAAAAAAAGATTCATATTATCCTCGTTTCTTTTACTTTTTTACCTGTTTCAGCAAGTATCTTTGTCCTGCATGCCTGATAAGCGGCATCCAACTGCAATAACCAGTAAAAATCCCATCATTTTATAATCATAGTTTCCTCCCAGGCATCTCTCCGTAAGTCCATTCAGCATTAAATAAACTAAAATAAGAGCGCAAAAAATGTATTTTTCTTCCGAAAATGCCTGTACTTTTCTCATGGAAAACAGAAGCATGGCAAAAAGCAGCGCAATCCCAATCAGTCCGCTGTTTGCCCAAAATTCCATCAGCATATTGTGAGCACCGGATGAAATGCTTCCCAAAAATGTGGTTTCTTCAAACGGCGCCCGCACTAAAGCCACCGCAGCCTCATCCCGCCAGAACATTCCATATCCGAAGCCAGTAAATGTATTATGGTTTGTCATAACGGTTATCATCTGATTCCACAATGGAATTCTTCCTGTTAATGTGGCATCTTTTCCTAAAAGCTCAAATATCCATTCAAAAGCCGGCATCAGCGTCAGCGTCAAAAACAAAAAGAGAATACTGCCGGATATATAAATCCATCCCAGAGGCAGGCGAATATATTTCAAAAAGAAGAACAGTACAAGTACGCACACAGTACAGACCATCGCTCCCGTTGCCTGGCACATCAGGATCAGTGCTATCTGCACAGCCTCGATTACCATCCACCAGAAATATTGTCTTCCGTTATGCAGCCTCTGCCGGATCAAAAAAGCTATTAGAATAATCCCGAAAGCCAGCTCTGCGGCACATGTGTTTTTTGTCGAATATAATCCGATAAACGGCTCTGCAAAGGGTCTGCCGCCTGAAAACGCATAGCTGAAATATTGGGATGTAAAAAGTAAGGTAAAAATAAGAAATAAAACCTGTGCAATGCAGATAAGTTCTACCATTCGCTCAAATTCAAATTGTTCCTGCAGCCAGATCACAAAAAGGAGGGTCACAGCCAATCGTGTACAGGTAATAAACTCCAGACCTTTATCTTGTGTTACCAGCATAGACTCAATAAAAATCACAGCGGCAAACAAATACATTACTATATATTTCCTGTCCAGGTTTATAATCTGAATATCCAGCCAGCTTCCTCCGCTGGAAAGCAGCATGGCAAGGATTTCTGCAATGAACACCGCATACACCATCACTGTCTCCAGCTGTTCGCCATATGCCAGCGCATAATTCCCCGGAAAGCCCAGGGAAATCAAAATGGCAAAAACCACAAGCAACTCAACTTTAAAACTGTTTCTCTTTGCATTACTAATTGTTCCTGCCATCTTGCTACTCCCAATCTTTTATTTATTGTTCTTATTTTCCGGTGTCCTATTTTTCTTTTTTGTATTCTCTGTATTTTGGTTGCTTTCCTCCTGGAAAAGGAAGTCTACGAAGTCTCCGCTGGAGGTAATTTCCCGTTTTTCCTCTTCCCTTTCTGCCGCTTCATCCGCCGCAAGACCTGCTACCAGAGAATCATTCTCTGCTTTTTCTGTACCGAAACCATTCTCACCGGCCGAGTTTTCCAGATTCACAAGGGGTTCTCCCAATGTATCCCTCTTTAATTCTGCCTTTCTTATGTTTTCTCTTTCTTTGACCGGGTTTTTGACTCCCCTTCGGCTTACCTTAATTCCGTTTACCACACAGCCAAGAAGGTCAACGCCTGATTTTTCCACTCGCTCAAGAGCTTCTTTGATTTCCTGCAGTGTGGCGTTATCATAGCGGATTACAAACAGCGCCGCAGAAGCAATCTGATTCAGACTCATAGGATCCGCCGTCAAGCCTACCGGAGCCGTGTCCAGGAGAACATAATCGTAACCTTCCGAGATCTCCCGTATCACCTGGAACAGGTTGCTGTCCAGAGGAATCGCGCTTCTCTCCAGAATCGTCGGCATGATATCCAGATATCCGGTCAGCGGAATCACCGCCTCTTCCTTTGTAATATCCCCTGCATAGAAAGCGTTCAGAGAATGATCATAATCTACTCTTTTCAGAAACAGTCCGCCCAGGTTCGGATTTTTCATATCCAGATCAATCAGAAGAACCTTCTTTTCCAGCTCGGCAAGCTGCACGCCAAGGTTCGCGATCACATTCGTTTTTCCCTCGCTTTTCAGGGCGGAGGTAATGTAAATGATGTGGGGACCGTCTTTCTTCCGCAGATGATTCTGTATAATATGCGCAGCGGAGGAAAAGCTTTCCCTCACGTCTGTGCTTGTCCCGTCGTCAATCAGAATGGATCTTTTTTTCTCAAAATATGCTTTGTCATCCGCAATCTCGCACAGGACTTCCAGCCCATAGGCATTTTCGATATCCTCTACGTTCAGCAGAGTAGGACGCATAATCAATTCCAGCAGTATAATTCCGATGCTGAGCCCAAAGCCAAGCAGGGCCAGATAACCCCACAAAACCACATTGACACTTCCGCCGATGAGATATTTCGCGCTGGGCTGATTAATCACTGCCGTATTTCCGATATTAAGAGTTTCCTCTAACATTTCCGGGGCCTGACTGTTAATTTCTGACAGAATATTAATTCCCTCGTCTGCGCTCCTCCAGTACAGAGACATTTCGATGATCTGGGTTTCGCCGTACGTCGTCAGCGTCAGATTATCCGCTATATCCTTTGTGGTAACTCCGAGAAGCCCCAGAGAATCAATGATTTCGTCCAGCATCTTATCGCTTTTCAGAACATAGGAAACAGTTTCCGTCAGCTCCTTGGCCATATCAATGTCACTGGAGCTTGGAAAATCGTACCCCGAGGTGAACAGTCCGTTGTCTGTCTGTGTATTCACCGAAAATGAGCTAGTAATAATATATTCTTTGCTCATTTCTCCCTGCAGATAGGAAATTCCGGAAAGTACAACGCCGATAAGAAGTCCAGCCACCGTCAGTCCGATGATCAAAAAGCGGCGTTTAATTATTCCATATATGATATCTGCGATTCTAATATGAATTCCGTTATTTCTCACGACTTATTTCCTTTCCTGACCTTTTTTCTTACAATTACAATGGCTGCAGATATACCCAGTATCACTGCTCCGCATCCTGCAGCGATTATAATAATATCCTGCAACGTCCAGACTGAGACAGAAAATTCCTGCATTGCTTCATCTTCGGAAAAGCTGAATTCGTATTTCTTGTCTTCATCTCCGTCCAGCAGAATATAATATTCGCCCTCTGAAAGATTTTCAAAAGTCACTTCTGTACCGCCTGTAGTCCAGGTACGGATCAGCTGACCGTCCCCGCTGTACAGTGACAGGCTCATATCTGAAGCAGGTTTTCCTAAAATCATATCCTTTGCACCGATGTTGATACGCGGAATATAATTCGTCAGCTCAAAGGAAACTTTTGCCTCTCCGTCAATTCGTCCGTCTTCTGATACGGTAATCTCTACGGCAGTGTCATCAAATTTGTAATCGTCCGGAGCGCTGACCTGTTTCAGCTCATAAGTTCTGTTCTTTTCCAGGTCTGTAAAAATCAACTCTCCGTTTTTATCCGTCTCCGCACTTTGGGTCAGCTCCGGATATTTGTCACAGGAAAGAACAAATTCTGCTCCCTCCAGCTTTTGACCGGTATAAATCTCATCAGAAAGTGACAGCGCAATCTCTGTTTTTTCGCAGGTAAATTTCACAGCGTCCGGAGTGCCTCCATCTTTCGCGTCCACAGTCCGGGCGGCAGTGCTTTCTATACTTGCGTAGTATTGCGGTATCGTATCCTGAGAGACAATATAATCTCCCAAATATAATTCCTGGCTTTGTCCCTGCCCGTCCTCATCCAGCTCAACTGTATCCGCCGTATCGCCCTGAGCATAGCGCACAGTTCCGTCTGCCGTAAGGATATCCTCTGCAGCGGTAATTTTAAAGGTGCCGTCCGCAATGGGTTCCTGGGTATCTGCGTCTGTCAATTCTATCGGAATGATATTTTTCGCCGGAGAAATAGCGATGGACACTACATAGGGATCCGGCCAGTCATATACATCGTCCACTTCAAAGTGCACGGCTTCTGCCAGATCATACCCCTCCACTTCGGATATCTGCTTAAAATAATAATTTCCTTCGTCTATCTTCTCCGGGAGATAAAATACGCCTTCTTCTGTAGTTTCGTAATTACGGTACTCCTGTTTTTCCGGATAATATGTATTAAGGAATCGAAGGGAACCGCCCTCGTCTCCGCCCTGCTCTTCATACAGCTCGAAGGTTATACCTGCCTGCCGGATAGCACGGCCTGTCTCTTCGTCTACCACAGTCGCGTAAACAGCAGCCTTGCCCCACTCGTCTCCGCTGGTGGGAGGATAAGGATACTCATAGTCTCCGCCGTAATCGTCTCCTCCGCCTCCGCCGCCTCCGCCGGATTGGATGTCCTCTTCTTCCTCGTACTCCTCGTCTCCTCCGCCTCCGCCGCCGTCCCGGTCATCATCGTCTTCGTAACCGCCGCCGGCATAATCGGCATGATCATCTGTAGTGTCACCCAGCTCATTGTCCACCGTATAGCCATCCCCTGCGTCCGCATCCGGAAGCGTATCTTCCGGTATCTGCATCAGATATAGAATCAGCAGGAGAATAATCAGAACCAAAATGAGCACGAGACCAGTCATCATATCTGTATTTGACTGCCAGTAATTGATTTCTGAATGAGATTTTTTCTGCTTTTTCATTCTTCTCTCCAATTCATTATCTTCTCAAACTCATCAATAGGAACAGACTTTGATAAATAAAAGCCCTGGCCTTCTGTAATGCCGTTTTTCCGAAGAAGCGACATCTGTTTCATGCTCTCAATGCCTTCCGCCACAAGATTAACCTGCATATTTCTCGCCTGTTCCGCGATAGCTGTGATATTTGTATCCTCCGGACAAAATCTGAGATCCAGTTTATATGCGTCAGCATAGGGAACCGCTTCTCCTGAGTGCAGTCCAAAGAAGTCGCCTTTAAAACCGTCCACCACAACCCGGAAGCCTTTCTGCTGAATATTTTTCTCGAACTGCAGAGTGACGTCTCTGGATTCCAGGTACGCATTCTGGGCGATATCAAACTCCACATATCTTGGAGGAATTTTATATTCATCGACCAGGTCTGAAAACACTTCGGAGATATCCAGCGCAAGGATATCTGTTTTCGAAATATTAATGGCGACAGGCACCGGATGTACCCCTTCATCGATCCATTCTCTGATTTTCGCACAGACTTTTCTCCATATATACTGGTCAAGCTTTGCAATATATCCGTTCTTTTCCAGTATCGGCACAAATACCGAGGGAGCGATCACTCCCAGCTTGGCGTGGTTCCAGCGCACCAGTGCTTCTGCGCCGATAATTCTCTGGGTATTCAGGTCAAATCTTGGCTGAAGATAAAATGTAAATTCATTATTTTTCAATCCCGCCAGGATCTGCGGCATCAGTACAGACTCGCTGCCTGCGCTGTTCAGCATAGCGGCATTTGAATTCGCAAGAGAATATCCTTCATTATGCGGAAGATGTTTCAGTCTTTCCTGTATCTTCTGCATATCTTTTTTCTGAGAATATCTTTCCTGTTCCTCTACAGACGGAATAATATTTCTCTGGAACAGAGCCGTAAACATTCCAAGATCCCGGATCATAATATTCCAAAGTATCTTATAAATAATATTGAACAGGACGGAAAGAATCACACCGGAAATAGAAGTGTAAAAGGCTATTCTGATTCCCTCGAATAGTGTCTGAATGCTGGCCAGCGTTGCATCCACAGAACTGATCTGCACACTGCTGATACCGGTTATCAGACCAATGAATGTTCCCAGAAGTCCCAAACCTGTCAGAGTACCCGGAATCTGAAGTATAACTCCCTGCCAGCACCTTATGGAGAGCTCGTCCTCATTGATCATCTCGTCAATGCCCTCGATGATCATATTATTTTTTCTTTCCTCCTCAACCTTCTCTTTATACTGTTCAAACAGCCTGTCCAGTACTTTTTGATTGAAGAAGTTGTCCATTTTTGCAACTGCCAGCCAGGGCATGGAAGTCTGGGCCTTCTGCGCATTTCGAATGTTTTTGTTTGCATGGCCGAATCCGGCGCTGTAATTTATAATCGGAATTACCCCCAAAAAGCTTCCCAGAATTATAATTCCTGTCATAATTCCGCCAAAAATCCTGGAAAGGATATCCGGGGCCATTACAGTTAAAGTTACGGCTACCCCAGTCATAACCAATAATGTTGCGTACGAAATCCATTTTTTCATCTTCTATTTCCGCCTTCCTGTTTTAATTGATACAAAAAGGCTGCATTTGAAAAGGTCAAATGCAGCCAGTCAATCATAGATACTTCCTTAGACACTAAACTTTGCGTCCCTATATTTCTATAGGTTTGCCCAACTTATTCAATTTTAAAACGGCTTTCTGCTCTGCCTCCATTTATATAGTTATATAGCATAAATTTAATTATGCTGTTCTGAATGTCCTTATTTTATCATAATATTTTGGATTGTGTCAACTTAAAATCGGGCTCTCTTCTTTCATATTCTGTGTATATTATCTTTTGGCACTTTCTTCCTCGGTCTGTCCCGCCGAGTACTCCCGGACACGGTTTTTGCCGCTCTTTTTCGCTGTATATAAAGCATCATCCGCACATTTATAAAGCTTTTCATAACTCCATCCAGGTTCCGCAGCCACTGCGAATCCGATACTGCACTTTGCATTCACATCCTGTCCGTTCCATCGGATTGTTTTCACTTTCTGAATCACTTTAGCCGCGTATTCATAAATATGGTACTCATTGCCCTGCACTTCCATCAGAACCAGAAATTCATCGCCGCCCAGGCGGCCTACTTTTGCCCCCTCAGGTGCATATTCCACCAGCTGCTCCGCCACCTGTTTCAGGACATAATCCCCGCAGGGATGTCCATATGTATCATTTATTTTTTTAAAGTCGTCCATATCCAGAATCAGCATCGCCATTTTATTCATTTTCAGAGAAAGATCCTCCAGCCATTTGCGCCCGTAATCATCAATGGAGGCTTTGTTCAAAAGCCCTGTAAACGAATCCAGCGCTGCGTTTCTTTCCAAATCCAGGAGCCGCTCTTTTTCTGCAGTAATATCATTGATAAAGCCCACTGCACACATAGCGCTTTCCTCTGACGCCGGCTGCTGACAGACCACCTGTACTTTAAACCACCGCTGGTTCTGCCCCTTTACAGGAAGGAGAACCTCAAATTTTTGATAATGAATTCCTCTCTGTACATCCTCCATACATTTTTCTATTTTTTGCTTTTGAGCATCCTGTATCAGAGACGTACGGTCAATAAACGAGCAGAACTTAGGTATCACATAGCTGCACTCAAAAAACTCTTTCCAGTTCTTTGAAAATACAATTCTGTCGCTTTTAAGATCCCATTGAAACGTAATAAAGCCTGCATTCTGGCTGATCAGGTCATATTGTTCCTTGGTAAGCCAAAGTCTTCTTTCATCAAGCTTTCGCCCGATTTCCCTGATCTGGTTGCGCTGATCCAGTTCAATACACAGATGCTGAAACCGCACACCGCATATTACGCCTGCCATTATTGCAGTAAGCGTATAATTAAATCCCTCGCCGGAATAGAGGGGAATCTCCGCCAATGTCATAAAGATAAAATAGTTCACTCCTATATAAATCAGTTCATATACCGGCTCCATAATCACAAGAGCCGAAAAGGCAACAAGCATGGTGGCAGCCATAATAACATGAGCTCTGTCAGAACGGAGAATGTCATAAACATTTAAACAAGTATTCCACATAAGTACAATACCTGCATAAATAAGACAAATCCTGTTGGCTGTTTTTAAATTGTCCCATTTCCTTCTTCCAATAATCAGATACAAAACAGAACATACCAGAAGGAAAAGATAGAAGCCGAAATAGATCCTGTTATTTATCGTTTCCAGCCCTCGGTTGGATAAGAAAAGAACCCTGACAATATTAAAACCTTCTGCCGCTATACAAAATAATGAAGCCACCAGACACAGAAACCGGTTGTTGCGGAAAGCTTCCTCTATATATCTTTCCCTGCTTTCCGCAGAAATCCTGTATATTTTCAAAGCTGTCAGCCTCCTAAATATGACTTAATTCGTCTTATAACCTTTCCTATTCTACCACATATTAGTGAGCCTTGCAAATTTCTGTTATGTTAAATTTAATTAAAATAATTCAGAATAGAAATCAGTATTATTCTTTAAATCAAATACTTTCAGCTCTTTTTCTCCATGTTATATTGCCTTTTCAGAATATGATATTTGTATCAAAAATCAAAAACAGGGCGTAAACGTTTCTTCTTGTTTACACCCCGGATCTATGCATAACTATGTTTTTTCAGGCAGCAGATCCTTACGCTCCTCCGTCTGCTCTCATTCTTTTCTGCCGGCCTCCTGAATCTTTTCATGGATATAGTCTTCCATTTTATTTTTAGGTACATTCAGCAGCATTGATAATTCTGTGTATAAGTTTTCTTCTGCCGTTTTCAGATATTTTTCATCTGTGGAAGTTGCTTTCTTACCGCGGGACAGACGATCCCGTTTACGAAATTTGATTGTTTTGATCATTCGCAGAAGTTCCCGGCACTGGCAGCTCCTAATACATTCTTTATATGCATCTTCTCTCTGCTTCTCGTTTTCTATGCCAAGCATTTCAATCTCCGGAATCTCACTAATCAGCTCTTCCGCTTCCTCCTTCGTCAAAAGACGGCGCATCACCATTTTTTGATTGTCCACAGGCGTATAAATTTTCCCTTCCGTTTCTCCGTCCGGACGCAGAATATAATACAGCCGGTCCTTTGGGATGCCCTCCATATCCATTGTGGTGACTCCCATCACCTGACAAATACCTGTCTTACCATACACGATGTACTCACCTGTTTCAAACAATTATTTCACACCCTTTCTGTTCTTGCTGCAGAATCCATATTCGATACCCTTCTTCCGAACAATGCAAATCTCTTCACAAAGAATTCGTACAGGATATTGGTTCACATAACATTATATACATCCAAATGAAAACTCCCTGCCGGAGGATGATCCGAAACAAGGAGTCTTTCTCTTATTTATATTTTACCATTTTTTTCTTTTTTTATCAAACCAAAATATTATTTGTATATGTTTTTTGTGAAAAACATCCATATATTTTCCTTTATATATTGTGCATCTTGTCCCTGCCGGACTTTTTTCGATACCGGACACATTCTGTCAGAAGATATTCGATCTGTCCATTGATAGAGCGAAAATCATCTTCCGCCCACTGAGCAAGTTCATTATAGAGAGAGGCAGAGACTCTCAGAGGAATCTGTTTTTTCGCTTTTTCTTTTACTTTTGTTTCCGCCATCGTTCTGCCCCTTTCTCATTTTTTCTGATTTTGATTCAGGTGTCGCAGATATATACGCTCTTTTTCCAGCTTAGTAGATAGAACCGCTGTTGACAACAGGCTGTGCATCCTTATTTCCGCAGAGCACCACAAGAAGGTTGCTCACCATAGCGGCCTTACGTTCCTCATCCAGCTCCACAATCTGACTTTCACTGAGCTGATGCAGAGCCATTTCCACCATACTGACTGCCCCCTCCACAATTTTCTGGCGGGCATCGATCACTGCCGCTGCCTGCTGCCTCTGAAGCATGGCAGATGCGATCTCCGGAGCATATGCCAAATGTGTAATGCGGACATCCAGAATCTCAAGTCCGGCTTCCATTACTTTATTCTGGAGCTCTGCCTGCATAATATCCGCAATCTCCTGGCTGCTGCCTCTCAGGGTCTTTTCGTCTGATTCCGCATTTGTATCATATGGGTAATTTCTGGCCGCGTTTCTTGTAATTGCGTCACACTGGATAGAAAGAAATTCCGTATAATTTTCTACGTTCAGAACGGCTTTCGTAGCGTTTTTCACCTTCCAGATAACGATCGTTCCGATTTCCACCGGATTTCCCTGCGCGTCATTCACTTTCTGCCGTTTATTATCCAAAGTCATTGTTTTCAAAGAAACCTTTTTAGAGCCTCCGCCTATCTGGCTCATGTTCATATTAATATTGATCGAACTGCTCTTTACAGGAGCTGCCTGTTCTGTAGTTTCGCGTCCCTTTGCCGCAGGATTGATCGCTGTACAGAATGGATTCACCCAGTAGAACCCGGCGTCATACAGAGTTCCGTAATAATTTCCGAACAGGGTAAGAACCAGAGCCTCATTGGGGTGTATAATCTTCAGCCCGCAGAGCATGATAATTCCAATACAGTTCAAAGCAATCCCTGCAAGAATGGAAACTGTCAGTACAGCCCCTGACGCCGGACCGTCCCAGCTCACGTAAAGACCGCCCAGAATATATGCCGGAATTCCCAGCAAAGTGATAATCAGCGAAACAAACAGCATCAGCATGCCTGGAGCCGCTTTCAGTCTCCTCTCTTCTGCATCATTCACCTTTTCCATAAATTTCTCCTCCTGTGTCTTTGGTGTTATAAATTGATATCAATTTGATATCATCATAATACATCACAGTCGTTCTTCTGTCAAGTATTTACCAGACGCCAGTTACTTTTCGGGGGATTGCTTTCCCAACCGTATTTTTTCCATATATTCCGCAGTCTCCTCATCCACGCTGTCAAAAAGATAGTTCCGGCTGCTCTGCCGGCGCTGTCTCCACTCCTGTTTTCCCGCTTTTTCCGCATCCTGAATTTCTTTTTTCAGCCCCTGGGCAGAGAGCCTGTGCGCTCCCTGTCCCAGAATGATCACCTGCTCCAGTCCGTCCGAGGTAGCCACCGTCACCTGATGCTCCCGTCCGATTCTGTGCACCGTCTTCTCGATATACTGGTCCGCCGTCTCCGCTTCTTTTGTATATACCACGTAGATATTGTGGTACGGAATCACCTCTTCTTCATGCCCCTCCACCTTGTAGGCGTCAAACACAAGAATCAGCGTACACTGCCGGTATCCCTGATAATTGCTCAGTATGTCCTTCAGCTTATCGCAGGCAGCATGAATGCTTTTTTCCGCAAGCTCTCTTAATTCTTCCCAGGCAAAAACAATATTGTAGCCGTCCACCAGAAGGTATTCTTCTTTTTTTGGCTTTGCCGGTCTATATCGGCGGGGTTCCGAAGGTGCATGCACCGTCTTTTTCTGAAAAGACCCTCTGTCTCTCTTTACCGGTCCGAAGGTCCTTTCGAAAATTGCCTGCAGCTCTTTCTCGTCTTCATAGCTTCCACTGTAGGAGTAGCTTCCTGAGCTCTTTTTCCCTTTTGAGCCGCCGGATCTTTTCCCTGTGCTGTTCATATAATCTTCTTCGGCGTCCTTCTGCTCTCTTCCTCCGTCTTCCATGTCCTCATACCAGGATTCCCCTGCCTCAAGCTCATCCTCATCGATTTCCATGTTCAGATGCATATACTCTTCCACCTGATCCCAGGGAACTACAAAACCCGCACCGTGGGCGCAGAACACGGATCCCGTGGGATTCTCCAGATCCCTTTCGGAATCATAGCCGATTTCCTCCACGATTTTTTCCTGGTTTCTGCAGGGCGCATATCCTTTCAGGCTGCAGAACAGCCGCCCCGTGCCTCGGGTGTAGGAAACGACTTCTTTCTGATAATCCCGCATTTCTGCCACAGATGCAGTGCCGCAGAGGACTGCCGTCTCTCCGTCCGTCTCCGGCGGAAGAAAATCCCCCTGCATTTTCTGTATATCAGACATAGCCCGGCCAATCATTTCTGCCGGAAGCTCCAGGCAGAATTCATAATAAGGCTCCAGCAGAATATTTTTCGCTTTCTTCAGTCCCTGGCGCACTGCCCGGTAAGTCGCCTGCCGGAAATCGCCGCCCTCTGTATGCTTTGCATGAGCTCTCCCGGCCAGCAGAGTGATCTGTATGTCAGTCAGGGCTGAGCCCGTCAGAACGCCTCTGTGTTCCTTTTCTTCCAGGTGCGTCAGAATCAGTCTCTGCCAGTTTCTTGCAAGGACATCTTCACTGCAGGCAGTAAAAAACTGACATCCGCTTCCGGGTTCTCCGGGCTCCAGCAGGAGCTGCACCTCGGCATAATGGCGGAGAGGTTCAAAATGGCCGACGCCCACTACAGGGGCTGCAATCGTTTCCTTATATACAATACTGCCTGTGCCGAATTCCACAGCCACATGAAAACGTTCCCAGATCTGTCTTTTAAGAATTTCAATCTGTACCTCACCCATTATCTGGGCATGAATCTCGCCCAGAGCGCTGTCCCAGACAATATGCAGTTCCGGTTCCTCCTCCTCAAGCTGCCGCAGCTGCTGAAGCATTTTATGCGGATCACATCCTTCCGGAAGCTGAATCTGGTATGTCAGCACCGGCTCCAGAACCGGCATATCAGAATCTTCTTCCATTCCAAGTCCCTGCCCCGGCCGGGTTTTCGTAAGGCCGGTTACTGCGCAGACTGTCCCCGCCGCAGCTTCCTGCAGAACCTCATATTTCTCTCCGGAGTACAGACGGATCTGATCCACTTTTTCCTCCCAGCCAGTTTCTGTCTGCCGGTATCCCGGCAGCGCCTGCGGCTTTTTATCCCCGCCTGCAGTATTGGAAAGCACAGTCTTCACTTTCAGGCTTCCTCCGGTAACCTTCAGATAAGTCAGCCGGTTTCCCTGCGCATCTCTCGCAATCTTAAAGACCTTTGCCCCGAAAGTGCCAGGATACCTTTTTTCTCTCGTATATGTCCCCAATCCTTTCAGGAGCTCTTCTACGCCCTGCATTTTTAAGGCAGAGCCGAAATAGCAGGGAAATATTTTTCTCCCGGCAATCAGAGCGGCAACCCGGGCCTCATCTACTGTCCCTGTTTCCAGATAGGCTTCCATAAGCTTTTCATCACAGACCGCCACGTTTTCCATCCAGACTTCCTGATCTGTATCGGAACTGAAATTAATGCAGTTTCCATCCAGGCGTTTTTTCAGCTCTTCCAGCAGGTTTTCTCTGTCCGTTCCTTCCTGATCCATTTTGTTGATAAAAAGAAAAACCGGTATCTGATATCTTTCCAGTAGTTTCCACAAGGTCATGGTATGGCTCTGTACCCCGTCCATTCCGCTGATCACAAGAACTGCATAATCCAGAACCTGAAGCGTCCGCTCCATCTCCGCAGAAAAATCCACATGCCCCGGCGTATCCAGAAGGGTCACTTCCATCTGCCCTGTCCTCAGAATTGCCTGCTTGGAAAAAATTGTGATCCCTCTTTCTTTTTCCAGCTCATATGTATCTAAAAATGCATCGCCGTGATCTACCCTGCCCAGCCTGCGTATCTCCCCGCAAAGATAGAGAAGGCCCTCGGAAAGTGTTGTTTTTCCTGCGTCCACATGGGCCAGTATTCCCGCGCAGATATGTTTTTCTGTTATTGTTTTTTCCATTCTCTTTTCTCCGTTTTCAGACGTATTTCCCACAGAAAATACCCCTTTCTGTACTTTGATTATATTTACATAATCATAGCACAGAAAGGGGTATAAGTCGACTAAGCATTCTCGTCTTATCAGTTCATATTCGCAAAACGCTCCACTGCTTTTGTGAAATTGGCAATGGTCTTATCTGCATCGCCATGTTCGATTCCGTCCCGC
This sequence comes from Candidatus Blautia excrementipullorum, assembly GCA_019118645.1. Classification (GTDB taxonomy): domain Bacteria; phylum Bacillota; class Clostridia; order Lachnospirales; family Lachnospiraceae; genus Blautia_A; species Blautia_A excrementipullorum. Next base: position 28,809 of record DWYN01000028.1, on the reverse strand, counting down.
ACACAATGCTTGATATGTCCCTCCAGAACCACCTGACCAGCTCTGTGCAGGGCTGATTTAGCGGCATTGATCTGCGCCAGGATGTCCTCGCATGGAATATCCTCATCAATCATCCGGTCAATAGCCTGTACCTGTCCAATAATCTTTTTCAGTCTCCGGTGCAGATTATCCGCATCCATACACTGTCTCATGTCTTCCACCTCCTTATACCGCAAGGGGTATCTGTATTTTATTATCGGAAAAAGAGAGCCCTTTGTCAAGCCGCTTTTGCGGACTCATTCCTCCGCCTCCTGGTCATACAAAGGAGAGAGCCTTTTTACAATTTTCTCGCTGACCCGGATGAGTATCTCCGGATCAACGTTCTGATTATTCAGATACACATAAAATGTACCGTAAATCCCATAAGAAAGCATAATATTCTTTTCAATGTCCTCCCTATACTGAGGATATTTTTTCCAGATCAGAGCCTTTACCTCTTTTTCCAGGCAGTCTGCCAGGCGGCTTTGGTTCTTTCCGGAAAACACAATATTGATCAGAGAACTGTTTGCCAGGCATGCCATATAAAGATCCCGGACAAAGATATCGGAATTTTTTACTGAATATTTCTGCCTGCTTACCATGGTCTTTAAAATGGAATTTACAATCTCCTGCTCCAGTTTTTCCGACAGTGCGTAAATATCCTGGTAATGTGCATAAAAAGTAGATTTATTAATTTGCGCGCAGGCACAAAGCTCTTTTACTGTAATTTTTTCCAGAGGTTTTCTGGCCCGGATCTCCAAAAATGCATTTTTGATGGCGTTTTCTGTTTTTTCTATTCTGATATCCATTTTTCACCTTCTCATCTGATTGCATACGGATTACCGACATATTCCGCAATCCGTCGCTTATCCGTCCTTCCGTCCGGATTGTCTGTGGACAATCTGTCTGTTTCTTTTTATTATAATCAAAAAAACAACTGGTGTCTATTAATTTATAAAAAGAAAGGGAACACCCGGCTGCAGGTTTCAGCCGGGTATGGAGCAAAAATGGATTTCTATGGTTTTTATACGGGTAAAATTTTTGATGCTTATCAGTATCTTGGCGCGCACACAGGACAGGACGGCGTGATCTTCCGCACCTTCGCCCCTTCTGCCGCCAAAGTTTCCCTGATCGGTGAATTCAGTGAGTGGAAGGAACTGGATATGCATAAAGTCTCTGACGGAAATTTCTGGGAATGCCGTGTTCCGAAAGCGGAAGAGGGAATGATGTACAAGTATCGTATTTACAGCCGCACCGGACAGTGGAAGGATCACTGCGATCCCTATGGATTCGGCATGGAACTCCGGCCAAATACGGCTTCTGTGATACGGAATATGAATTCTTATCAATTTCACGATAGAGAATGGTTGAAAAGCCGCAGCGACTGCCGGGACAAGCCACTGAATATCTACGAGGTTCACTTCGGTTCTTTCCGGAAGCCCTCCGCGGAGCCGGACGCCTGGTACACCTATGAAGAAATGGCGGACGTCCTGATTCCCTACCTCAGGGCAAATGGCTACAATTATCTGGAGATCATGCCCCTGAACGAATATCCCTGTGATGAATCCTGGGGTTATCAGTCTACGGGATTTTTCAGCCCCACCTCCAGATACGGAACTGCGGATCAGCTGAAATTCTTCATTGATGCATGCCATAAGAATCAGATCGGCGTTCTTATGGATTTTGTCCCTGTGCATTTTGCAGTAGACGACTATGGGCTGGCTCTCTATGACGGCACTCCGCTCTATGAATATCCCAACTCCGCAGTGGGCGTCAGCGAGTGGGGAAGCTGCAATTTCATGCACTCCCGGGGCGAAGTACGGAGTTTTCTTCAGTCCTGCGCCAACTACTGGCTGAGTGAATTTCATATAGACGGGCTCCGGATGGACGCCATCAGCCGGGCGATCTACTGGCAGGGGGATCCCGCCCGGGGCGTGAATTCCAATGCAACAGGGTTCCTTCAGTTTATGAACCAGGGCCTGAAAACCCTTCACCCCTCTGCAATCCTGGCGGCAGAGGACTCCACCTCTTTTCCGAAGGTGACGGAACCGGTCTCCTGCGGCGGACTGGGATTCGACTACAAATGGGATATGGGATGGATGAACGACACTCTGGATTACTTCCGGACGGCTCCGGAATACAGAAACCGGGATTATCATAAGCTTACATTCTCCATGATGTATTATTACAATGACCGTTTTCTGCTTCCACTCTCCCACGATGAGGTTGTCCACGGCAAGGCTGCCATCCTGCAGAAAATGAGCGGGAATTACGATGACAAATTTCCGCAGTGCCGGGCATTTTACATGTACATGTACGCCCACCCCGGAAAAAAACTGAATTTCATGGGAAATGAGATCGGACAACTCCGGGAATGGGATGAAAAACGGGAACAGGACTGGCTTTTGCTGGACTATCCCATCCACAGCGGATTTGCCCGGTTCATGAAAGAACTGAACCGTCTTTATCTGAAACATCCTGCCTTCTGGGAAAAAGATTACGAACACAAGGGATTCCGGTGGATTGACTGCCATCAGGAAGCATCCTGTGTCTATGTTTTTGAGCGGACGGCAGAGAAGGAACGTATCCTCGCGCTCTTTAACTTCTCCGAACAGGAACAGTCCTATGATCTGAAACCGGAACAGGACTGCCGGCTGAAAGAGCTTTTCAACAGTGATCTTGACATTTACGGCGGAAAGCAGAACAGGAACCAGGCAGCCGTTTTTACAGCAGAAAAAGGAGAAAGCATTTCTCTGACGCTTCCCCCTTACTCCGGCATTTATTATTTTTTAGAGGGTCCTGAACACCCCGTTTAATAGAATCTCTTTTTTATGTGCACAAACATCCGCTCAATACAGTATGCCACCAGAAATACCAGCAGGATGGCCACTCCCGCAGTTCCATAATCGTATCCCTGCAGGCTGTTGGAGATTACATATCCGACTCCGCCTGCGCCTACCATGCCGAGGATGGCACATTCGGAGAAATTTGTTTCCAGACGCATTCCCGCCCAGGCTACGATCTGGGAAAGAGCCGCCGGAAGAACCGCATTGAAGAAAATGCTCAGTCTTCCCGTCCCGGTCACCTCCAGGGCTTCTATGGTCTCATAAGGTATACTGTCAAAGCTCTGGGCGAAAGACTTCGTAAAGAAAGCCGTTGTATGGACGCACAGTCCGGCAACACCCGCCTCCGGTCCCATACCGAGACACACCAGCATCAGCAGAACCCAGACCGGAGTGGGCACCGCCCTCAGAAAAGTAAAAAACGACTGAACGAGTACCGACAGCACCGGGATCCGGAAAATATTCCGCGCGGCGAGCATGCCGAACAGGATCCCCAGGATCAGGCTGTACAAAAGCGAGAGCACCGCGATCGATATGGTTTCCACCATGGACGAGAGGATCAGATCCATGTTCGAAAAATCAAGATGCGCCAGCTCCCAGAACACTTCTCCGATATCCGGCACACGGGACAGCATTTTCAGCCAGTCAATATCCAGATACAGAAGGCTCAGAACAGACAAAAGGGCTACTCCTCCAAGGAAACCCGGGATAAACCGGTTTCTCTGCCTGCATTTTACCGGAATTTTTGTTGTTGTTTTTCTTTTTGCACGCTTCTTCTCTTCCGTATATTCTTTTTCTTTCAGATTTACGATCGTTCCGTTATATTCCATACTCATTTCATAATCTCCTTTCGGAGTCTGGCGGTGATCTGATCCACCATGATCACCATTGCAGCCACCAGCAAAATAATACTCAGCGCGATATCATACCTGAAGCTTTTTATGTAAGAAAACAGCGTCAGGCCCACACCGCCGCCGCCCACCATTCCGACAATGGTGGAAGCCCGGATATTCACCTCCACGCAGTAGAGAAACCAGGAAAGAAACCCGTTTAAACAGGACGGCAGAATCGCCTGGGAGACTCTCTGGGGAAACGTCGCCCCTACTGCCTGCAGACTTTCCACACAGTCCTGGGAAACGTCCTCCATGGTTTCCACAAAAGCCCTCACCATAAACGCAAAGCTTGTAATGCACAGGGCGACAAATCCCACGCCTGTTCCGATCCCCAGCGAAGAAAATAAAATAAAAGCCCATACAAGCGCGGGGATATTGCGGAGAAAAGTGGCAAATCCCCTGACAAATCTGGCTGCCCTTGGGAAGGGAGATACTTTTTCACTTCCGAACAGCGATACGAAAAACGCAAGAACAGCGGCAATTGTGGTCGCCGACATCGCAAGCGCCAGCGTTACCAGCACGCTGGACAGGATCCCCGGAATTCTGCTGCTCTTCGGCAGAGCCGGAGGAAGAAAATCCTCTGTGACAAATTCCCAGAACGCATCTCCATTGGCGATCAGCGTCATAACATTGAATTCTGTCAGAAAGCTGCATACCAGAAACAAAACAACTGCAGCAATCAGAAAGCCTGTATACAGTTTTCTTAAATCACGCGCAATCAACGGTATCCGCTTTGTCATCTGCCGTTCCTCCCATCATCAGATTTTCACGAGAAGTGCCGTAAATTTTTTCAATGGTTCTGTCATCAAGTTCTTCCGGAGTGCCGTCAAAAACGATTTCTCCCTTTGAAAGCCCGATGATCCGTGTGGAATATTTTACTGCCACATCCAGCTGATGCAGATTCACGATACAGGCGATCTTTCTCTTCTGAGACATATCTCTTAATAAATCCATGATCGTTTTGGCGCTGGACGGATCCAGAGACGCGATGGGTTCGTCGCAGAGCAGCAGCTTCGGCTTCTGCATAATGGCTCTGGCGATCCCCACCCTCTGCTTCTGTCCTCCGGAAAGGTCGGACGCTCTGTTATAGCAGAACTGTTCCAGCCCCAGCTCTTCCAGAAGGTCCAGAGCTTCCTGCTTATCCTGTTCCGAATACAGCCCGAAGACTCCCTTCAGCCCGCTCATATAGCCAAGCCGGCCATGAAGGACATTCTGAAGAACAGACAGACTGTATACAAGATTATAATTCTGAAAGATCATGCCGACCTTGCAGCGCTGTTCCCGGAGTTTTTTTCCTTTCTGGGCGGATACCGCCTGACCGTCCAGCCATACCGTCCCGCTGCTGACCGGGATCAGCCGGTTGATGGCGCGCAGGAGGGTCGACTTTCCTGATCCTGACGGACCGATAACAGAAACGAACTCGCCTTCCGAAACTTCAAAGGACACTTTTTTCAGTGCGTGTACGCCATTCGGATAATCTTTCGATACCTGATCAAATTTTAATATAGCTTCCATGTCAATCCTCCTGTCTGCTGTCCGATAATTTAAAAATCGTTGATGATTTTGTTCAGCTCAATGATCTCCTCGTAGTCGCTCATATCGCATTCAATAAAGCGGGCTCCCGGAACCTTGATCACGTCTGTGAAATACTCTTCGTTGTCGTAGGAGGTCAGAAACTCTGTCAGCTGATCTCTGGTGTCCTGATCCACATGCTCGGCAACCACCATGGCCTCCGCCGGAATGGCTCCGGACTCATGGATAACCTTCACATCTCCCTCTGCGGCGTTTCCATTTGCTATTTCAGATGCAAGAATCTGATCGGAAATAGGCACAACGTCCACATCGCCTTTGATTACCGCCTGCAGCCCTGCCTGATGGGATCCTGAATAGCTGACAGCCTCAAAAAAGTCGCCGTTCGTATGAAGCATGTCTGAATTCAGCTCTTCATCCGGGAATGCCTGGATAATTTCCGCTGTCGGAACCAGATTTCCGGAAGTGGAGTCCGGATCTACAAAAGCCATGGTTTTTCCTTTGATGTCTTCAATAGAATTGATATCTTCATTTGCACTGGAAGCAATCAAAACCGAATGATAGATCGCTTTTTCCGGATCTCCCTCCTCTGCTTTCATGACGATCGGCTCAAGCTCCGTACGCTCCACTCCCAGAGCCAGAGCCTGGGATCCCATATAAGCCATATCCGCGCTGCCTGTGCGCAGAGCTTCGATGATCGCATTGTAGTCGCTTGCCTGAATCTCCTCCACTTCGCAGCCCAGAAACTCACTCAGATCTTCAGCCAGACCGTTTCTTGCGTCTGCGCTTTCTGTAGTGGATTCATTGGGCGCGTAAGCGATTGTAAACACTCCGTCCTCGCCTCCCGGAGAAGACGCCTTCACATTTTCTGCTCCGGCTGCCGAAAAAAGAGAGACTGCCATCAGCGCGCTCAAAGTTACTCCTGTTAATTTGGTTCTGCATTTCATAATTTTTTCTCCTTTTCTGCTTTGCTTTTTTATATCTTGGAAAGTTTAGTGTTCAGAAAATCTCTTCCAGGACAGAAAGGATGTTTTCGGCGGTCACTTCCACCGGATTGTTGTCCGCCCGTCCTTTCGTAATTCCCAGTTCCGCAAGATGGGGCAGATCTTCCCTGCCAACGCCCCATGCATGAAGCGAACAGGGCTGTCCGGATCGTCTGAGAATGCTGTCGATGCGTTCTTTCAGCTCCTCCGCGCCGGATACTCCCAGCGCCTGCAGCAGCGCCCCTCTGTCTTCTATTGCTTCCGCATTCATCCGGAATACCGGCCCAAGAAGCATACTCACTGCCGTACCGTGGGGAATATTGTAATGCATAGTCAGCGGATAGGAGATGGAATGGCAGGCTGTTGTTTTTGTGTTGCTGAAAGCCAGACCTGCCAGCATACTTCCCTGGGCCATTGCATCGTGGGCGCCTTCCTGTCCGGAAAGCAGTTCTTCCAGATGACGCATAATTACCTGAACGGCATTCAGCGCCAGAGCTTTTGACACACAGTTTGTTCCCTTTGCCCAATAGCTCTCTACCGCATGAGCCACCGCGTCCAGCGCGGAGGAAACCGCAAGCCTGAGCGGCATCCCTTCCGCCAGTTCCGGATCCACCAGTGCGGCGTAGGCATAATTCTCATGGTTCTCCACCGAACGTTTTGCATCCTGGGAAGGATCCCAGATAGTTGCCCAGCAGGTCGCTTCGCTTCCGGTGCCCGCGGTAGTAGGAATTCCTATCCATCTTGCTTTCGGAGCTGTATAATTCTTCTCTCTGATCATCTCCCTCAGGTCATCCACATCTGCAAGTTCTCTTCCATACAGGCAGCAAAGGGACTTTCCTACGTCCATGATGCTTCCGCCGCCTACCGCCACAACTGCCGATGGCCTGAACTGTTTTGTCTCCTGATAAATATCAAACAGCTGTTCCACCGTCGGATTTGATTCTTTAAAGACTCTGGGGCAGATCTTAAAATTTCTGTGGTCTTCAATCAGCTTTGAAAATACAGGTCTTTGAAAAACATTTTCTCCCCATGCAAGAAGGAGCACGGACTTATCGGGAAGATCCATCTCCTCCAGAAGCTCCGGAAGGCAGTCTACGCACCCCGCTCCCTGTATCGTGTGAACCGGATTATAGTAACGGTTCATTCTTCCACCTCCCGTTTTATCAGTCTCCGGTTAAGTTCCGCAACCGCCTCCGGCAGATCCAGGATTGTATCAATCACAATATCAGCGCCGGCTTTCCGGTAGCATTCTGCTGCATCGTACTTGCATTTTCTCAGTTCTTCCGGATCCATTGCTTCATATTCTTCCCTGGTCAGTCCCAGGAGATTGGAACCTTCAAGAATTCCCACACTCCATGCCCCGGCGTTTTTTCCTTCCTGAATATCCACCACCGTATCTCCTACTTTCACAACTTCGCACGGAGGATAGACATTCATCTGCCGCATACACTCAAAAAGCATAAACGGTGTCGGGCGGCCGGCTTCTGTTAAATCGGGAGTCACAACACAGTCCGCCTTGTATCCGTATTTTTCAGCCTCCGGTATCACCTTTTCCATGATCTGCGAGGTATATCCTGTGGTAGAACCGATTCTGTATCCTGCTCTGCGCAGTTTTTCCACCGTCTCCACTACTCCCGGAATCGGTTGGCTGTATTCGGCCACAACCTCATTCAAAATTGTCTCAAACTTCTGATACAGCATTTCCACGTCATCCTCGGTCCACGGTCTGCCGTATACCTCCTCCCATTGTCTGCCGCCGTTTTCGCTGGACAGCAGCTGCCGGATATGTGCTTTTTTTTCCATCCCCATCGGCCGGTTGATCTCTTCTTTTGTAAAATGAATCCCCGCAGATTCAAAAACACGTTCAAACACGGTTTCCGGAGCACTGGAACCATAGTCCACGGTTGTTCCTGCCCAGTCAAATACAACTAATTGAATTCCCCGTCCCTTTGTCATAGTAAAACTCCTTGCGTCTTTTTGCTTTTATTTGCTGTTTTAATCGTTTACACCGTAATTATATACAGCAAAATAACGCTTTTTCAAGCAACATGCTGTAAACTGTATGTAAAACATAAGTAAAACACCCCTCCTGGAAAATGATCTTCATTTCCCAGAAGGGGTGTTTTTATTTGCAGATGCCCGGCATAAGCAGGGCTTTTATTCCCGCTCTATAATATTTCTATGCCCTTCTTCTTATATTTCTCCTTTACTTCCTCCGAAACAGGATCATTCATCAGAAGCAGATCTACCTGTTCTAAAGAAAGCGCTTTTCTCTTGGAGCATTTTCCAAGCTTGCTAGTATCCATCAGTGCGATCACTTTTCTGGATATCCGTGCAAGAAGCTGGATCACTCCGATTTCCGCAAAACGAAAATCTGTAAATCCCTCCCTGGAGTCTACCGCATTGACAGACAAAAAAGCAATATCCGGATAATACTGGCCAAACTCCCTTTCGCATACGGTACCGAAGGTGGATTTTTCCTGGGGATCGATCTCGCCTCCTACGGAGATAAGACGGATTGCAGGATTCTGCATCAATATGCTTACTGCCGCATGATTGTTCGTCACAACAGTGAACTTTTTATTCAGCGTGATCAGTTCCTGAGCCAGAACTGTATTCGTCGTTCCTGCATTCAGAGCGACCACGTCGCCCTCCCGGATATACCCCAGGGCTTTCCTGGCTATTTCCCGTTTCCATTCACTGTTGATAATCTCGCGGCCTGTAAAATTTGAAAAAGAGATGATGGATTCCGGAAGGCACGCTCCTCCGCGCACACATTTGATCAGACCTTCCTGCTCCATTGCCTTCAGATCACGCCGGATCGTATCCACCGATACCCCCAGCTGCTGGCTCAATTCCGTAACCTTCACGGTAGACTGCAGCTGAAGCTGCTGCAGAATCAGCTCCGCGCGTTCATTATATAACATCATACAAACACCTTCCCGCAATATTTCTTACAGGTACCACTATACCACAGGAAAACTCTTCAAGTCTATTGCGGGAAAAAATTTTTCTTCTTTATGGCTGCTCTCTGCCGCGCGAACTGCTTCCATCATAGCCTGCTTCTAATGCTGATACGTCAGAATCGACGTCATAAGTTCTTTTGTCTCTTTGCTGATATCCGCCCCGGCCACATAAACGCCGTTTTCATATATGGATATGGGAACTACTGTGGCATCTGCCGCAGACCAGTAATACTCTTCTCCGATCTGAAATTCCACCACCGCAGTCTCAGGAACCAGAAGATGTTCGCGCAGCAGCTTCTGGTCTTCCGCCGTCAGAACAAACTCTCCGGAATCAGACGATATACTCTCTCCGGAAACGGTCGGTGCATCTTCGCCGGAATCTGCCGCTGTGACTCTGCTGTAATTAAATACATCTCCCTCTTTCTGGAAAATATTCAGGCTGTCACCGGATAGATATTCCATTTCCAAAGTGTCATCATGCACCTCAAAGCAATAGACGCTCTCCCAATTTACATCCTGGCCGCTGACCTGGTCATGGGGAAATGTCAGATACATCCTGTCATACTCCACAGCGAAAGTGCCGGTGGAGAGAAACGCTGCCTCGCTCTGCACCCAGCCGGCCATATATTCTACCTGGCCGTCTTCCCTAAAGTCCAGAGTCATAATATAATTTTCTCCCTGACTCTCCGCATATCCTTCCCATTTGCCCAGCAGCATTTCCATCTGTCCATTGTCTTTTTCTTCTGATAAAGCCGTAAAAACAAAATTTCCTTCCGTAATCGCCGCAATCTTTACCCGGACAGTTCCCTTGTACCAGATAATTTCTGTTCTTCCGTTTTCTTCATTCAGAACGGCGGCTTCCCGTCCATACCCTCTTCCGGTCAGATATCGGTTAATTTTTTCGACACAGGAAGAGACGTTCACAGAATTCCCGGCATCTCCCTGCCCCTCTGCGGCTTCATCTATGGACGGATCATAGAAGGAATAGCTGGCTTCTCCTGTACGTTCCCAGAAATCAATCGCATCCTGCGCCGTAAGTCCAAAAAAAGCTTCCGGCATTGGAATATCTGATCCTGCAAAGCATTCCTCAAAAGCAGCCTCACTCTCTGCACCAGGCTCCTGCGCCATGCTGTAATCTGTCTCGCCGGTTATCTCCAATATCTCTCCACTGTTTGCTGCTGCATCGCTTCCGTCCGATGTCCCTGATGCCGCTGCATCTACATATACTATGCCGCTTCCTCCTGCGAGAACTGCAGCGATGAGCACCGCTCCCAAAATTTTTCTCATATACGTACCTCTCTATGCTTTTTTCATGAGTTCTGCCCCTTCAGATTTTTAGTGCTGTGGGATTATTTGCAGTGAGTCTTCCGACTGTCCTGCACTTTTTCATCCTTTGCTTCTCTATCCTATATAAATTATATTACCATATATATAGGCGCTTTTCTACTCAACTGTTCACATAAATAGGCGTATCTTTTCCCCAAAATAACGAACCTAGCCTTCCTCAGGCGATGGTGCCGGCTTTTTTCTTTGCGTTCATGAAAATACTCCTTATTCAATTTTAACAAATACGTTTCCGTCGGCATGCTCCCCCCCCATACCCCGACATAGGTGCTCGTACCATCCACTTCTGCCGTGCCGTCGTATTCTCCGCTCTCAGAGAGAAGAATGACCGGATCTTCTGCACCGGAGCAAAGAAAAACTGCTGCCTCACCGCTTTCAAGAGAAAGGGAACAATTGATGTGAATCGTATTTGTTCTGGGATGTCAGCGGGGCTGTCCCCGCGTCATCTACAAGTGCGCGAAAGACTCCCAAAATGCTGTCTTTTGCCTGGCCGTTATCCGCCTCTGATAGGGAACCGAGAACCTGATCCGCTCCATCTGCCAGACCATTTATCACAAGATCCGTGCCGTCTGTCAATCCATTCAGCACAGCATCCGTCCCATCTGCCAAAGACTGCATGGCTGTGGAACATCCCGACAGGCTTCCGACACAAAGAAGTACACAGAAAAAGCCGCATATTTTTCTTATATAATTTGAAGTTCTCAAGAATTCACTCCTTTCATTTGGCACGGCGCCGGCCGCGTCCTTTCCTGACTTTTTTCTTTTTATTATCTCCCGCCTTGCTGCCGGGGTGCGAAAGCAGCAAAATCACCATCGTCAGGACAAGGGCCGCCGCTATCCCTAGCAAAGCCAGTAAAATACTGGGGGATTGCGCAGCGCCATTATAAGCCTGCATATCAAATCCGGCAAGGATCAGCGCCGCAGAAAACGGATAGGCGGAAAGCAGGAATCCGCTCTTAAAAAACAAAATACAGTACCCGAGAAAAAACGTCAGAAGTGAACCGCCAAGATAGGCGCCCCGCATCTGACCGAAAATCAAAATCATCGGCATACAGACCAGACAGGTATTGAAAGCGGCAGCAATTACCTGTATGCCCTGCTGCAGCAGAACGAAGACGGAAAACCCTTCAAGGCCGGCAATCGTGCCGGTCAGGATTGTGACGGCCACACTGTAAACTCCGAACAGCAGGGACAGAGAGATAATGACAATCAATTTTCCGCCCAAAAGCCTGGGGTAAGGCACCGGGACTGTCAGCAGATTCTTCATGGTATCGTTGGTATATTCCCGGTCAATCAGCCATCCGCCGGTCATAACAAGTGAAATCGGCAGGAAAATCTGCGTGTTTCCCCAGATCACACTGGCAAACAGGCTGACAAAATTATAGTTGGGATCCCGGATTTCCGGATTGATGATCAGCTGAGTTCCGTATTGCACTACAGGGCAAAGAGCCAGGGCCACAATACCGACCAGCAGGATCTGGCAGCGTTTCAGCTTACGCCATTCCCCTTTCAGAATACTCCACATGACTCACACCTCCTCAACATCTCTGGCGCTTATAGACCAGCGCGATAAAAAACAGGAACACCGCCGACTCTATAATAACGACAAAAAATGCCTGAGGCGCTGTCACAAAATAGGGACTGATCCGGTTCAGCAGTTCCGCCACCTGTGCACTCGAGTCCGACGCATCAAGATACTGAAAGAACCAGCGAAAGGCCAGGGGCCCGGGCAGCAGCGTCCCCGGATTGAACCCGAACGGCTGCATGATGAAATAGTCGCTCGCGCCAAAAATATAGTTGACCGATGTATAAAAAAATGTGACGATCACAGAGACAATATAGCTGCGATTCAAAAGTACAACCAGAAGAATGCAGGGCAGCGCTCCGGCCCACATCATAATCCCTTCACCGATTCCCACCAAAAAGAGCCGCCAGAATCCCACCGGCTCCCATCCCGCGGCTGTCACAATAGCCAGGATCACCAGTCCGCCCACCGCCATAAAGGCGACAGAGAACAGAAACAGCAGGGCCATTTTTGCCGCCGCCAGGGCGGACTTGCTCACCGGCACAGTCAGCAGGCTTTTTAAGGTGTCATTGTCCTGCTCCTCAAATAGCAGATTGGCGGCCAGCACTACCAGGGCCGGCATGAGCAGCAGATAGGCGCTCATTTGGAACAGCGTGGACATCATGCCTTCCACCGCCTGCGCACCGCTGGTAAACTCCCGAAAGTCCGGCAGGAACAGGGCGCATCCCAGCGGGATCAGGGCGGACACAGCAGCTGCTCCGAAGAACAGGGGTTTGCGCCGCAGCTTGGCAAATTCACAGCGTAAAAGTTTAAGCAATGCCCTCACCTCCTGTGACCTGTTTGAAATAATCCTCCAGGGTGTCCTCATAGAGATGTGCGTCTGATACATACAGCCCTGCGTCCACAAACAAGCGGACCGCTTCTCCGGTGTCCAGGCGAAGGTCGCGGACTGTCAGCTCATTGGCGTTATCCACTTCAACATTATAGATGCCCAGCCTGGTCTGAAGCAGATTAGCAGCCATCAGAGCATTGGAAACAGTAAAACGCAAATATTTCCCGTTCTTTGCTTCCAGCTCCTCAAGGCTTTCTTCTTCCAGCAAAACGCCGTGGTCGATGATCCCGATGTCGTCCGCCAGCAGGGAAATTTCTGACAGAATGTGGCTGGAGATCAAAATGGTTTTCCCGGTGGCATTGCACAGTTCCCGGATAAAATCACGCATTTCTGCAATGCCGATGGGATCGAGACCGTTGATCGGCTCGTCCAGAATCAACAGTTCCGGGTTGTGCATGACGGCCAGCGCAATGGCCAGGCGCTGCTTCATGCCCAGTGAATATTGGGAAAAGAGCTTTTTGTCCCGGTACGGCAGGTTGACGACTTCCAGCGCATTTTTAATATACTGGGGACTTTTCAGTCCCCGCAGGCCGGCAAAAATCTGAAGGTTTTCTGTACCTGTCAGATTCGGATAAAACCCGGGCGACTCGATCAGCGAGCCGATACGGGGCAGGATGCTCTTTTCGCTGCCGCGAAGCGGCCTGCCAAAAATCTTCACATTGCCGGAAGACGGGGGCGTAAGTCCCAGCAGCATCCGCATGGTAGTGGTTTTTCCGGCACCGTTGCGGCCCAGCAGACCATAGATGCGTCCTTTCCGCACATGAATAGACAGATCAGACACACAGTTCTGTTCTCCATATTTTTTTGTAAGACCGCAGGTTTCAATCACATAATCGCTCATGAGCGAATCCCTCCTTTCGTGATGGTTTAAGCATATCATCCCGACCTTGAGATAACGCTGAGCCAACCTTGAATTATCTCTGAGATTCCGGCCGCAGAATAGGCATCCGCCGTCCTTTGCGGTATAATAGAAACAATGATAAGCTGCGAAAGGATTTCTATTATGTCAAGTTATAAAATACTGTTGGTCGATGACGACCGTGATTTGCTGGAAATGCTGCTCTCTATTTTCCGGCGGGCAGGATACACAAGCCTTCTGACTGCCTCGTCCGGCCCTGAGGCGCTGCGGATATGGCGGGAAGCTCAGCCAAGCCTGATCGTATTGGATGTTATGATGCCGGGAATGGATGGATTTTCAGTTCTAAAAGAAATACGCCGGATAAGCCGTGTGCCCGTCCTGATGCTCACAGCCCGCGGCGAAGCGGAGGACCGTATCGAAGGGTTAGAAATCGGCGCGGATGATTACCTTCCCAAACCATTCTTACCAAAAGAATTGCTGCTCCGGGTCGGCGCGATCCTCAGCCGTGCCTACCCGAAGCAGAACGAAAGAGTCGAATTGGCCGGATCCACTGTGGATATGGCTAATGCAGAAGTGTGGAAAAACGGCGGGAAGCAGACATTGACTGCTAAAGAAATGCAGCTTTTTGAAAAGTTGTATCAGAACGCGGGGCGGATCGTTACCACAGGTATCCTGTGCGAGACAATATGCGGAGAGTTCTGGCAGGGATATGAAAGCACTCTTTCTACCCATATCCGGCATCTGAGGGAAAAGATCGAAGAAAACCCATCGAAGCCGGTTTCCCTGATTACTGTAAAGGGGCTTGGGTACCGCCTCAATCTCAGGGAGGTGTCGCCATGAATACGGTGCAGCGTTTCTTCCGGCGGTACATTTTTTCTACAGTCGGAATCATGATCTTATTTTTGGCTGTCAATATCGTACTGCTCTTTGCCATCATGATCGCAGGAAATATGAGCGGCTCGGATCCATCTTTTTCTACTATTAGTGATTTTTCGGACCGTATTGTGTTCCGGGATGGGAATTGGATGGCAGATGACGCAGCACTTTCCATGCTGCAGGATCAATCCGCCTGGGCGATGCTGCTGGAGGAAGACGGCGATGTCGTCTGGCAGCAGAACATGCCGGAAAACCTTCCACGCTCCTATACGAGTGCGGAAGTAGCTTCTTTCAGCCGCTGGTATCTGGAGGACTACCCGGTAAAAATATGGACACGTGCGGACGGCTGTCTCCTGGTCGTGGGTTATCCGCCCGGAACATTCGTGAAATATTACTTCTCTCTGGAATGGCCTTACATGGGGATCATGTTCGGCGGAATCGCGGCGGTCTTTATCATCAATCTGATGCTCATCGTTTTGCTGATCCTGCGGAACACACGCAAAGTAGAAAGAGCGATGACGCCCATTCTGCAGGAAATTCAGAATTTAAGCCACGGCAGGCCATCTCATCTGGATGAACAGGGGGAACTGGCCGAAATCAACGCCGGGCTGAACCGGGCGGCGGACTATATGCGGAAAAAGGATAACACAAGAGCGGAGTGGATCCGCGGTGTATCCCATGACATCCGCACGCCGCTCTCCATGGTCCTGGGGTATGCCAGCGAGCTGGAAGACGATCCCGTTCTTCCCCGGGAAACCAGAAAACAGGCCGGCATCATCCGCCGGGAAAGTGAAAAGATAAAACGATTGATTGACGATCTGAATTTAACCACCAAGCTGGAATATGCGCTCCAGCCTGTTCACTTCAAAGACGTGGACTGGACAGAGAGCTGTCGGCAGGCAGTCAGTGAAGTCCTGAACAGCGGTTTAGATAACCGATATGAAATCGTATTTGCCGAAGTGCAGCCAGGACATCCCATCCACCTTTTGGGGGACACCGGACTCCTGCAGCGTATGCTGGATAATCTGATCCGCAACAGCATTACCCACAATCCGCAGGGGTGCAGAATCACACTTTCTGTTGGCGAAGAAAGCGGGTACTGCCTCTGTACGGTTGCGGATGACGGGGTGGGGATCGCCCCGGAACTCCTGAACGCGCTGAATCAGGGGAATGACATCGCCAGCACTCAGGACAGCGATGAAAAGTCGGAGCATGGATTGGGCCTGAAACTGGTTGTACAAATCGTGAAAGCCCATCGGGGAACCATTTCTTTTTCCGGCAGCTCCCCGCATGGATTAGAGGTCCGGATTTCCCTGCCCATTCAGCCGCATTTATCCTGAATCCAGGCAGCAGTTATCCGGGTTCCCTTTCCCAGGCCTGCCGTGCAACTTATCACATTACAAAGCAAGGAAGGAAAAGGACAGGAACTGAACTTCTGACCCTGTCCTCATGATATCTTCTGTTTTTTTAGTTTATATAATTTTTCTGCGTCAGTGCGCAGAAGATGCACAGAAGAAAATACCGGCACTGTTACAGGCAGTGATTTTTTTCCAGCACCTCTTTCAGATACTGTATCTGTCCTTCCTCCAGGGGAGCAAACGGCCGGCGGCACTCCCCGCAGTCAATGCCCTGAAGCTTCAGCGCCGCCTTTACGCCCTTAAACACTCCCACCTTTGTAAAAGCCTCGATGACGGCGTTGGCCTCGCCCTGGATCACTGCGGCTTCCTGCCAGCGGTTTTCTGTTATCAGCTTCCGGATCTTCACAAATTTCTCCGCCATAAAATTAAAGCTGGAGCCGATGCCTGCCTGAACGCCTATGACAGAGGCGCTGAGGAAAAGCTCGTCATGGCCGCAGAATATGCTCTTGTCCGGATATTTTTTGAGAACTCTCTCAAGCTGAAACAGATCATAGCTGGTGTGTTTCATGCCGATGATCTTCTCATTAGAAAAGAATCTCTGTATGTCCTCTGTCCTGAACGTGATTCCGGACATGGCCGGAATGTTATAGATGATCACCGGAACATCCACACTGTCCGCCAGATCGTTATAATATCGCACATATTCCTCCATGCTGAAGGGAAAATAAAAAGGAGGAACGGAGGAAACGGCAGATACCCCCAGAGATTCCGCATGCTTTGCCAGCTCGATCCCCTGCTTTGTGGAAAACACCCCGATATTGGCGATCACATCCGCCCGGCCGCCGACTGCTTTCATTACCAGTTCCAGCATCCGGCGTCTTTCCTCCGCGGAGAGAAGATAAGACTCTCCGGTGCTGCCGCCCACATAGAAGCCGCTGACGCCCTTTTCCAGACAATTTTCCACCAGTTTTTCCACTGCTTCCGGACTGATCTCTCCGTCTTTATCAAAAGGCGTCACCAGCGCCGGAAAGATTCCTTTGAATTTTTTCATAATACTTAAACTCCTTTATCTGTATTCACACAATCAGACATTCTCCGCATTGCTCTGTCTCTTCAGTAAACAGGAAATGCGTGCAATTTTTTGCAATACAATGATACGGAACTGACCGTCTTTCACCGGCAAATACGGATATGTCTCTGCTTGACATTTCCTATTCAGGCGTCTTCATTATATTTTTTCATGGCGTACCGGAAAATAATGGATTTCTCCTGGGTAACCTCCTCCAGCACAGAGGACATGCATTCCCGGCTGTTGCCGCTCATCTTTTTGCCGCCGCCGAAAGGAAGCTCCTGGGCCCGGAAGCCTCCGGAACCGTTTACCGCCACCATTCCCGCGCGAAGGCTTGCCGCCACTTTCATGGCATCCTGCAGATTATTGGTGATCACTCCGGAGCTTAATCCGTAATCGGAAGTCTCCGCGATCTCGATGGCTTCGTCCAGGGTACGGAAGGTGAAGATCGGAAATACCGGTCCGAAGATCTCCCTCTTTCACGGTCTTCAGCCGCTCTTCGACCAGCCTTTTCACAAATTCATCCTTAATGGATTCATGGACGATAAACCTCTTTGCTCCGGAGCAGCACTGACCTGCGTTCCTCGTCTTGTCCCCTGCCTCGTTTACCGCAAGATCCATATCGCAGTCTGCGCAGATGATCAGCGGATCGTTGCCTCCAAGCTCAAATTTATACGCTGTAAGGTTCTCCGCCGCATGTCTGGCAATCTCTTTTCCTGCCTCCACGCCTCCGGTGAGATTCACCTGCGCCACAGAAGGATTATCGGAAATCCAGTTTCCTACTGTGGAGCCTCTTCCGGTAATGCACTGCACCGCTCCCGGCGTTACGCCTGCTTCCACCAGAAGTCCCATCAGCTTCAGCACAGTCAGCGGATTAGAGGTGGCGGGCTTCACCACAATGGCGTTTCCGGCCATCAGCGCCGGCCCGGCCTTAAAAGCCCACAGAGCTGCCGGAAAATTAAAGGGAACAATGCAGGCGATCACGCCCAGAGGCTCATGTACGGTCACCTGAAGGTCGTTGTCGTAACCTCCCTCGATTCCCATGGGCATGGTCTTTCCGTAGTGATGCTTGACAATCTCAATGGCACTCTCAAAAGTCATATAGACCGAATCGATCTCGCCGTAGGAATCAAAAATCGGCTTTCCGGTTTCCAACGTAAGAGTTCTGGCCAGATCCTCCCGGTTTTCCTCCAGTAATTCCAGATATTTCCTCAGTATTTTCGCCCGCTCACGGATAATGATCCTGTTCCATTTTTTCTGGGCGGAAACCGCCTCCTCAATAGCTCTGTCCACATCCTCCTTCGCGGCGGCAGGCACAGTATCCAGGAAGCTTCCGTCGTATGGGTTCGTGACTTCAATGGTCTTTTTGTCAGCGGAATCTGTCCACTGTCCGCTTATCAGCATCTTCATGATTTATTCCCCCCCTTCCGTAGAGAGCTGCTTTTCCCACAGTCTGAAACAGCTTAAGCTTCAAACACGTCATCGTAACGGAAGGACTGGATGATCAGATAATTTTCTACAATATTCAGCTCTTCTTTTACCGTAATAATCTCCTGTCCTTTATGCAGACTGTTCCGGTAATACTGTCCCAGGGCCTGCATCATGGTATATACGTCGTCTGTTCTTCCCATCATGGCAAGGGCACAGACCGAATCAAAGGTGTTGTAAAGAAAATGCGGCTTGATCTGTGCCTGCAGAAGCGAAAGCTCATACTTTCTCCGCATCCTCTGCTCTTCCACCTTCTGAGTCATTAATTTCTCCGTCTCATCCAGCATCTGATTATAGTGCTGCTGCAAATGATCAATCTCCTCGTTGGTCTCGATCACTTTGATCCGTTCCAGTTTTCCTTCCCGTATCTTCTCCATGGAGCTTAAAATGTTCTGAATCGGGCGGATAATTCTGGTAGTCTGAAAAGAAGCGCCTACGGTACACATCACCATTCCGAATCCCACAATCAGTACATTCAGCAGGGTGTATTGACGCATTGTTGACACAGACTCGCTTTTCGGTATGGCGCCCACGATTTTCCACGCGCCCTGGTCTTCTCCGATTACTCCGACTTTATATTTTTCTCCGTTCTGCTCGGCTGTTTTATACACTCCTTCCTCCGGATCCAGAACCGCATCCGCCAGCCATTCTCCTCCCTCGGAAGCAACCAGCACTTCTCCGCCTCTGTCCAGAACCGCCACCTCCATCCCGTTCTGCCCGGTAATGGTGCTGAAGGTTTCCTCCAGACAGCTGTAGGGCACATTTACCGCCAGAATCCCCATATCTTCCAGAGTATCCAGATTTCGCACCGGGCGGATAAAAGATATGATCTTCTGCTCCGGATCACTGTCACTCTCATAGGTAAAAATCACATAATTATAATTCTCAATTTCCTGTTCCCGTACAGCCGCCCTGTAACCGGAATCATCTTCCAGCCAGGACCGGATCTCCTCCACTTCATATATATTTCCTGCCAGATACACCTCGCCTTCTTCATCAAAAAGATAAATGGAAGAAATGCCGTCGCAGCAGGCGGCAACCTGAATCACTGTGTCCTGAAGCTCCATCTGTTCTTCATAGGTGAGAGCCGTATTCTTTTCCAGCATTCTCTGAACGACATTATGAAAAGCCACTATTTTGGAACTGTCGTTGACATTCCCGATCAGGGACCGCATATTGTTCTCCACCATCTGCAGGCTGTACTGCAGAGTATTATTTTCGGATTCAGACAATGTGCGGTAAGCGGTAAACGCATAAAGAACTCCGCACAGTGCGAAGATTAGCAGAAACAGAACGAGATAGTAAAACCGTATCTGTCCGGAGAAAGTTTTCTGTTTATATTTTTTTCCCACTGCATTCCCCCCTATCCGATACATCGCGCCAGTTCCCCGGCAAAATCCTGTCCGTCAATTTTCTTTTCAAACAGGCCGGCGCAGAAATTCAGCCACACATCCGCTCTGTCGGAAGTCATCAGCGAATCCCAGGCAATGCCGCCTTCCCTGCTGCCGTTATACATCTCCTTGATTCTGCGTCCCGTCGGGCTGATTTCATTCACCGCATCGCCCTCATCCAGAAAAAAGGTAGCGTTTTCCGGCTGATAACAGCTCAGCCTGTAGCTGAGCCATGCCACAATTTCCGCCGCAGTCTCCGGGTACTCCGTATCCGCCGATACAATCCAGCCGTTGCTGCCGCCTCCGTGATAGTCCTGCGAATATTCTGCTCCCGGAACCACCGGCATTTTCGCCGCCTCCACTTTGTCCCCCAGCCGCTCTTCCGCCGACTGGGTAAACCAGCTCCCGATATAGATCATAGCCGCTTTCCCGTTCAGGAACATCTCTTCCGCCTCTCCGGAGACAAGCTGATACATGTCCGTACAGAAGGCGTCCGCATCAATCAGGCCCTCCGTCAGCTCCGCCGCCTTCTGCAGTACTTCCTGATCCATGCTTTCCCCGCCCCCGGCCATGTCCTTATAAAGTTCCGCGCCTCCCAGCTGTATGGTAAAATTATTCAGCCACTGCTGTCCCTGCCATTTATTCAGAATCCCCAGAGCAATGGGTTCTATGTCCGCAGCCCTCAGTTTTCTGCATACCTCCAGAAGCTCTTCGTATGTTTCGGGAATTTCTGCTCCGGCCTTTTCCAGCAGTTCTGTATTACAGTACAGGATTCCTTTCCAGTTGGCATAACAGATGCCGTAACACCTGCCGTCGAATATAAAATTTTCCTGATATTCCATATTCATATGCTCTTTATAGAAATCATCCAGATAATCATCCAGCGCCAGCACCTTACCGGCTTTTACAAAGTTTTCGGAAAATCCGCCTCCATAGCTGATCATGATGTCCGGAGCCTCGTCTGAAGCCATCAGCACCTTCAGTTTTTTCTTGTAGGTTTCGTTGTCGCAGGTTTCCTGAACCAGCTCCACATTCGGAAAGGCTTCCGGAAAATCCTTTTCCAGTATCTCTTTCAGATATTTTGAAGAGATGTCGCTGTCTGTGTCTCCCCAGTAATACATCATATGCAGAGTAATTTTTTCCTCTCCGGCCTCTGCGCGCACCTCCGTCCCCGGGAAACCGGATCCCACGAAAAGCGCTGCTGCCAGAGCCCAAATCCCCCATATGTATCTTCTCCGTTTTGCCATATCTGCCCTCCCGTCTGTGTCATTCCTGTCTTTCGGCAACTTCAATTCTCTTGTATATTTACCGGTTCCTGTTCTTATGTTTCCTTCTGTTTTTCTATATTTTTCCTGTTTTTCAATTTTCTTTTGTTTTCTTCGATTTATTTCCTTGTGTTCTGTTTTCTGTTTTTTTGTTTTCCCCTGTTTTTTTCTGCTTTCTTATATTTCTTCCTGTTTAGCAATTTTCTTTTGCTTTCTCTGATTTATTTCCTTGTGTTCTGTTTTCTATTTTGGGGTTTTCGCCTGTTTTTTTCTGCTTTCAACTATTTCCTTCTGTTTTCATTTGTTTTCTTCCGTTTAAATTTCTTTTCCGCCCTCTGCCGCTGCGCCTTTTCCTTCCGGTTCTTTGGTTTTCCCTGTACGGGAAAAGCTGCTATAATCAAAGATATCGCTTCTTCATTTTCTTTATCTGCTTTTTTATCTGATTTCCTCTGAATATTCCGTTTTTAACTTATTTGCGCTGATATTAATTCTACCATTATAACATTTTTCTCACAATAGTCCAATTTCACTCTTATAATAACAAAAAACAGCTCTATGATACATAGAACTGTTTTACTGAAAAGTTTAAATTTATTACTATCATCATCCCGGCGTCCCGACTTCGATCAGATTTCCGTCCGGATCATAAAAACGCACGATCTTTTTCCCTGAAGGATACTGCATGAGTTTTGTCACATAGACGACAGGAAAGTCACCGGACTCCAGTTTCTCCACAAATTTTTCAATTTCTTTTTCTTCAAAGTATAACTCTGAAGCATGATTTTCCGCTGCAATCTCTTTCCCGAGGCACTCCTGCCAGATCCTCCTATCCTGCAGCACCAGACCCTCTGTCAGGATTGCGTTTCCCTCCTGATTCAAAATCGTCTCCAGTCCGAAAAGATCTCTGTAAAATTTTCTGGAACGCTCCACATCTTTCACAGCGATTAGAACATTTTTCAGTCTCATAACTTACATATCCTCCGCTCACATCTGATACAGGCAGGCTCAGTCCCTATTGCTTTTGAGAAATCCTGCTGTTTTTCCAAGTTGATCTCCTATACTCTGCTGTTTTCCGAGCTGATTTTCTATACTCTGTTGCTTTCCGAATCGATCTCACATATCCTGTCGTTTACCAAGTTAATCTCCTACATCCTTCCATTTTCTGAGTCGATTTCACATGTTCTGTCATTTACCAAGTCGATTTTCTATATTCTGCCGTTTGCCAGGTTGATCTCCTATATTCTTCTGTCTTATATGGCAGTTCCGGCATAAATATGCATGGCACACTTGCAGCTACCGGCCAAATCTTCGAAATCCTTCTATAAATTCATCCAAATTACTCAGTCTTTTTACTCTCCGGAGTTTTGTTCCGCATATTTCGCAGAGATGTTCCAGCCCCGCCTCCACAATCACATTTGACACACGGATCTCTTTTGGTGCGCCAAACTGCAATATAAATCCGACCAGCGTCTCCACAAGTACCGCAACTGCGTCTTCCTCCGGTTCAGTCATCTCGCATTTCAGTATCATTCCCGATCTCGCCTCTGCAATCATGCACATGGAAGGATTCGCCGGTCTGTCATACTTCTTGTCATTTACAGACCCGCCCAATATCGAAACATCTGCCTCCAGTATGAAATCTGCTCCGGAAACCTCTTTCAGTTCTGAGATCAGTTCCTCATCTGTAATAACAAGATTTCCAAACTGAAAAGAAGTGAAGGGAAGCGGTTCTGCTCCAAAGCTGAAAATATTTTTATCCTCATTGATTTTCAGCAAAAACATTTCCCCATTTTCAAACTGCACAGGACTGTCTATTTTTTCATAACACTGCAGGGCTGCCTCGAGATCCTTCAAATGTGCTGTCATGCGAAGCACCTCGTCCTGATCCAGATTATAAGGAAAATATCCCGGCTTATAGGACATGAAATAAAGCCATTGATTTTTGCCTCTGTATTTATATCCCAGTTCTTTAATTATTTTTCTCTGCTTTTCCGACAGCTCTTCACGGTTTCCCCAGTAACAGGTAAGGTTTTGCTGAGAAAACATCGCATATTCCACCGAAAGATTCATGGTCTCCTGCATGGTAAGCATCAGAAATTTATTAAGACCCTCATATCCCTCGTACACCACAATTCCATAACAGCCGCCTCCCCGGCCCAGTATACTGTAAAAAACAGTATCTTCTTCGCTTCCCCTCCGGACGCCTATCAAATCCATATCCCAGAATTCTTCCCAGGGCTTGTCCTCCTTCAGTTTTGTTGCTATTTCATATAACTCTTTCCACTGCTCCGTGGACGCTTCTTTCCGCATAAACTCCTCCTGATTAAAATTCCCGTCTTCCCGGCATTGTGCTGATATCGGTTTTCCGGCATGCGCCCTTCCTATACGAACAAACGAAACTCTTTCCTTTCCAGCGGGCATACTTCATATGCGGCAATTTCAGAAATTTACAGCAGCGTTTTTTTGAAAAAAGCAGTAAATCTTGTTTTATTTTTTCAAACAACTCCTCGCCTCTATTGGTCTGTAGCCAAATCAATGAATTGCCATTTTTATCTTCTTCGTACATAAAGGATGTTAAAATTGGTATATTATAATTTTTTCTTTTATTATACCAAGTTGATAACGCGATGAATAGCCCTCAGATACATAATTCCGCTGCTTTTTTAAAAAACAATTTTGATATTTATGTTATATTCTTGAGTTATCTCACATCGATCTTCATAAGCTGTCAACTTCTATGCTTCTTCCAATGGAATGGATATGTGCAAAATTCCAGCAGCTTTATTGAATTTTGTCGGGGTATCAAGTCTTTATAGTGCCTGCTCCGTTTTCGAGCCTTTTCCCCAGTCACATCATAGCAGAATCTTATTTACAGACTTTTCTTCACCCTCGTCTCCAGTGTTACATTCAATTTCATCATCTGATGCCCTCCTGATCGTATCAAAGTTGCACATTTTAAGGCACTTTTCTTTTCCTTTATTACATTGTCAACAACATAAGCTATACACCGAACCCTAAATGGACTTAAAAATATGAAAACTTTTTCCCATAAATCTGCTCCCTGGATAACATTCAAAAAAAATTAAGATCAAACAAAAAAGGCAGATCCTGCACTCAGTCCATATAGGCAGCAGGCTCTGCACTTTAAATTTCATTTTTCTGTATCCCCCCGGCTTTTCGCTGCCTCGTTCACGCAGCGCAATGCATTCAGGCTGCGGGGATAGCCGATAAAGGGGAGACACTGCGAAACTACCTTAATCAAAAATGCCTTATCATTTCCTACCCGCATATTCGCAGCCGCATGTGAGGTCAGCTGTGGTTCACAGCCGCCCTGGGCAGAGAGAAAACAAAAAGTAATCATTTCCCGCTGCTTATAATCAAGCCCTCTGCGGGTGTAATAATCGCCAAAACAGCTTCCTGTAAGCCAGCGGTTAATATGGCGGGTTTCCTCCGGGCCCGACTGGGCAAACTCTTTCATAGAAGGTCCATTGATCTCCACTAAAGTCTTGGCGCCAGCCTCCATCCTTGTGTCCATTGTCGTGGTGGCCTGTCCTTCCAGCGGCAATGTCACGCCGCGGGAGATGAGAATATCATTAACTGCATGGAGGAACGGGAATACCCGACCAATGCCCAGATACGCCACTGCCTGATAGACAATCTCTTTTGCTTCCACCGGTGTCACACCAAAGTTCAAAGCAGCAGGCAGCATTGTCTTGTATTCATTAATGCTCTGACTTCCGATCAGCGTGGCCAGAATAGCCATCATCCGGGTACGGTCGTCCAGATCATCACTGTTTACCACTTCATCAAAGGCAAAATTATCAAATCTTTCGATAAACTCCGGGTCAGTCTCTAAAAATTTGGAATGATACCCGGGAAACATTCTTTCATGATATTTCTTGGATGCTTCTGTAATACTCATTACAAATTCACCATTCCTTTCCTATATCAGACAACCCCGGCATACATTTCTGTGCGATTGCCGTGGCCGCCATAATCCAGTTTATCTTACATTCTTATCCGGCCAGTCTCCCGGCATTCATTATTTTCCAATCACTCGGGTATCTGAGAACACAAAATGCTGCTCTCTTTCCGCAATCAGCCAGCGGCTGTCCGTTCATATGAAAGGATTCCTTGGCTGCCCCAAATCCTTTATACTCCCGGATGACATCCTGCACATTGTGAAGATCCATCCCCAGCGTCTCTCCAAAATAAACCTGTACATGGCAGTCAGGCGTAAACACATTTACATAATAGTCCTGATTATTCTTGTCAGATTCTGTTGCATAGTTGTCAACCAGTGCCTTCAGTTCCTGTCTTGCTTCCAGTTCTTCCATTTTTGTCATAACGTATTGCCTCTTTCTTTTATTGATGTGATGTTTTCTTACTATCATTTATTTTATCCGTCTATAAAAAATCAGCAATTTCAGTTTTGGGGATTATCAATAAGTCTGGCTTATGCGAAAACAGCCACGACGTCTTACACGCCGTGACTGCCATTGATCTTATTATCAGGGTAATTTGTTCCTGTTATCTCCATCCTTGAAAACTGTCAAATTTCTCCGAGATCTCCTGCAAATATCTTGTAATCTCAATATGCTGCGGGCAATGTTTCTCACATTTGTGACATCCAATACAGTCTCCCGCTTTCGGGCTGTCTCATAGCACTTCTTATGATCTACGTTGGAATTGATGTTGCTAAGGATAAGCATGACTGCTTTATCACTAACTCGAAGGGTGAAGTCCTCTTTCAGGTTTTTACCATTCACAATAACCGGAATGGATTTGACGATCTTTTTTCCAAGATCCAATCCATTTCTTCAGATGCGTCCAATATAAAAGTAGGACTGGAAGCCACCGGACACTATTCTTACAACCTGCTCGGTTATCTCATTAACAAAGGTCTCCCCACCTTCGTTATCAATCCGCTCCACACAAATCTTTACAGAAAAAGTCTCAGCCTTAGAAAGACGAAAACGGATAAGGTCGATGCCCGAACCATTGCTATGATGCTCATGTCTGATGTAAACTTGAAGTCCTATTCAGACACATCTTATCACAACGAGGAGTTAAAGTCACTCACTCGTTACCGTTTTGATAAGGTTCAAAAACGCGCTCAGCTCAAACAGTCTGTCTCCAGGCTTGTCACCATCCTCTTCCCCGAATTGGAAAAGCTTGTTCCATCATTACATTTGGCTTCTGTGTACACCCTGCTTTCCGAACTCCCTTCTGCCACAGAGATTGCCTCCTGCCATCTGACACACCTGACGAAGCTGTTGAAAAATGCCTCGAAAGGCCGTTACAGCAGGGAAAAAGCGATTGAAATACGGGAGGCTGCCAGAGTCTCCATTGGCTCTAACATGCCTGCCAAGTCTCTGGAATTAAAGCACACACTCCGACTAATCGGTGAACTGGATTCTGAGATCACGGAAATCGAATCCGAGATCAAACGGATCATGGATCAAATCTCCTCTCCGATCCTGACTATTCCCGGAATAGGCTATCGCATGGGCGCTATGATTCTGGCTGAAATCGGGGATTTCTCCCGCTTTGATTCCCCGGATAAGATCCTTGCATACGCCGGAGCTTCTCCATCTACCTATCAATCCGGGCAGTTGGAATCCTCTTATTCCCATATGGAAAAGCGTGGCTCACGCTATCTGCGTTTTGCCCTGATCAATGCTGCCAAGTATGTCTGCCATTGGGATGAAACATTTGGTGTATATCTTCAGAAGAAGATTTCTGAAGGAAAGCACTACAACGTTGCCATTACTCACGCCACAAAGAAACTTGTGCGATTGATCTATGCAATGGAAAAATCCGGTAAGCCTTACATAAAAGCAGCATAACTTTTTTCTGTTCTATAACACTCTCTTTGAGCACCGGTATACGATGCTCTGTTTGTCATGCGATTTTCAAGGTACAAATATATCTGAAATGCGTTTCCGCAATTCATTCATAAAATCTTCATTTTAGACTTGACTTTTAATAGTTAGTCTTTCTCAGTTAGAACAATGACCGCCAAATACTTTTGACATCGTCATTTGATTCCGTGCATCGTCAGTCTATTTAACTTTTTCCTTCGTTGATTTAATATTTACAGCGTTGAAGTTTTCCCGAATACGGCTTCCTTACAGGAACCGGAAATCGCCGCAATTTAGGGTCGTTTACCCAGTATCCAGGCAAGGGAGATCTGTGCCGGGACAGCATGTTTCGCTGTATTTTCAATAAGCGCCCGCAGATCTGCCTTCTGCGCAGCACACTTTTATTTTAATTCTCCCTGTCCTTTCTTTGCAATTTCAGTTTTCAGGCATATTCCATTAGCACAGCTTATGTGAAAAGCAGGCTGCTTTTTCGGCTGCCTGCTTTTCAAAAAAGGTTTAATTTTCACCAGTCATGAGCTTATGTAGGATATTTGTAAATTCTTCGATATAGTAATTTGTCTGGTCTTTTCTCCAGAATGCGCAGTAATTCCGCATAATCTGACGGCCTTCCTGACAGATTGGAAGCCTTCGGATAGAAGCTCTTTCCGGCGGAAGCGTTCCCACGCTTTCAACCGGAAGAAATCCCCGATTGCTTAACACCAGCAGCCGTCCTTCTTCTAAATTGTCTGCAAACAGATAACTGCCCCCAAATCCCAGAGTATTTTGATAATATTCCTGTTTACTGAGAGGATTATTGACTGAAAGTTCCGCATAGCACCCGCACTTCATCAGCTCATAATTCATGTAGGTATCAGAGAACGCTCTGCGCTGATCGCTTAATATCAGATCCACGCCGCAAAAGCGCAGCAGATCATAAAGCTCTTCATGGGTTCCGTTCACAATATTGATGGTCACTTCCGGGTATATTTTCGAAAATTCCTCAATGGCCTGATAGAGTTCCATCCCGCTGTAGCATCGCAAATATCCGATGCGCAGCTGTAATTCATTATCTGTTCCGAGACGTTTCGTCTCACGAATCAGCTCGTCAACCTGCTCCAGAATTGCTTTACAGTGAGAATAAAAATATTGACCAGTAGGCGTTATTGTAAACCGCCGATTTCCCCGGTGAATCAGTTCAACTCCCAATTCTTTTTCCATTGACTGAATCTGCTGAGAAATTGCTGATTGAGAAATGTAACACTGTTCCGCCGCCTCCGTGAAACTGTTACAATCAATAACAGCCACAAAATATTTCATCTGCCTTAACAGCATACCTTACTCCTCCTTTGGTAGTGTTTCTTTCATATATTTGCAGCGCCGGGAATACGTCCCCGGAAACAATCTGGTTTCAAAAAAACCCCGAAAACCGTGTGGTTTCGGGGTTTGAAGGCTGTTTTGAAACAGTTTTATCGTTTGCTGAACTGAGGCGCACGACGAGCTGCTTTGAGACCATATTAAACTCCTTTGAGCGCCGATTTTCCTTGGTATTCCGGGCTTTTCCGGCTTTTCAATGTTCAGTTGTCCTATTCCTTAACCAAGGAAAATGGTGCATTTTCAATCAGCATCCCGCCAGTTAAAGCGCGCT
>DWYN01000027.1 GCA_019118645.1 Candidatus Blautia excrementipullorum | reverse complement strand
AGCCACCGCACTACTGTGGCCAGCTGCATTTCCGGTTCCAGATACTTGGCGTAGATCAGCCGGACAATCTCCGCTTCCTCCGGCTCCACTGTCAGGATGCCCCCCTCATTCCGGTATCCGAAAGGCGCGGGGCCGCCCGCCCAGCCTCCCTCCATCACCTTCTGCATCCGTCCGGCCATAAACTGCACCCGGATGTTCTCCCGTTCAATCTCCGCCACAGCGGACAGGATGGCAAGGGTCAGCCGCCCGCCCTGGGTGGAACTGTCAATACTGTCTTCCACACACACCAGATCCACGCCATAGTCCAGAAGTGTCTGGATGGATTTCAGAACATCCGCGGCGTTTCGTCCGAAGCGGGACAGTTTAAATACCAGCACATAAGAGATCTGATCCTTCTCACTGGCGATGTCCTCCATCATCTCCATAAAGGCAGGCCTTCCGGCAATGCTCTTCCCCGACTTTCCGGCGTCACAGTATTCACCTGCAATTTCAAGGTTCTTATACTCCGCATACTGGCGCAGGCGTTCCTGCTGGGCTTCCAGGCTGTAGCCCTCCGTCTGAGCAGCCGTGGAAACACGGGTGTAAATGTAGCATTTCTTTTTCACGTCCTCACCTCTTTCGGTTGCTCACTGTCACACGGTTCCCCGTGTATGATTAATATATCGGAGTCCGGCATCCCCGCCAACTCGCAGGACGCACAAGGTTTCCTGCGGAAAACTATGCGGAACGCACAGAAAAATCCGACAGCCCGGATGACTGCCGGTAAGGACATGATTTCAGGATGTTTTTTCTGCAGATCCCTGCATCGTTTCTTCATCCAGTTCCTTCAGTATTTCAGCGCCGTACTTCTGGATCATCCGCGCCATAAACTCGGCGCAGCGCTCCATGTTCAAGGCAGCCTGTTTTTCTGTGTACATGCCTGTGTTGACCAGTTCCCTTCTTTCCATGAGTTTCCCGCCTCTCCTGCCGCAGGGATAAGCCCTGCTTTGTTTTCTCATGTCACAGGCAAAGGAAAAACAGTTATATTTACCCTCCCGCCAAAAATCACAAAAAGAAACCCGTCGGCACATTTTTCCAACGGGTTCTAAAGATTTTATTTATTATCGAACAGACTGATCTGCCAATATTCACTTTTTTCCGGAAAATCTTTCAGATAATCAAAAATTTGATCTGTCTGATACATGATTCCTGCCTTACGGCAGGTTTCTCTGAAGATATGCAGAAGGTGTTTGCTATTCGGGCTGTTTATTACATAGTCATATCCATATTTATTCCGATATTTTTCTGACAATCCCGGAAATACACGATCCAGGGCATGATAGAAGTATTCCCGGTTTCCCTCCCGCAAGGTAACACCCATTCCAAAATTTACAATCCCTTTCACTCCCGCAGCCACACAGTATTCCAGAATTCCTTTTAAATTTTCCTCCGTATCATTAATAAAGGGGAGAATCGGAGTCAGCCATACGATAGTCGGAATCCTTTCTTCCTGCATTTTTTGTAAGACCTGTATTCTTCTGCTTGTTGTACAGACATTCGGTTCCAGAATTCTGCATAATTTATCATCGTAAGTTGTCAGAGTCATCTGCACTACCGCTTTCGCCCTTTCGTTGATCTGGCACAGGAGATCCAAATCCCGCAAAATCCGATCCGACTTTGTCAATACAGCGGCTCCGTACCCATACTGCCGGATCAGTTCCAGACATTTTCTGGTCAGTCTCAGCTGTTCTTCACAGGGCAGATATGGATCACACATAGCACCGGTTCCGATCATGCATTTTCTTCTTTTTGACCGGAGTTTCTGTTCCAAAAGAGCCGGGGCATTCCGTTTTACTTCGATATCCTCAAAAGGGTGAGTAAAGCCATAACATCTGCTTCGGCTGTCACAATAAATGCATCCATGGGTACAGCCCCTGTAAATATTCATCCCATTGTCTGCAGACAGAATTCCCTTGGCATCAACAAAATGCATTTTGTACCTCTCCTCTATGTGTCTTCATTCTTCAAGAATCATTTTTAGATTCAGGCAGTTCCATTTCAGCATTCATTTTTACAAATCCGTATTTTTCGTATAATAGTCGCCCCATATCAGTTGCCTCTAATGATATTGCTCTAATCCCTTTATTCCAGGCATCTTTGACAAGCATATCCAATGTTTTAGCAGCAATCCCTCTTCTTCTGTATTCAGGGAGAGTATACATGTTCATTATATAAGCCTTTTTTCCGCACGGATTATGGTAAGTTGGCATTACTTGAAAAAAACAGACA
Organism: Candidatus Blautia excrementipullorum; assembly: GCA_019118645.1. Lineage (GTDB taxonomy): Bacteria > Bacillota > Clostridia > Lachnospirales > Lachnospiraceae > Blautia_A > Blautia_A excrementipullorum. The sequence goes on along the minus strand of DWYN01000027.1, from coordinate 446 downwards.
CCACCAGTTCCCACAAAACGTTCTCTGTCAAAAACCAAATATGCAATATGAGAACCGTCGAGCAGTGCTTTTTGATAATAATGATAGGATTCTTTTTCCACTTCCTTCATATCTTCCTTATCAGATAGCTGATTAGCTGCCCTTAAGACCTTTATCCTTGTTTCTGTCAGCAAATCGATGTCTTCAATCGTTGCCTTTTTGTAAGTTAACTCCATACTGTATCCTCTTCTCAAATCGAATTTATCTTTCGTTACTTTATCAGAGTAACTTTTATTTCTCTCCTGCATCACAGTTTCCTTACCGGATGCCGGATCACCGTCTTCCACTTTTCCTGAGGAACGCGCCTGGCATCCGAAAGATAGATTTCATGATGCATCCGGCCGCTGGAAAAATCATTTGCATATCCATTTTCTCTGAGAAAAGCATTCATCAGAGCAATGGTTCCG
>DWYN01000026.1 GCA_019118645.1 Candidatus Blautia excrementipullorum | reverse complement strand
ACAGGCTCCCCGCAAACAGACAAAGGTTCTTCCATCTGAATGGACAGACAGCATATATCAGAAGAAAAACCGGTAAAAATCTAAAAATAAAGTCAATACTGCTGAACACCATAATTGCCACACCCAGGTACATACCGTACCCTATTTTTTCTTTTTATATATAGATTCTTAACGGCTGAAAAAAGTTTGTAATTCTGTTTATTGCTGTCAAATTTTACCGCTTTCTGCAGGTCTGCATCATATTTCAGAACGATGTACCGTAGTACAGTATCGGAAAAGTTAGGTGATGATTTATTAATATTTTGCCTTCTTTCTTTACGAAAAAAGCAATCAAAAACAGGTTAAAAATTCTTCTGTCCCAATATTACCACTTTTGTTATAATTCAGATAAGGCAATACCGTTGATATATAGGGAGACCTTACTCCCTAAAGCTCAATATTAAATAAAAACAATTTCAAGAGAGATAAAAATGAATATCATTATAAAAGCTGCAGATAAACATGATATCGATGAAATAGAACGTTTATATAATGATTTAAACGATTACCTTGCGGTTCATGAAAATGGCCCCAGATGGAAAAAAGGAGTATATCCTTTACGTGAACATGCAGAAGAAGCATTATCCAATGGAACCTTGTATGTGGCAGAAATCAATGGAAAAATCGCCGGTACTGTAGTATATTCTCGTGAACAGGGCGATGTGTACAGGCAAATCAGCTGGCAGATTGCGTTTGATGTGCCCGTAATTGTCATCTGTAAATTAGCTGTTCACCCTGATTATCTTGGATGCGGAGTGGCAAAATCTCTGCTAAATTATGCCACCCTTCTAGGTAAAGAACAGGGAATTAAGGCAATCCGTCTGGATACATATGAAGAAAATCTCCCGGCAATAAAGTTATACGAAACGTGCGGATTTAAATACATGGGACGAATTGATCTGGGATTGGAAAAAATATACGGTCTGAAATGGTATAAAGTGTACGAAAAATTGGTATGAATTTTTTTAACAGAACAGGGACCTGACATTTCCAGTCAGATCCCCGTATCCTGCATGCAGGCATGATCCGCTGTTTCTTACCATACAAATATTACATTGATGAGATAATACAAAAGAATCACCAGCACAATTCCCCCGACAATACCTGCGATGATCAAATACCATTTTATGAAGCTTTTCGCCGTATTTACATCATTGTAAATGGAATTGATTTTTTCACTGCTGATATTTTTATCCCTGACCTCCTGCACATCGATGTCCTTTACCAGTTCATCCAGCGTCAGTCCGAAATAATCGCTCAAAAGAACAAGGCGCTGAAAATCGGGATAGGACTGGCAGGATTCCCATTTTGAAACCGTCTGGCGGGAGACCTTCAGTTCCGCTCCCAGCTCCTCCTGGGACAATCCTTTGGACTTTCTTAAATTGATCAGCTTCTCATTAAAATTCATATCACATTTCTCCTCGTTTTTCAGATTGTAACCGCGATTACAGGATAAGTATTGCAGAAGCCTGCCTTTTCTTCAACCAACCATTCCTGTCAATTTGTCAACCGCTGATAACATCCTTAAAATTCATGCATTTTAGCCATGATACAAAGAAATGTTAAATTCCATTTTTACGATATATTCCTCCGTTCCCTCTTCCGGCTGTTTTTCTCCCGTCAGCCGGAAATGATGTCTTTCATAAAACCGGATCGCGCTTTCATTTTTCTCCAGAACCCAGAGGTATCTGCCGCCCTTTTGACATGCGAAATCCAGCAGTTTTCCACCGATCCCCTGATTTTCAAAGAAGAAATCCACATACAGCTCCTGAATCCGTTCTCCATCCACATGGATCATGCCTTTTACAAATTCATCGTCATAGACCCATATCTTTCTCAGCTTTTCCGGATGTTCCAGCAAATCCTGCGCCAGAGGATAAACCTGTATTTCCCCGAAGGAAACCTTATCATTATGAAAGATCCGACGATAGTTCATCCGTTTTGTAAAGACGAGTATTTCCGCGATTCTGGAAACGTCTTTTGTGGCCGCCTGCCTGATATGCTCCATTTTTTTAAACTCCTTCCTCCGTTCATCATATCACGCTTCCCCGCCGCCGTACAGTCACTGCGCCGGAAGGATCTGCGCCGCGCATCCTCTCCGAATCCGAAGCCACAAAAACAATGGCGTCCGGACGGTTCAGAACATGGGAAATCAGGTACTCTCCGGTTCGTTCGTCCACCGCTTCCGTAAGGCCGTCGATGAAAAGAAGATACCGGGCCGGGCCGTTTTGAGAGGCGCACCGGCTCATACAGGTATAGAGCGCCCTCGCGATGCCGATCCGCTTCTTCTGTCCGCCGGAGAGGGCCGCGCCCATTTTTCCGGCGCTCCTTTCGATTTCATTCCGGTCTTCCTTTTCAAAATCTTCCTTTAATCCGGCAAGCTCCATCACCAGATCCAGCCTTTCCTGAAAAAAAGGTTCCCCAAAACAGATATTATTTCGGATCGAGGTCTGAAAAAGAACCGGTTCCGCGGGCACGTAAGCGGCGGGAACCTCCGGAAGCTGTCTGGTACAGGCCTGAAACAGACGCCGCAGCATCCGGCTTCTGTCTGCCTCCTGCCCTCCGGAGATCAGAACCGTTTCTCCCGGACGGGCGGACAGGCGGATCGGTCCCCGCGGGCCGTCCACAGAGATCCGCAGGTTTCCGGACGGACAGAATGCCGCATCCTCATTTATCCGCGGAAGCGTTCCGATCTTCTGTGTTCCCGTATGCTGTGTCTCTGCCTGCGGTATCTCATCGTTCACAGCCTTCAGCCTCCGCTCCGCGACCTCCGCCTGTCTGTGCCGCCGGATCAGCCGTCCCGCGGAATCGGGCAGGGAAGAAAGAAAGGCATAGTAGTATTCAAACATGACCAGTTCGCCCACGCTGAGCCGCCCGCTCTGGTACAACGGCAGCGCCGTCAGGAGTACGATCCCCAGAACAAAGGCGGAGGCGTTTTCGGAGATCACGCTTAAAATGCCGTCCAGCAGCCTGTCCCGGATCTCCCGGTCCGCCCTTCTTTCGCATTTTTCCCGGAACAGCTCCTCCATTTTCTCCCGGCCCGCCGCAAGGCGGAAATATTCCATATGGCCAAATACGTTTTCCAGAAATTCCGTCACCTCCGACGTGGATTTTCTGGCCGTCTCTCTCCACATGAGAATCCGCCTGTCCAGCCGCCGGATCAGAAGCAGGATCAGCAGGGCCGGAATCAGACTGATGGCGGCAAACAGCGGATTTACCCCGAGCATCACCGCAAGGATGGCCGCGCAGAGCGTCAGGCGGGGAAGCTGGCGGTAATATTCCATCCGGCAGGAAACCAGATCCTCGCATTCATTTCTGTACAGGCTGACGGTTTCCCCGTACTTCCGGCCTTCACCGTCTCCCGGCCGCCGGTTCAGAACTCCGGAAAGCAGCTCCAGCTTCGCGTTTTTTCTCATGCGGCTTTCCGCCTTCGCCGCCAGTCCGGCGTTGATCTGCTTCACCAGATTGATGGCGAGCGGGATCGCGGTATTCAGCAGGATCAATACGGACAGGGATGAGATTCCGAGCGTGGTTTCCTTTCCCTCCAGGCGGTTGAAAATATCCTTTTTCGCAAGGCCGCTGAGCAGAAAGCTCGCGGCGTAGGTAATCGTTTCAATCAGAATGACCGCTCTGAAAAACCAGGCATCCCTGCCGGACAGCATTTTTTTCCTCATCCCTCTTCCTCCCGTCATCCACTGTCAGCCGTATGTCCGCCTTTATCCCGCTTCGTTTTCGGTGCGTGACCAGCAGGATGGTGGTTCCGGCAAATTCCCGTTCCATGAGTCCGTCTATGACGGACAGTGTTTTCTCCCCGATCAGGGCGTCAAATTCATCCGCCAGAAGAATCCCGGGCTTTCTCAGAACGGCCGCCGTCCACGCCAGAAGCTGGGCCGTATCCGCCGTAACCTCCGCGGGCCTGAGCCTTTCCTCCAGCCTCTGCGGCAGACTGTCCACCCAGGCCGCCAGCCCGGTCTTTTTCAGCGCTTCCCGAATTTCCCGGTCTGAAAAACGTTCGTCAAATCCGGTCAGCTGATTTCTCACGGTATCCTCCAGAACCGGAGGCAACTGCTGAATATAGAAAAGAAAATGCCGGAAGCTGTTCTCCTCATATTCCGATGTGGCCCTTCCCCCGATTCGGACCGTCCCTGCCTGCGGGCGGCAGAAGCCCGCGACCAGCTGAAGGATGGTGCTCTTGCCGCTCCCGGTACGCCCCTCTATCTGCACCCGGCTTCCGCCGGGGATTCGGAAGCTTGCCTCGCGCAGGACCGGCGCGTCCGCCCGGTATCCGAAGGAGACCCCTTCAAACCGGATGCTGTTATCCTCCGGCACGGAAAGCCCCGGTTCACGCGCCTTCTCCTCCCCGTCCGTTTTCTTTCCCTCATATACCTCCCGGATGCGCCGCAGCGCGGCGATCACCTTCGGCATATTGGCAAACTCCTGCTTCAGGTACAGAAAAGGCGTGTTCAGAAGCTCCGCATAGCTCAGAATGAGGTACAGACCGCCCAGCGTCATCCGCCCCGTCCCGATCAGATAAATTCCCAAGAAAAATACGAACGCCTCCGCCGCGTTAAGAAGGGAATAGAAGGCGGTGGAAGGGAGATTTCCCAGAAAGGCCGCCTTCTCATACTGTTTCTCAAGCGTTCCGAATTTTTTCTCCATTTCGTCCAGAACAAAATCCTGCTTCCTCAGCCCGGCAATATCCTCATATGCCGCAAGGCTCTGAGAAAAATCCCCGAGGAGCTCATTTTCCGTATCCCGTTCCCTTTTCCAGAGCCGGGCGACCGGCTCCTGCGTTTTCAGAAACAGGAGCAGGATTCCGGCGGACAGCACGGTAAAAAACAGTCCGAAGGCCGGAAAGCTCAGCCAGAAGGCGATCAGAACGCCCGCCACCGTCAAAAGGCTCCCCGCGATATCGATCATCATGGAGGAAAAGAAGCCGGACAGCAGGCCGATATCTCCCTCCAGCCGTTCCAGAAAGCTTCCCTGCGCGGACATTTTATGATACTGCAGGTCAAAGGAAAAAATTCTGCCGAACAGCTTCACCCGCAGATGGTCGCACATGCTCCAGGAAAGCCTCTCTCCGATCCGGATGTTGAGGGCGCTGACCGCTCCCTTTAAAAGCACGGCGGCGCAATAGCCGGCCGCACAGAGGGCAAGGGCGGAAAGCATCCCGTTTTCCATCCCTCCTGTGGAAAGGAAGCTCCCGATTTTGGCCGCAGCGCCTTTTCCGCCCGCGATTCCGTCGATATAGACGCTGAGGATCTGCGGAAGAAGCAGCGACAGCGCCGATTCTCCCGCAAGGATCAGGGCAAGAGCCAGGAATTTTGCCCGGTTTTTAAGAACCGGTTCTTTCATTATTTCCAGGATTTCATGCTTCTTCATTGTTTCCTCCGTACCGGAACTTTTTCAATCCTACCCGAAGGCATAAAAATCCCGCCGGGATCAGCCTTCAACAGTTTTTCCTGTCTCCATTCTAATCCCCGCGGGCCGCGGAAGAAATCATGAGATTGATTATAATGAAAGTCGTGACAAAAAGGCAAATCGCAATTCCGAAGGATGTCCGTGACGTGCCTGGCTTGTCAAACGGCACACCCTGGATTCTCCTATATCGTCCAGACCGGCACAATATAGTTATCCCTGTCAATCACTCCAACCTTCGGCTTCATGCATACAACGGCGCCTTTTCCCCTCGGTACGGACGCTTTGTCAAGAAGAGAGAATACCCTTGTCAGCTCCGTTCCGGGATTTGAGGTTTTTTTGATCTCAATCGGATTCAGGATTCCGTCATGCTCCAGGATAACATCTATCTCCTTCGCATCCTTATCCCGATAATAATACATATAGGGCTGTCGCCCGGAATTCAGATACGTTTTCGCGATCTCCGATACCACATAATTTTCCAGGACCGCTCCGTTCATCGCTCCGTTTTCCAACACCTCCGGGCTGCTCCATCTGGTCAGGTGGCAGACAAGCCCCGTGTCGTAAAAATACAGCTTCGGCGTCTTGACAAGCCGTTTCAGCAGATTGTTGGAATAGGGATGCAGGTAAAAAATGATGCCAAGCGTTTCCAGAATCTGCAGCCAGTCCTTCGCCTGTTTCTGATTGATATCCGCATCCTGCGCAATTTCCGCTACGTTCAGCATCTGAGAACACCGGGCGGCAGCGGCCGTCATAAACCGCAGGAATTTCAGCGAATCAATCGCGTCTGACAGCTGTTTTACGTCACGCTCAATATAAGTTGATAAATAGCTTCCATAGAATATCTGGCTGTTCGTATTCCGTCCGCTGACAATTGCAGGCATGGATCCTCTGTAAATCCGTTCAAATATCCCCTGCACATCTGCGGGAATGCGAAGCTTCTCTCTTTCTTTCAGCGCCTCCGGATCAATCTCAAGCGGGGTCATTGACGCCCCTGCCAGTTCTGCCTGTGCCAGTGAGGTCATGGACAATACCGCAGCCCGGCCGGCCAGAGATTCCTGTACTCCCCTCATCATCTGGAATATCTGAGACCCGGTAAGCCAGAATGCTCCCGGCTCATGATGAGAATCCGCGTAAATCTTTATATAGGGAAACAGTTCAGGCGCATACTGTACTTCATCGATCAAAACCGGAGGCTTATGCGCCTGGAGAAACAGTTCCGGATCATTTTTCGCAAGGCTGCGTTCGTTCAGATCGTCCAGGGAAACATATTTCCGGTCCGTACCCTCCATCAGCTTCTGCAGCATGGTTGTTTTGCCGACCTGGCGTGGACCTGTCACAAGCACGGCAGGAAATTCCCTTGTAACCTGCATTACCACAGCTTCCAGATTTCTTGAAATATATTCCATATCCGCTTCTCCTTTCGGCTGATTTTTATTACAATTACATTTTAGCCGAAATTCTTTCCGATATGCAACCTTTTTCTTTTACTTTTCCTCCCCCAGCACCATATTCCTCACCTGTCCCACGGAAATGTACCCGTCCATCAGCGCCCGCACATCCGTGCCCTCCGGCGCGGTCCGTGCCGGAATGCCGTTCTCCGTCAGGAGAACGCTTCCGTCCGGCAGATCCTTTCTGTCATAATGATCGTGGTAATATTCTTCCTGAGAAGGAATACGGTTCCAGAGGATCCCTCTGATCTTCTCCGGATTACAGCCGGGAAAATTCACATTCCAGATCCGGTTCCGGGCAATGGGCATTGCCAGAAGCTTTTCCGTGATGGGAAGCAGGTATTTTTCCGCCGCGTCCCAGACATCGTTCGCCTCGTTGGAAAATGCGATGGCGGGAATGCCGTTTACCAGCGCTTCCATGGCAGCTCCCACGGTGCCGGAATAAAGGATATCCACACCGGCGTTATAGCCCCGGTTGATGCCGGAAAAGACAATATCCGGCTTTTCGGAAAGCAGGTAATGAAGCGCCACTTTAACGCAGTCCGCCGGGGTACCGCTCACGCTGTAGGCCGTTACCTCCGGCACGGGAAAGGACACCTTTTTTACCGTCAGCTCTCCATGAACGGTGATGCGGTGGCTCATGGCGCTGCACTGGCTGTCCGGCGCGGCCACCGTCACCTCTCCCAGGCGGGAAGCGAGCCGCGCGAGAAAAGCGAGGCCGTCCGCCCGGATCCCGTCGTCGTTTACAAGAAGGATTTTTCTCTTATGGTTCATTCGCGGATTTCCTCCACCACAGGAACCTCATCCTCTGACTTCGCGTCCAGATCGTTCAGATATTTTTTCGTCTCCCTGCGGATCACCGGAATCAACAGCAGCACCGCGATCAGATTGGGAACCGCCATGAACGCGTTCAGGATATCCGCAATCGTCCACACCAGATCCAGCGCCACAACGGGCGCGATGGCCGCCACCGCGATATACAGGATCCGATAGGGGATCAGCGCCTTATGGCCGAAGCAGTATTCCACACAGCGCTCCCCGTAATAGGCCCAGCCCAGCACAGTGGAGAAGGCGAAAAGGATGATGCCGAGGACCAGGATCACAGGTCCAAGATAGGGAATCTGATCAAAGGCCAGTGTGGTCAGGGTTCCGCCGTTTCCTGCCGCCGCCATATCAATCTCCGGATTTTTCAGGATGCTGGTCACAAGCACCAGCCCGGTCATGGCGCAGACCACAACCGTATCCCAGAAGGTTCCGGTGGAGGATACCAGAGCCTGTCTCACCGGATTTCTGGTCTGAGCTGCCGCCGCCGCGATGGGCGCGCTTCCCATACCGGATTCATTGGAAAACAGGCCGCGTGCCACGCCGTAGTGCAGGGCCAGCATCAGCCCGCCGCCCACCAGACCGCCCGCCGCCGCGCCGGGGCGGAACGCCATGGTCACGATGGTCTGCAGAGCCGGAATGAGAAAATCATGGTTGATGCCAAGAATAATAAGACAGCCGATGCAGTAAAAAAGCGCCATAAAGGGAACCAGCTTCTCGCAGACCTGCGCGATGGACTTGATCCCGCCGAAGATGATCGCCGCCGTAAACGCCGCTACGATCAGACCGACCGGCCATACCGGGATACCCAGATTCGCTTCGCACACCGTCGCGATGGCGTTCACCTGGGTGGCGCAGCCGATTCCGAAGGACGCAAAGGCCGCCAGAAACGCGAACACCAGCCCCAGCCACTTCATATGCAGTCCTCTTTCCAGCGCGTACATGGCTCCGCCCTGCATCCTGCCGTCCTTGGTTTTCACCCGGTACTTCACGGCGATCAGAGACTCCGCATACTTGGTGGCAATGCCGAACACGCCCGTCAGCCAGCACCAGAGCACCGCGCCCGGGCCGCCCAGCACAATGGCCGTTCCCACTCCAATAATATTTCCCGTTCCGATGGTAGAGGCCAGCGCCGTCACCAGCGCGCCGAACTGACTCACCTCTCCCTCCGCGTCCGGATCCGGCGTGAAGGAAAGCCGGATGGCCGTTCCCAGCTTTTTCTGGATCCCGCCCGTACAGACGGTCATCACCAGATGCGTCCCAAGAAGCAGAAGGATCATGGGCCAGCCCCATACCGCTTCATCCACCGCGTTGATCAGGTTTACTGCTGTTTCCGCTATTTGCTGCATATTTACCTCCCTGCCGAAGTGTTTTACACCGAGGCCGCGGGGAGAAATCACGCAGGTGATTTCTTCTCCGCGATCTCCCCTTTTTTCGTCCGTATTTTTACATCACTTTACAAATCATAACACATTTTCCATGCTTCTGCATACCTTTTCCAATTCTGAAATTCTGCTTGCCCGCCCGGTCGAAAGATGCTACAACCCAGATAAGCATAAAATTCTGTTTTTTAAAGCCGTTCGGCTTTCGTCAGGGCATTTCTTTTCGCCCTTTCTGACGAACGTTCAGAAACTCTATGCCAGATTCCCACATTATTTTTATCTACAACCAGAGCCGGCAGGAGTGACTGTATCCAAAGGTCTCTGCCGGAAAACGGACGAAGAAATCTGCCTCTATACCGGCGAGCTGCGGACCGTATTCGGATTCCGAAAATATGCGGATGACAGAAAACAGCTCGACAGATTTATCGCAGCCAACCCGGGGCATTTCAATAACGTCTCCAAGACGGCGGTGAATGCGCTGGCGGAGCTGACCCATTCTCCCCGGCTGCGGGAAATTTTGACGCCTCAATATCAGACAAAGAAGGGAGGATTCAATATGTGTAAGGGACTCGATGGAATGATACAGGAAGGGGTTCAGAAAGGATTAAGGGATGGACTCCAGAAAGGCATTCTGACCGGAAAACAGGAAATGGCAGTCTCTCTTTCCGCCATGGGAATGTCTGTGGAAAAGATTGCCAAAGCGGCAAAGGTCAGCGAGGGCGTTGTCCGGGGCTGGCTGTCCGGAAGCGCCGGATGAGCGGAATATTACAGTTAACTCCGCACCATTCGAAAAGCCGCGCTTTCCGCAGATATTTCCGTGCATAATCATAAAAAGCATGATATAATAATCACATCTGATCGGGCTTCTGTTTTTAAGGAAGATCCGATCTGCAACTGCGGAAAACACAGTAGGAAAGGGGGAAGAATATGAGACGAAAAATGCGTGCCTTATATAAGAATGGAGACGAAAACGCTTTTGCCCATGCAGAATAGCGGACATATGGCACTCTGTATGGGCTGAGAACGCGATATGATCTGCTGTTTCTGCACTTTATTTATAAAAATAAATAAGGAGCGGCAGAAATGAAATATATAAACGCAGCAGAAGTATTGCCGGAACGATTATTAAGGGAGCTCCAGACTTATATTGACGGAGAGATCCTGTATATCCCAAAGTCGTCAGTAAAAAGACAGTGGGGAACTGTCAGCGGATCACGCACTTTCTATCAGGAACGGAATCAGGAAATACGAAGACTTTACAGAGAAGGTGTTTCCATCCACACGCTGACGAAGCAATATGGTCTGGCCTACTGCACGATCAGAAAAATTATATATGGATAATTTACAAGCCGCCTGCGGATGAAGCAGGCGGCTTTTGTCGTGACTTTACTTATAATCATTCTTGCTCCTTGTATCGTCCATTCTGTCCCCTTAAAATCAAAAATGAAGATCAGATCAAGGAATTTATTCTTGCGCAGATGCCGAGCCGGAGGTTCGATGCGCGTACCTCAGCGTAAAACGATTCGGGAGGGAAAAAAATGGGGAAATATAAATGGAAATATCCGGTAATAGATATATTCAGGATCGGGCTGGCAGCAGCTCCGGGATGCCTGCTGATGATCTGCCTGTATACGATCGTATCCGCATTTGTTCCAACTCTGCAGATCCTGTATGTTGCAGAATTTATCGATCATGTTATCCGTCTTGCAGACGGGGCGCAAAGTTTTTCCGATGTGCTCTTTTCCGCAGCCATAGTCGCTTCCTGCCTTGCATTTCAATGGATCGGCCGGACTCTGTTGAGACTGGTGTGGATTCGTTTCGAGAACAGACTGCGAATGACGTTCGCGGTAGATATGATAGAAAAAAGAGCAAAACTGGAATATGAGTACATCGAAAATAGTGAAACATGGGATCTGTTAAAACGCGTATCTGATCAGCCGGAGGTAAAGATCAGAGAATTTTTTGAAACGATGATTCAGTTTTCATGTCTGCTGTTCCGGATTGCAGGTATTGTTTTAGTCCTTACAGCATACCTGTGGTGGGAAGGCATCCTGCTGGCAGTCATATCTGTTCCGCTGATCCGGCTGTCTCTGAAAAGCGGGAAGGCAACCTATGAAGCGAAGCAGGAGGTAACGGAATGTGACCGCAGGTGCGAATATCTGACGGACGTTATTCTGGGGCGTGATGCGGCGCAGGAGAGGACATTATTTGGATTCGGTGAGTTTCTCGACCGAAAGTGGGAAGAACAATATGATCTGAGCGCGGATATGACGTTAAAGGCATACCGTACATGGTATGCCAGACTGGAGATGGGCAGTATTTTTACCGCAATCACTCTGGCGATAGCGATCATCGCTCTGCTTCTGCCCACAGTGAAGGGAATCCTTACCGTTGGTATGTTTATGTCTTTGACCGGTTCCTGTATCTCCTTAATTGAGAGTATGTCATGGGAATTCAGAGAATATATCGACAACCTAACTGAACTGGTTCATTACATTGCGGAAGTAAAAGATGTGGCGCTGCTTCGGGAACGGCCCGATGCCATAAATGAAAAAAATGTACAGCCGCTTTTCGACAGCATTGAGTTCGCAGATGTTTCCTTTTCCTATCCGAACAGCGAAAAAAAGGTTCTGGATCACATATCCTTCAAAATGGAAGCGGGCGTTCATTATGCTATCGTGGGAAAAAACGGAGAAGGGAAAAGTACCATTATTAAGCTGCTGTCGGGCTTATATTCTGACTATTCCGGCAAAATACTGATCAATGGCAGAGAACTCAGGGAGTATGGCTTTGCCGATCTGAAAGGAATGTTTTCCATTGTATATCAGGATTTCGGAAGGTATGCCGTTTCGATGAAAGATAATCTGAAATTGGCGGATACAGGAATATCAGAAGAAAATATAAGGAAAATACTGCAACGATTTGATCTGGAGAACGCAGCAGGAAAGCTTTCCGATGGAATCGACACGCCTCTTGGAAGAATACAGTCTTCAGGCATGGATCTGTCCGGCGGCGAATGGCAGCGGCTGGCATTGGCAAGAGCCTGCGCGAACAATGCTCCCGTATATCTGCTGGACGAACCTGCCGCCGCTCTGGATCCCATATCCGAGTCTCAGGTTTATCAGAATTTTCAGAAAGCGGGCGAACATAAGACAACCATCCTGATCAGTCACCGTCTGGGATCGGTAAAGCTGGCGGATCAGATACTGGTATTGGGCCATGGAAAAATTGTTGAATCCGGAAGCCATGAAAAACTGATGAAAAACCGTCGGTTATACTATGAAATGTATGAAAGTCAGAGGAGCTGGTATCAATGAGAAAGCAACGAAAGAAACAATCCGGTTATAATCTCTTTTCTGTTATGGGCAGGCTTTATAAAGCGGCATTCACAGAATGCCCAGTAAGGATGCTGATATACAGTCTTGTGCTGTTTGCAAACGGTGTGATCCAGATCGTCATCACCTGGGGGACAGAAGCGTTTTTTGACAGCGTCAGCCTGGGAGCCCGTGAGGGAGCGATAAGGCCGACTGTCGTTTTTACGTTCCTGTTTTTGATCGCCGCCATTTTGTCCAACCACATATTAAACGGATGCGACAATTATCTGGGGACTTCCGTGCACGTTGTTCTGATCGGAAAATTTGAAAAATGCATGCATAAGAAAGCAGTAAAGCTGGATCCGATCCTGTTTGAGGATACCGCATTTCTGGATCATATCAATAAAGCCTTTCAGGGATCCGGAGTCGAAGGATGCACCTTTGTTCTGGAGGCATTTATGGTCGTAATGTTTTCACAGGTGCCATATATGATCTTGATGAGCATTTATCTGTACACCTTAAATCCTGTTCTGTCCCTATGTATTTTTCTTGTCTTCGTACCTGTCGTGATTGCCCAGTACATACGCCTTCATGTGTTTGCAAAGCTTGAAGATGAAACCGTACCTTACAGAAGGGAGTATGACTGTTATCATGAATGCGTTACCGGACGCGATTATTTCAAAGAAACCCGGATGCTTGGCGCGTACCGCTATTTTTCAGATCTGATCCGTGAAACCATTGAAAAAATAAACGGCAGGGCCTGGAAATGCTATGGAAAAATGGCAGGGCTGGAAATCCTGATGCGATTTATTACACTGCTTGGGTATGCCGGCGTTCTCCTGCTGCTGGTATATTACGTGATAAACGGCAGCATAGGCGTCGGAGCCTTTGCCGCTGTTTTCTCATCCATTGCAGTTATGTTCGATATGATCGAAAGCGCGGTCGGTCAGCAATTGGGAGGGGCCTTTGAAAAAATGGGCATGGTGACAAATTATATGCGGTTCCTTGATATGGAGGAAATGCAGGGAGAAGAAGCGGATGTGGATTATTCAAAGGGAATTCAGCTGCAGGATGTTTCGTTCTCATATGCAGGGAGCGAAGAAATGGCAGTAAAAAACGTCACCCTGACCGTAAAAAATGGTGAAACCCTGGCAATCGTCGGAGAGAACGGAGCAGGGAAAAGCACCCTGGTAAAGCTTCTGATCGGATTATACAGACCGGCTCATGGAGAAGTCCGCATTGGTCAGGTAAATACAAAAAATACGAAGATGCCTTGTTATCAGCGTAAAATATCAGGAGTATTTCAAAATTATCAAAAATATAAAATGACTCTGGAAGATAATATTATCATCAGCGCTTTCAATGATCAGAAACCAGGAAAAATAGATCAGATACTGGAAAAGGTTGATATTGACATAAACGGAGGGGATTATCCGAAAGGAACGGATACCGTACTATCCACAGAATTTGGCGGCACAGATATTTCCGGAGGGCAATGGCAGAGGGTGGCGATCGCAAGGGGAATGTATAAAGAGCATGAGATCATCGTTCTGGATGAGCCTACCGCCGCGATCGATCCGCTCGAAGAATATGCTCTCTATAACAGGTTCAGGGCCATGGCAAAAGATAAAACAGCCATACTGGTAACTCATCGGATGGGCAGCTGTAAAATCGCAGACCGTATTGTCGTAATGGACGAGGGACAGATCGTTGAAGAAGGTACTCATGAAGAGCTGATGAACAGGAACGGAAAATACAAAGAAATGTATGCCGCTCAGGCGCAATGGTATCATTAAAAGAAGAAGGAATGTCATGTTTATAAAAACAAGATTCGATGAGCTTTCCTGCATAAAACTTTGTTTTACAGCGGCACCATTTCTGACCGTTTTGATGCTGCTTGACACGGCCATTCTGGTCATGAGCCCGCTGTTAAAAATCTACGCGACGGCAGAATTTATCGATGCTTCCATTCGGTTGCTGTCCGAAGAGACGCCCTTAACCGATGCACTTTTCCCGATTGCTGTCGTGGTCCTGGTATCGGGCTATTCCTATCTGGAAAAAAGCATCCGTAGTATTATCACGATCCGGCTGACTGCGAAGCTGAGAGTGATTTACGGATCAATGCGGATGGATAAAATGGCTGCGGTTGCATACCGCAATATAGAAGACCCGAATGTGCTGGAGCTGTTAAAGCGGACGGAGGACGATGGGGAGATCATCTGCAAAATATATCAGTCCATGTTAAACGCCGTTGTATTGCTGGCCCAGATTCTGTCCGTATTCGCTGCCATCATGACC
The DNA here is from genome assembly GCA_019118645.1 of Candidatus Blautia excrementipullorum. Lineage (GTDB taxonomy): Bacteria > Bacillota > Clostridia > Lachnospirales > Lachnospiraceae > Blautia_A > Blautia_A excrementipullorum. The sequence goes on along the minus strand of DWYN01000026.1, from coordinate 833 downwards.
GCTTCCCTGCTCACAGGGCTGATTGTTCTGGCAGTGTCGCTGCCTTTGATGAAAATTGCCGCAAAATCGGGGAAACGGGAATACGATCTGGAGAAGGAAGAGGCAGCCTGTAAGAGGCGTTATGAGTATTTTTACGAGCTGCTTTCCGGCAGGGACAGCGTGGAGGAGCGGACGTTGTTTCAGTATGGCTCTTTTGTGGAAAAGCATATGCTGAAATTTTATGAGATGTTCCGCAAAAAGAGCGTTGTTGTGACCATTCGAAATAATATAAACGTGGAAGGCGGGAGCATAGTTACGTCTCTGTTTACGGTATTGATCGCATCCATGCTTCTGTTTTCCTATTACAGGGGAAGTATGACAATCGGCCTGTTTCTTTCCCTGTTCTCGGAGGTGATGTCCCTGACAGAAACGATGTCCTGGGGATTTGCGGGTGCGATATCAGAGCTTACCAACAATCATCAGAAATTAAAGGATGTCGATGCGTTTTTCAGGCTGCCGGAGGAGGAAACGGAGGACTTGCCGGTGAACCGGATGCCGGGGATTCCTTCGATTACATTTCGGGATGTCTGGTTTAAATATCCCAATACGGATCGGTATATTTTGCAGGGGCTGTCCTTTTCCATTTCGACCGGATCCCATTATGCCTTTGTCGGTAAAAACGGGGCCGGAAAGTCCACGGTGATAAAGCTCCTTATTGGGTTATATCGGGACTATAAGGGTGAAATTCTGATTAACGGAAAAGAACTCCGGGAGTATCCGGTGGAGGAACTGCGGAAGCTGTATGCGGTCATCTATCAGGATTTCGCCAGATATCAGGTATCCCTGTATGATAA
>DWYN01000025.1 GCA_019118645.1 Candidatus Blautia excrementipullorum | reverse complement strand
CGCTCCTCAGCACTGAGGTTGATAACGATTGATTTTCTTCCCATAGATAAGATACCTCCGTCACTTGATGTAAGTATTCTATCATGAGCGAAATATAAAGTCCAGTTATTTGAAAGATGTTATACTAGATGGTGCTGCTATATGCTTAGCATGGGCTGGCTTCCAGCCGACAAAGGTCAGACTGTCCACTATATAAATAATGGTGTTGACCGACATACCCTCCAAATTGCCAAAATGCATCCATGTATCTGTTCTTGGTCAGATCTGGAGTTGTTATATAGCGAGCTTCACTATTTATACAATGGAGCTGTAGACGTCTATGGCAAGCCCAAGATTAATGAAAGATACAAGGCTTTCGAAAGTGAAGATATCACAAAGTTCCAAAAAATAGATATTAATAACATCAAACAAACCGCTGACATTCTCAAGGCAAAACCACATCCGAGAAAACCTATTTCCATATCAATCAGGTAAAAAGAATGTTGTTGTATCAATTATCAAAAAACGGCAGGGAGAGTCCTCACCAACTCTCTCTGCCATTTACTATAATTGTTATATCATCAGCCTTTTGTCGCAGTCACAAATTTTTGTGCAGCCATCCTCCTCTACTAGATCCGCTGATTCCACAGTGTCTCCGTCCCCCAGAGCGTAACATTCATCTGATTTGCCCGGTCCACAAACGCAGCCCTGCTCTTATTCCGATAGTCCGAAGAGACCGCCAGCACACCCTTTGACTGGAAGTGATCCGACACCGCTCTGATCTCATATACCCATTGCATATTATCTTTATCAGATGTCTTGCATGAAACCATCGTGGCATTCATTCCACTTAAAGCAATGATATCAATCTCATTTTTTACAGACTCACTTTCACCAATGATAGCCTTTTTGATCACTTCTCCCCTGGCTTTTACATACTCGCTGTATCCAAAGCAAGATGGTCCTTTACGATCAAGCATTTCCATCAGTTGCTGCTCCTGTGGAATATCTTCAGCCTCCCAGGCAATCTTTACACCGGTTTCCACATCATCATATTTTCCCGATTCACGCATCAGGTAATAGACAATCAACTCAAAAATCAGTCCCTGTGTTTTTAAAAGCCGCATAGTGGCTGCATCACGGAATGCAAAAGCGACTGTATCATCCTCTGTATTGATCTTTAGATTCTCTATATATCCCCTCTGCAAAAGATCCTGCAGGAAGGCCACTTTCACTTTTCTATGTGCTTCCGTTTCATCAGGAAATACAATCGGTGCCTGCTGCACAAGGCGGTTGGAAACCTTGAGACCGCCATTCATCGGAATAAATTTTAATGACTTATACTGATCTGCCTCGGTTATCTGTCCCAACTCAAATTGTTGCAGCAAACTTCCTATCTCCGGATTTACATATTCAAAATTAACCGAAACTATATCCCTTGTGGTATTTCTCTCATAATCACGAATGATATGATACATCTGCAATTGTTCCAACACATTTCCGATCATTGAATTTCGGAAGATAGATTCAGAGAATGAACCTGTATAATGTAGTTCATCACCTTCCAGTTCCTGCTTTATTCCATCACCGTAATTCACATCTTTTGCCGACTGAGAAAAGAATTTTGTGACCGCGGCCCAGGTATTGAAACTGCCTGAAGCCTTTCCATTAGCATCTTTAAGATGCGTCGGCTCACAATATTTCTTAAACAATGCCATAATGGACTCATACTCACTGCTGTCATAAAGTCCGGCATATTCATTGGCAATTCTTCCGCCCATAAGCTGGATATATTCGGTAAGCGAAAAATTCTTATTATCCAATCCGACACCAATATTTTTATCTGCTGAAAACGATACGATACCCTTATTTTGCAGATACTGGACAGCATTGATATTTCCCTGATATTTTTCCATCAGTCGCCCGATAGCAAGAGCTGCATCATATCCCCGGTTTGGTACACAGTTAATGATGATATCATGATGTCCATACTTTATAAGTTGCTCCTCAAGGCAAGCAAATATCGACTCCACATCCATGGACGATAGTGTTATAAACTCCGGCATCGTATTATTTCCGCGGCTCTCAAAATAATTTGCAATTGTACTCTGGTATTTCCGGCTGTTGACTGCTTTCCCAATAAATATAGCATTCTGCGCACAGAAAAGCGTTGGAATAATTACATCATATGTAGATGTGGTCATTCCATCACTAAGCGTGATTACTGTTCCATACTTCTTCCCGTACCAAAGCGCAAATGGCAGCATTTCCACCAGCTGTTCATCCAGGCTGAAAAAATCCATCCTGGCATTTCTGATTTTAATCGTTGAAAGTATCTGGTCTGCTTCTGTAAGGCGGTCTGCCTCCTCTGAGGAAATTGATAAGGCATATTCCATAGCCGCATCCATAGATTTCTGATAAAGCACCAATGAATTATCGTCATCATTGGCCAGTTTCGAAATCGCACGTCTCAGGTTAGAATACTCAGGACTGCCACCGACAACAAGATGAAGAACAGCTTCTATGTCAACCTGGCTGGACAGCTTTTTGGTGAGCTGATGTGCTCTCAGACTGGCCCGGTCAAGTTCAGACGGATCGTTTGCCGGACATTTTTTTCTAATCCATAAATCATACTGATGATCAAAGTCATTTGTCAGTGAAGCTTTTGTTCCACAATCACACAGACACATATGCAGGAGTCGCTGTTTATCCTGATGGGTATTCCCATTTTGGTAAAGCAGTGTTTCCTCTTCCTCAGGTGTCGGTGCACGGAACCCGCGTGTTACAGTATAAGCATTCCAGCGACGATGTTCCAGCGCAACCAGACTCCAGTAAAGCTTATTCTTCTTTCGAATAGCTTCCTTTAGTGTATCCACAGAATCCTTCTTTGCGTCTGCATTCCTACACATAGCCAACTTTACCGGAATATGAACTGCAGATGAAAAAGAAGAATCCGCTGTGTACTTTGCGCCGATAAAATTGGCTACGACACTGATATCTCCTACCTCATAGTCCTTTGGTGACTCCACAAATTCTGCAATTCGGCTTTCCTCAAACTGATTATCCGCATCCTGCTTGTTAATGCGCTGGTCATATTTCATACTGTAGCTAAAATTGATATTACGGGCAATTCGATCAAGTTCTGTGCTGGTCACGGATTCATTACCAAAAAAATGTACTTCGATGCCATTGTTCCTCCCTTCATCTATCAGCATCTTCTGCTCATCTGTACTGATGCTGTCAGAAAATTCGTTGAAGACATTGACAAGTACTCTGTGTTGCTGCCCTGCCGATTCTACCTGTGCATCGGAAATCTGCGTAACCAGTTCCGAAGCAGCCAGCCAGTTATGTTCTGCATCACCCAGAGAGATGATAATATAGTTATATCTATTAGCAGCAAAATCAAGCGGAGCCAGTCCGGCAGTATCCACTCCTTCTTCGACACCGATATCGATAAATTTCAGATTCGCATAATGTTTCTGCTCCGCATAAAATTTCAACGCAGGCATATATGCTCCTGCCTTTGCAGAAAGTATCTGCTCCTTATAAGCTGTCGCATTCTGAGAAGCCACGGTGATATTCAGTTCCGTATCCAGTGCCTGACCGGCCCAGAATGCCGCCTTAAACGCCTCATTTCCGGTCCATCCGGTTCCAAGTATCAGAACATTACTCTGCTTCTTGTTTTCTCTAGTTTCCGCATATTCGCAGATTGGTTTTTCATATAGCAGATCATAGATCCGCAATCGGTATTCTCCTATTTTTGCCATGTAGCTTTCTCCTTCGCTATATGAATCATAATTATATAAACCCTCAACTTATAATGCTCCATTCAAGATCCTCTCCCGAATCAGTTTCTTCATTCAGGTCATATTCTTTAACAAACGTATCAGAAACCCAAATAGCCGGTCGCAATCCAACTTCTCTCCTCTGCTGATAACAACCATCGTATGCAGTTTTTCCAACCGTATTTATATAAGCCTGCATCCCATATTTGTCTCCAGGAGTACGAATCCACCAGAGGCCATAATTATTTGCAAACACACCCTTTTC
>DWYN01000024.1 GCA_019118645.1 Candidatus Blautia excrementipullorum | reverse complement strand
ATTTTTAATTGGGGAACTATCCGGCAGTTCCGTTTCTGGAGAGATGCCGCTATTGAAAATGAGGGCGGATATTAGGAAGAACAAAGATAATAATGCAACGGATAACAAAAAAGATGGCAAAAATAAAATGTAAATATTAAAAAAAATATTTACACATTCTGCTGCGGATAGTATAATGTATTTAATGAAAAGCAGGAAGACGGTCTCTGGGATATGACATTATATAAAAAGGGGGAGCAGCAGCGTATGTATCAGGTGGCGGATCTATTTGATCGAAGGAGTACATTTGCGATCAAGCTGGAGAAGTATCTGGAAGCGAAATCCATTACGAAAACGCAGCTATGTAAAGAGGCTGGGATATCGCGGCCTACACTAGATAAAATATTATCTGTAGAAATTACGAATAGAACAAATTTCATTAAGCATGTCACAAAAATTTTAGATTATCTTCGAGTTTCTCCGGATTCTTTGATGAGTGATATCAAAAATCCTTTTAACAGAATGAGGCAGATGAAAAATGCCTTAAAGTTGGCAGATGAGTCTGTGGCGGAAGTAACGGGCATCTGCGTTGAACGGCTGAAAGCGATTGAAAGTGGTGCAGAGGCAACGAAAGCAGAACTAAGGGATATCGCTTTTTGTTTTCAGACCAGTGTCCGCGGTATATTAGGTACAAATTATTTCAATGTTCCTATGGCGAGGCCGGACTATTTTACCAGAGGTGAAATTTTTGACGGCATGCGTGGCTTCTGGGGACACCTGGGGATACGATTATGTTCCCATGAAGAGTATTTTTGGTATCCCATCAGCTATGATACAAAAGAAAAAATATATGGGATCATGGAACAAAAATACGGAGTAATACCATGTATGAATAATAAATTATTGCTTTTGCATCTAAAGGAAATTGATCACATGGTGTTATTAGATGAAGCATGTGATCCGCCCTATTTTGCAAACTGGGATTCTTCCGTAAGTGAAGGTGAGGTTCCATTGGCAGCTTATGAAGCGTTGGATGATTACTATTCTGACTGCGATAAGGATATAGTCTCACCCAAAATGAAAAATTTTTTAGAATGTCTGATTCAAAAAGCAGGATGGAATGATTCTGACATCAATGAGATTTTACATGAGGTGATAGTCTATTTTAGAGGAGGACAGCAGGTATCGATTCTTTCGCCGCTTTACTATGATGAGCATCAGACATTGACCACAGTGGTTCAGGAAATTTATGAATTTGGAGATGATTTTGACGAGGATGAAGTGATCCGTTTTGAGGATCTGGGAGGCGCTGAAACTTTATTGAAGCTGAGTAATATGGCGATGATGGAGATACCATTAGTTGAAATCGAAGATGCAATTTGCCAACAGCAGGAAGAGTTGATTAAAAGTTTGTAAGGCAAATTTGTGAAACGTCGGCAGGAACGTCAGCGTCGGCAAATTAGAAGTTTACAAAAGCGGAGGATGATTTTATGTCGCTGCCAAAATATAATGAATTATATATTCCTCTTCTTACTGCCATTTATGACGGCAAGGTTTATACGATGAAAGAAATTAAGATAAAGGTTTCTCGCGCCCTTAATCTTACAGAAGAAGAATTATCTGAGCGCCTTCCAAGCGGCACACAGACCGTCTATGATAACCGGATCGGGTGGGCAAAAACATATTTGAAAAAAGCAGGTTTAGTGGAAGCACCTCAGAGAGCGCATGTGAAAATTACAGCGGAGGGAAAACGGATATTGGAAAGCAGGGAGCCAGTAACAAATGAACTGCTTATGAAACAGTCGCCTGAGTTTGCAAAATTTCAAAAACGGCGGACGGTGGAAGTATTTCCGAATCTTAGAAAAGAGGATGATACGGAAACACCTCAGGAAACATTTGAACGTGTGTATAAAACATTGAATGAAGAACTGGCAGATGATCTGCTGACTGAGATTATGAGTCAGTCTGCGGTGTTTTTCGAAAATCTGGTTGTGGATCTGATGAAGTCTATGAATTATGGCAATGGATTTGTGACAAAAATCAGCGGAGATGATGGAATTGATGGCGTAATTCATGAGGACAAACTGGGATTCAATCTTATTTTCATACAGGCAAAGCGCTGGGCGCCAAATACTACTATTGGGAAACCGGAAATTCAAAAATTTGCCGGCGCAATGATGGGACCGCCTAAGATTGAAAAGGGGCTGTTTATTACAACAGCGAAATTTTCCAAAGGCGCACGAGAGTTTGCTGATGCCCAGCATATTATTCTGGTAGATGGCAGGAAACTGACCGAATTAATGATTGAGTATAACTTAGGCGTTTCCGTTCAGAAGATTTATAGTATTAAACGTATTGACAGTGATTATTTTTTGGATAATTGATATTGACAATAATAGAAGTGATTCAAAAAGAAAATAAAATATCTTTTGTTCCCAAAGAAGGAAAAAAGAAACTGTTTGCTACACAGGTGGAGTTAGAGGGAGGAAAGTGGAGTGATAGAAAACAGATGGGAAAGAATAAAAATGGGGTGATATTAAGTGAACACAGATCCTTTTAAAGAATATATCAGGGAAGCAGAACCGGATAAACGGGACAAGGGGTATGCATGGCATACGGCCATTGGACTGCAGGCAGTGGACGGGCTGAAGACATCTGAGTATTTGGTGCGTACTGCTGTCCGTAACATCGAGGGCGAGATATCATTTGAAGAGGCAGATGCACTTTTGCAATCGTATTACGAAGAGAATCCTGCCCGTGATGAAGAAGATCGAACCGAGGAAGCTGACAAGGTTGCGGCCAGAATTGCGGCTCTTCTTTCGGAGAATGCGTTCAGCTTTACACCAAATGAATATCTTTCCATTCACAGAAAATTGTTCACCGGCATTTATCCTCATGCAGGATGTATCCGAAATTACAACATAACGAAAAAAGAATGGGTACTTGATGGGGCAACGGTAATTTACGGCAGTGCCACGGAACTTAGAGCTACTTTAGATTATGATTTTTCAGAAGAGAAAAAGTTCTCCTATCGTAATCTTTCAATGGATGAAATCGTCCATCACCTTGCGATATTCATTTCAAGACTGTGGCAGATTCATGTATTTGGGGAGGGTAATACCAGAACAACGGCGGTGTTCTTTATCAAGTATCTTCGGACACTTGGTTTTGATGTAACAAATGATATTTTTGCTGAGAATGCCTGGTATTTTCGTAATGCCCTTGTTCGGGCAAACTACAATGATTTGAAAAATGGTATTCATGAAACCACGGAGTTTCTGGAACTGTTCTTGAGAAATCTTCTGCTAAATGAGAATCATCCGCTCCATAACCGGTCATTGCATATTAGCGGTTTGTTTAGCACATCGGAAAAAGCGAACATTGAGGATGAAAAAGCGAACATTGAAAGAAAAAAAGTGAACATTGAAGATGTATTTACGGTAAAAACAGCTTCTCATATTTGTAAATTATTAGACAAATTTGGCTTCCAGACGATTTTTAGCAGATCGGATGTTCAGAAGATCCTTAATTTAAAACCGACCAGAAGTACGGAGCTGCTTCGAGAAATGGCGGAACAAGAAATCATTGAACCGGTAACCGGGTACGGAAAAGGGAAATACAGATTCAAACAGCGATAGGGAAGAGATAATGATGATTCCGCTTAAAATGGTTTATATTTCAGTTCCGAAAGAAGGATAATGTTTTATAACGGGGTGAAACGATTTGGATTCAGTTATTGTAAATTTTGCAACAACTGAATCCAAATGAGAAGCAAAACTGCCATGCACTCTCCATAGACCTGCACCGTTTTTAAAACCCCCAAACCGCATACCCCTGCCTTCTTGCTGAGTCATATACAGGCTGCATGTTTTTCTCAAGGATATGAAAAAATTCTTCCCGGGTATTTCCGGGCCGGCACAATTCCTGCTGGGCCCAGAGGGAATGCAGGTTGTCGCGGAAGCATTTTTCGTATAAATCCCGGATATGGGGATTGCTCTGGGTCAGCTCATATAGGATAAATTGATTTCCGGCAAAATACGGGAAAAATGGATCCCACCGGGGGAGAAGATTGCTCTTGGCGGAATTTAATTTCTGCCGTTGACGCATTGGCAGGGAGGGCGCTGACCTCAGCCAGGGTTAATACTGCCCGCTCCAGACCGTCTCGGATTTCTCCTGATTGTATGCCGCTGAGATGAATGTGAAATTCACGGACGGAATACCAGGCATTTACGATCATTTCGTCAATCACTTCGTCAAACGTGCTTTCTGCGATTCCTTGAGAAATGAGAACTACCAGTGCTTCCAGCCAATAAAATTTATAGCAGTAAGAGGGATCTTTGATCATGCGGGAAAAGCTTTCGATGTCCAGAGTACTGTTGTATTCCCCATGAATAGTTAGCCTGCCGCCTATTGTTGACGAATTAAATTCTTTCATGTCTTCTATCAATTTCCTGTCTGCCGATCTTTTTTATCCATTAAAACTCCACCCAAAATCATTGTGATAGATCATCTGTTTCGTCATGCCGCCGTCAATGCAGATATTTTCTCCGGTAATAAATCCGGCCTTGTCAGAGCAGAGGTACAGAACCATGTTGGCGATATCTAAAGGATTGCCCACCCGTCCGGCGGGATGCTGAAGAGCGTCTGGATCGGTATATTCGGTATAGGCGGTGTCAATCCAGCCGGGGGAAATGGAATTGACCCGGATTTTTCCTGCCAGGCTGACAGAGAGAGCATGGGTAAGGGCGGCAATGCCTCCTTTGGCGGCGGTGTAGCTTTCCGTCTGGGGCTGGCTCATCCGGTCTCGGGAGGAAGAGAGATTGACGATGGCTGCACCGGGGGCGAAATAGGGGAGGAAGAGCTTAGTCAGATAAAAGGGCGCGGCAACGCCTACCTGAAGAGCATAATTGAATTCTTCGTAGGAGCAGTGGGAAATCCCTTTCATCAGCGGCAGCGCGTTGTTGATCAGGTAATCCACATGACCGTAATCGGCGATTACTTTTGCGGCAAAGCGGTGCAGGGTTTCCTTGTCCGCCACATCTCCCGTAAAATATTCATTAGGCTGTTTATCAATGATGCAGACGGAGGCTCCATTTTTCTGGAATTCTTCTCCGATGCATTTTCCGATTCCCTGTACGCCGCCGGTAATGACGGCAACTTTATGCTGAAACATCATAGGCGTATCCTCCTTTGTGTGTCCAGTATACCATGGGAGAATGGGAAAGACCATAAAATTCTGAGACCTTGAGGCAGGGGGTGGAGGGAAGAAGGGCAGCCTAAATTGGCGGAAAGAGCTGCCGGCAGGTTTTCCGTTGCCGGCAGCTTTCCTCTTTTGCTATAATTGGATTATAACGCCGGAACCACAGGAGCGTGACGAATAGAGATGACAGATGGGAAGAGGAAAATGCCAAGGTTTGGAGGGAAAATGATGAATGGAAATCTGGTGGAGGGAAATCGTCGGAATATGACCAGCCTTTATCTGCGGCATGGAAATGAGCTGCTGCTTTAATACCGAATTGGTTCCAAGGTAGTGGGGGATTCTTACGTAGCCTCGGCTGGAGGACATTTTGAGTCAGAGGAATTAAATGACGCCAGGGCCTGCGCCCTGAGAGAACTGTATGAAGAGACGGGAATTAAGGAGCGGGAAATTGATCAGTTATCGCTGCGGTATATCACTCTTCGGAGGAAGGACAATGAAATCCGGCAGAATTATTATTTTTTTTGCGGAGCTGAAAGAGCGGAGAGAAGGATTAAAGAGCAATGAGGGACGGCTGGAATGGTTTAGGATGGATGAATTGCTGGACAATATGCCTCAAATGCCCTTTACGGCTTATTATGTGGTGAAGCATTTATCAGCGAAAAGCGGTGCCCTGTCCTTACTGCGGCGACGGAATGAGCTATCCGGAACGGTACGTCAGCGCCCTTTTGACTCAGCTGAAGATTTCTTTTCGGCGGGAATATACTGTACGGTTCCAGAAAGAAGGAAAGAATGGGCATTACAAGTATGATTTTTACGATGAGGAGCGAAATCTTTTAATTGAGGTTCACGGACTGCAGCATTTTGTTCCTGGAGTGTTCAGCCGGGTAGGCGGGTCGCCTCTTGAAGTGATTCAGCAGCGGGACCGGGAGAAAGAACAGTTCGCGCGGGAAGTGCTCCGCCTTCAATATGTGAATTTAGACTGCCGGGAATCGGAGGCGGAATGGATTCGAACAGAAGTGATAAAGAAACTGGATTGCTATCCTTTAGAAAAGATTAACTGGGAACAGGTGAGGCAGGACGCCAACGCCTCCCTGATCCTGCAGATGGTGGAATTATATCAGCAGGGCTGTACCCAGAAAGAGATCGGGGAAATCCTTCACGTTCATTCTGCTACCGTTTGCCAGAAACTAAAAAAGGCAGCGGAGGACGGCGTGTTTGACGGAAAATCGCCCCGGAAGATTCAGGCAGAGAAAAAGCGGAAACTTCCCACAGAAAAAGGAAGGCAGGGCGAAGCTGCGAAATCCCAGCCTGGGAAACGCCGGGCGACTAAGGAATTGACTAAGGAACAGAAAGCCTATGAGGAGTATTGGAAGCAGGAAGGTATCCCGATTGAAGTGCTGGATCCTTATGTAAATACCAGAACGGTCCTTCGTTTTCGCTGCCGTCAATGCAGGCAGGAATTTAAAGGTTCGCCGAATTGGCTGATGAAAAATAAGGCCTGTCCTTACTGTAAAAAAACAAGAGAGATTCAAAAAAGGATTGCAGAAAAATATGGGGACCAGTTTCAGATTCAGAGCATTTACGTAGACTGCAAAACGCCATTGGTTATGTATCACCAGGTCTGCGAGGAAAAATTTCAAATGACCTATACGGATTTTATGAAGCGGGGAAAACAAGGATGCCCGGTTTGCGGAAAGCGCAGCCGGGGAATTCACAGTGCAAAAACCAGACGGGAGAGGAGCGCTGCCGTCTTTTATGAAGTTCTTCCCCAGCTGGAGGCCAGGGGATATACCCTGGAGGGCGGGAAATTTACCGGCATGGGAGAACCCCATCCATTCCGCTGTCATCATTGTGGGGAGATTTGGAGAACAACGCCTTCTGCCGTGATGAAAGGGAGAAACCATATCTGCATCAGTCATTGTAAGAAGAAAACGCCGGAGGAGTTTAGAAATCAGGTGAAGTCTCTGGTGGGAGAAGAGTATACTGTGTTGTCAGATTATCAGAACGCCTTTACGCCGGTGAAGATGCGGCATAATGTCTGTGGCCGGGAATATCCTGTGGCGCCGGCAAAGTTTACCAGCGGGGGAAGACGCTGTCCGGCCTGCAGAACAAAATTTAAGAGGACAGACGGCATATGACAGGCGGCTGCCGCGTTTTGCCTGCCGGGATAAGGATGGGGAGGAGCTGGGGGACAGTGCGGCTTATGCTTGCGCCGGATGTGATTGCCAACGCAGTGCTGTACGCCCTTTCACAGCCGGATAATGTGGATGTTTCTGATTTGGTGGTGCGGTCCGAGCGGGAAGCGTAAGCTTTGGATCTCTCCTGTCTGGTTAAGGGACAGTACCTAATTGTTCAATCAGGACAGAAGGAGAAGATGTTATAATTGAAGATCGGGAAAGAATAAAATTGATAAATGGTTGAAGATAAGTTAAAATAAAAGGGAGGTCAGGGGAATTTTGACCTTTTGTAATTTGCCGCGGTAAAAATCACGATTGGATGATGGGGTGCCGCGTGAGTAGAAATTGTAAAATTATGTATTATGTGTGAATGATCATTTGCAGGGCGTAGCAGAAAATGTCGTCTCGCGAATGATCATTTTTTTTGGCGATTGAGTAATAAATAATATTACAGAGTATTGATTTCTCGCAAAAGGGGTGATATAATGTTTTGCAGAACAAAGTCATACAAATGTTTTGAATGGGAGTGATAAGTTGCAGGAGTATATTGCACACAGAAATGAAAACACAGGCTTGGTGCAAAGCGTAAAGGAACACAGTGAAAACACGGCGGAGTTGTGCAGAGAGTATGCAGTACCGGAACTAAAAGAATTCATGTACACGATAGGCTTGTGCCATGACATAGGTAAGTTTCAGCCATCTTTTGCAAAACGAATCAATGGCGCCAATATCCGGGTAGAGCATTCGACCTGCGGAGCGCTGGCGGCAAAAGAGAATTATTCTGTCTCTCCATTGGCATTGATGATGGAGTACTGTATTGCAGGACACCATACGGGAATCCCGGACGGAGGATTTCCTAATGATGACAGCAGCCAGCTTACACTCCATGGGAGAATGAAGAGGGAATTCGAAGATTTTAGCGAATATAAGAAAGAGCTGAATCTTCCCAAACTGGCTGAGATTCAATGGCTGAAGAATCTTGTAGGAGACTGCGGCAACAAAATGGAAAATCTGATTGACAAGTTTGCATTTCTCACCAGATATGCCTTTTCCTGCCTGGTGGATGCAGATACGAAAGATGCGGCGGATTTTTGCAGAGAAGGAGAACCGCCGAGAAAATTAACCGCAGATTTTCCTGCTTGTCTGGAAAAAGTAAATGCCAGATTATCCGCATTTACCTGCAGGACGGATCTGCAGAGGGCCAGAGCGATCCTGCAGAATCAGGCTTTTCAGAATGGGAATAAAGACGCGGAGATTTATTTGCTGAATATGCCCACAGGCAGCGGAAAGACCCTGGCGAGCGTGAAGATTGCCCTGGAGCGGGCCGTACTTAAGGGTAAGAAGCGGATCATTTATATCATTCCATTTAACAGCATTATAGATCAAACGGCGGAGGTGTTTGAGAATCTGTTTGGAAATGATTTGGAGATACTGCGGCACCAGTCCACATTTTCCTATGAAGATGAGGAAAATGGAAGTGAAGATTACCGCGAAGCGGCTAAAAGTGCCGCAGAAAATTGGGATTCCCCATTTATCATTACCACGGCGGTTCAGTTTTTTGAATCGGTTTATGGGAATAAACGGGGGAAACTTCGGAAAGTGCATAACATGGCAGACAGCATCCTGATTTTTGACGAGGCGCATCTGATGCCTCAGGATTATCTCCAGCCATGTCTGCAGGCGGTAGCATACATAACCCGTTATCTTCACAGCGAAGCCGTTTTTCTGACGGCAACGATGCCGGATTATGAGAAATTAATGCGGGAATATGCGCTGCCGGACAGCCGGATTGTGAAATTGATTGAAGATACCTCGATGTTCTCGCTGTTTCGGAAATGCAGATACCGCTATCTGGGAGAAACGAATCAGGAAACGCTTCTTTGCCAGAGCAGGAAGTATCCCTCATCCTTGATTATTGTAAACCGGAAGGCTACGGCCAGAGAGCTGTATCAGCAATGTGAAGGAAAGAAATACCATCTTTCTACCTATATGACAGCTTATGACAGAAAAAAGATTTTAAGAGAGATTCGTGAGGAACTGATGCACTTGGAGCAGGATTACCCAAACGGTGAGACGGTGCCGGAAGACCGGCGGATTACTATAGTATCCACTTCTTTGATTGAAGCTGGAGTTGACCTGGATGTTTATACGGTATTCAGAGAGAGGACCGGCCTGGACAGCATTCTGCAGGCAGGCGGGCGCTGCAATCGGGAAGGGAAGCGGACCATGGCCGATGTTTATGTATTCGACCTGGAAGGCAGTGAGAAAAAAGCAGCAGACGAGCGGGCTAATTTTACGAAGGGACTGTTGGAAAAATATGACGACATTTCTTCCGTTGAATGTATTGATGAATACTATTCCCGCCTGTTCCTTATGAAAAAGGAAGAAATTCAGAAAAATACCATGCATCAGATGTGCGCAGATATTGCATCGATTCCATTTAAACAGTATGCGGAGAAATTTGAGATGATTGATTCCCGAACGGTATCTCTGGTGGTGCCGCGGGATGAACAGAGCCAAAAGCTGGTGGAACAGTTAAAGTATACAAAGGCAGGAAATGCAAGACAGCTTCAGAACTATACCTGTTCTCTGAAAAAGCGAGAACTTGAGGACTTAATTCTGCAGCACGCGGCAGATGACTACGGAACCGGTATTTTCTGTTTAACGAATCCGGATTATTATGATGAAAATACAGGGATTTCCTTTGAAGCAAAGGATTATTTTCTGTGAGAAAGGGGTGAGAAGGATGAGCTATGGTTTTAAAGTTATCGTAGAGGGGGATTATGCGTGCTTTACCCGTCCTGAACTTAAAGTGGAGCGGGTCAGTTATGATGTCCCTACACCGGGAGCTTTGGAGGGGCTTTTGAAAAGTGTCTATTGGAAGCCGGCGATTCGCTATGTAATCGACAAAATCATTGTATTTCAGGATATTGATTTTATTAACATTCGCAGAAATGAGGTAAAGGAAAAGGTCCTCCTCAGCGCGGTAAAAAGTCAGATGAATGGAAAAGGAGGCGATCCCTGCATTTACACTTCGGAAAGCAGGAGCCAGAGAGCTTCGATGGTTCTGAAAAATGTGAAATACGGGATTGAGTTCCATTTTGAATTAACCGGCTTAAAGAGCGAAGGGGAAACGGACAGCGAGAATAAGCATTATAACATCATTAAGCGAAGACTGGAAAAGGGGCAGTGGTTCCGGATTCCGTGCCTGGGATGCAGTGAATTTCCGGTGAAAAGGATTGAACTGGTGGAAGCATTTGATGAGAGACTGATCAGCAGCAAGATCCTGGAGATGGGGGACGTGGACCTCGGCTATATGAGCTATAAAGTTATGTTTGCGGATGGGGGAGAACCGATTAATCATGACTGGGAGAATCCGAAATTTTCAGACCGGGCATCTACGGTTTATTATCGGCCGCATATGATCAATGGCGTGATCGATGTGAAAAAATACAGGGAGGAATTGCGGTGCTGATTAAAGCGTTATGTGATTATTATGATCTTCTTTCAAAAGATAACAAGGTGCTTCCCGATGGATATTCAAATGTAAAAATCCATTATCTGATTTCGCTGACAAAGGACGGAAAGATAGATGAATTGATTGACTGCCAGAATACGGAAACGATTCCGGCTGGAAAAGGGAAAACAAAGGAGAGAAAAGTCCCGAAAGAAATGATAATGCCGCAGAGAACGGAGAAACCGGGAATCGAGGCAAATATCATTGAGCATCGTCCGGTATACATTTTTGGATTAAATATGGATGGGGAAGGTTTTTCGCCGGATGACCGGACGAATAAGGCCAGAAAATCTCACAGCGCTTTCGTGGAGTCGAATTTGAAGTTTACGGAGAATGTGTCGTCGCCTATTGTGGAAGCGTACAGAAATTTCCTGGTATCGTGGAAACCGGAAGAGGAAAGGGAGAATAAATGGCTTCTTAGCCTTGGAAAAGATTACGGGAAATCCGGTTTTGCCTTCTGCCTGTCGGGAAATCCGGATTGTCTGCTGCATGAAGATCCAGCGTTAAAAGAGAAGTGGGAGTTTGAATATGCCAAAGGGACCCAAAAAGATGATACGGTGAGAGAAGGGCAATGTGCGGTAACAGGAAATACGGCTTCGATTGCGAGAATTCACAGCAAAATTAAGGGGGTTTACGGCGGACTGGCAACGGGAAGCGTGCTGATCGGATTTAATAATGAGTCGGAAAACTCCTATGGCAATGAGCAGTCCTATAACAGCAACATATCAGAAGGGGCGATGAAAAAATATACGGAAGCCCTGAATTATCTTCTTGGAAGCAGCAGGCACAAGACAATGCTGGATGAAATGACCATCGTTTTCTGGGCCATGAGCACAAAAGAGACGTATGAAGATTTATTTATGCAGCTGCTTATGGGACAGTCGGATCAGATGAATGCAGAGCAGACAGAAAAGATGCTTCTGAAATTGATGGCGGATGCCGGACAGGCACAGATAACCGAGAAACGTCTTCAATCTCTTGAATTTATTGATCCGGATGTGGATTTTTATATGCTGGGGTTAAAACCCAATTCATCAAGGCTGTCGGTTAAATTTATTATTCGCAGAAAGTATGCAGATATTCTCTGGAACATTGCCCGGTTTCAGAAGGAAATGCAGGTCACAAAGGAGTTCCATTCGGTTTCCTTGTGGCAGATTAAAAACGAAATGGTCTCTCCCAGAAGTAAAAATGATAAAGTGGATCCGTCTCTGATGGCAAAACTGTTTGAAGCCATTATTTATGGAAAACCCTATCCGGGTTTCCTGCTTAGTACCATGGTGCAGCGAATGAAGACGGATAGTGGGAGTGATGCGGTAACGCCAACGGGAGCCAGGATTCGTACTGGTGTGATTAAGGCGTGGATTAACAGAAATGATCCAAAGGAGGAATTAAGCGTGGGATTAGACAGGGGAAATCGCAGTCAGGCATATTTGTGCGGACGCTTGTTTGCTGTTTTAGAGAAGCTGCAGCAGGAGGCATCCAATAATTCTTTGAATCGGACAATTAAGGATGCTTATTTTGCATCGGCTTCATCAAAGCCGGCACTGGTGTTTCCGAAACTGGTAAGACTGGCACAGAATCACTTGAACAAAGTAAAATATCCGGTTTTTTATAATAAGCTGATGGGAGAAATTATTGATGGGCTGAATGGGGAATTCCCGGAAACGCTTTTTTTGAAGGAACAGGGCAAGTTTATTGTGGGCTATTATCAGCAGTATCAGAGCTTTTTTGAAAAATCAGAGAAAACAGAAGAAACGGAGGAAAAGTAATATGGCACTGTCAAACAGATACGATTTTGTTATGCTTTTTGATGTGGAAAATGGAAATCCTAATGGAGATCCCGATGCGGGAAATGCGCCGAGAGTCGATGCTGAGTCAGGATACGGCTATATTACGGATGTCTGCATAAAACGGAAGATCAGAAATTATGTGGAATTATCAAAGGCAGGGCAGGCTGGATATCATATCCTCATTAAACCGGACAAGTCGTTAAATGCCAAATTTACGGAAGCTTATGAGGCGGAAGGATTGAAAACGAAAAATAAAGGCAAGAATCCGGATGATGTAAAAAAGGCACGTGATTATATGTGCAGGACTTATTTTGATGTAAGAGCCTTCGGCGCAGTGATGTCAACAGGCGATGATCCCTGCGGGATTGTCAGAGGCCCGGTACAGATTAATTTTGCACGCAGCATTTCTCCGGTGAATGTTCAGGACGTAACCATTACCAGACAGGCGCGGACAACGGAAGACAGAAAGGAAACCGGGGATACTGAAATGGGGAGAAAAAGTATGATTCCCTATGCGCTTTACCGGGCGGAAGGTTATGTGTCAGCAGCGCTGGCGAATAAATCTACAGACTTGTCGAAGGACGATCTGGAAGTTTTATGGGATGCGATTATCAATATGTTTGAACATGATCACAGTGCGGCAAGAGGAAAAATGTGCATGAGGAAATTATATATATTTAAACATAATAATGAATTGGGAAATTGCCCATCCCATATTTTGTTTGATAAAATTTCCGTCAGGGAGAAGGAGAATGTACTGCCGAGAGCATTTGCAGACTATGTGATTTCGGTAGACGAAACAATGCCTGCAGGCGTAGAGCTGATTCAGAAAATATGAATACCGCAGAGATAACGATCCGATCCATCCAGCATTATCTGTATTGTCCCCATCGATGGGGACTGCTGGAAATCGATAAGGCATGGGCAGAAAATATTTTTGTGACTAAGGCCAACCTGATGCATGAAAGAGTACATGATCCGGAAAGAAATTATACTTCAAGAGGGAAAAAGGTATTTACCTCCGTTCCGGTATACAATGATCAGGAAAAATATAATCTCTACGGAGTAACGGACTGCCTCGAACTGACAGAAAGCAGCAGCGGGACAGCCATCAATGAAAGCGGGGAGAAATACAAGATCTGCATTGTTGAATACAAGCCCACAAAACCCAAAGATATGCCGTATCGGGAAGATGACCTTATGCAGGTGTTTGCTCAGAAGATTTGTGTGGATTATGTGTTCGGCAGTGACTGCGAGGGCGTAATCTATTATTCAGATGTAAGAAAACGAATTGCTCTTCCATTGAGGGAGAATTTTCAGGAATATGATAAAAAACTGCAGAATGTTCTGCGTGAAATGAGGGAGCATCTGGCCAGCGGGAAAATTCCTGCCATTAGAAAGGGACAGAAATGCAGCGGCTGCTCGATGAAGGATTTATGTATGCCTTCCATAAAGTCTGTGCCGAGTCTTCGAGCCGAGATCAAAAAGATAGGGGAGGCAATGCAATGAGGAAACTGTTAAATACCGTTTATGTGACAAACGAAATGGCATATCTGACGCTGGACGGTGAAAATCTGGTCTGCAAGATTGATGGAGAGATTAAACTTCGTATTCCCTTTGAGAACATTGAAAATATTGTCTGCTTTAATTACATAGGCTGTTCCCCTGCCTTGATGGGAAAGTGTGTAGGAAAAACTATTCCGATTAATTTTGTTTCGCCTCAGGGCCGATTCCTGGCAAAAGTGTGCGGAGAGACAAAAGGAAATGTTTTTCTGCGCGTTGCGCAGATCGATAAATTCCGGGAATGCGGACTTGTACTTGCGCAGAATACCATGGCAGCAAAGTTCAGCAATACGCGACAGCTGATCCGCCGAACTCTTCATGATAATGCGGAGCTGAGAGATGATCAAGAAATTCAAAAGGTAATGGAAGCCTTATCAGCCGGCATAGACCAGGTTTTTGAAACGAAAAGTGTTGAGGAAGTTATCGGTGTGGAAGGGTATTGCGCACAGCAGTATTTTTCTATCTTTGACAAATTAATCACAAACAAGAAAGTCCCATTTACATTTGAGCTGCGAACAAAAAGGCCGCCGCTCGATCCGATTAACGCGGTACTGTCCTTTGTGTATACATTGGCTACTGCAGAATTTTCGGCGGCTTTGGAAACGGTAGGGCTGGACAGTTATATTGGGTATTGCCATTCATTAAGGAGCGGAAGAGTATCGCTGGCATGTGATTTGGTTGAGGAGACCAGATGTCTCGTGGAACGGTTTGTAATAACGCTGTTAAATCTGCAGATTATCGGGGAAAAAGACTTCGAACATCAGGTTTCCGGAGCGGTTTGGCTGAATGATGAAGGACGGAAAAAAGTGCTTTCTCGATGGCAGGAGAAAAAACGGTCGGATATGCTGCACCCGTATTTGAAACAGAAAATACCAATGGGGCTTTTGCCCTATGTTCAAAGCAATCTCCTGGCAAAATACGTGCGCGGCGATATCGAAAACTACCCTTCATTTCTCTTAAAGTAGGTGAAGATTATGATGGTTTTAATCAGTTATGATGTAAGTACCGCCAGTGCGGCAGGCAGAACCAGATTAAGGAAGGTGGCAAAAGAATGCCAAAACCACGCGCAGAGAGTTCAAAATTCTGTGTTTGAGGCAGATCTGGATTATTCAGCATTTTTGCGGCTGAAGGACAGGTTGTTAAAACTGATTGATCCCGAACAGGACAGCCTGAGATTCTATTATTTGGGCAATAACTGGGAGAAAAGGGTTGAGCATGTAGGCGCTAAAAAGACATATAACCCGGAAGGCGTTATTATCATATAACCATGAGGGCGAACATCAGGTGATTGCAGAATCTAAGGAAGGTTCGCCTGAAAAAGGAGATGAATTTAACGCAAAAATCTGATAAAATGTATTTGTAGATTTTGTCCGCCTCTAAATGCGGGATGTATGACTGAACATTGCACAAAATGTAGCGGTCACGTCCCGCGAGGGGCGTGTGAGTAGAAATTGTCGGTAAATTTCCAGACGGCTTAACGCCTTCGGTCACGTCCCGCGAGGGGCGTGTGAGTAGAAATTGCCGTATTCTCCGCAATCTGCTCCCGGTCGGCGTCACGTCCCGCGAGGGGCGTGTGAGTAGAAATCGCT
>DWYN01000023.1 GCA_019118645.1 Candidatus Blautia excrementipullorum | reverse complement strand
ACAGCAGAAAACCAGAAATTCGGACAATACAATTATACATATCTGGTTCTTATCAAAGAAGATTTTTCCCCATAGACACAGAAAATTTTACGCCCTCTTCTTGGGAGCGCCTAGACTATCCTATTATTCCTCAAAGCTGGATTACAAAACCCCGGGAGGATCGCTCTCAAGGGAAAATGCTGCGAGACTTAAAGGCAAAACTCGATCACTGTGATGCAATTATCTGTGCGACAGACTCTGATGCGGAAGGGTACGGGATCTATTACCTTGTCTGTGATTTCCTTAAATTGCGCAACATGCCTACCCTGCGTTTTATCGAGCATTCCTTGACAGACAAAGAAATCCTTCATTCCCTTTTAACTATGACGGATCTGTATCAGGATCCGGTTCACCGCTGCTTTATGGGCAGCTATATGATCCGTTCCCGGGCCGACTGGCTTTATGGTTTAAATCTTACCATGCTCATGTCTACCATAACCGGGACAAAGAAAACAGTAGGCCGTGTAAAGGCTCCGACCATCAAACTGGTGTATGACCGCTGCAATGAGATTGACCATTTTGTAAAAAAAACATACTACGAAGTGGCCGCCGACTATGACGGGTTTAAAGGAAAGCTGGTTGATGAAAAAGGAAAGGCAATACAGTATGAGAAAAAAGCAGACATTCCAAATGACATTCCGCTTTCCGGTGTTGTCACCAGCATAGAACAGAAAAAGGCAGTCACAGCCTGTCAGCAGCTTTATGATTTGGCAGCGCTTCAACTGGATGCCGGACGTGCCTATGGCCTCTCCCCGCAAAAGACCCTGGATATTGCGCAGTCGTTATATGAAAAGCACAAGGTTCTGTCTTATCCACGAACACAGTGCCGCTACGTGAGTTCAGAACGTGCCAAGGAGTTCCGGGACATTCTTCCTGCTCTCTGTGCTTTTCCTGAGATAGAAAATGTCAAGGGGCAGATGGATATTAAAAGAGCCTCCAATAAACGAGTGGTAAATGATGTAGAGGTTCAGAAGGAGGCTCATGATGCGCTCCTTCCAACAGGCGTAGCAAAGAAACCGGAAGAATTAAGCGCAGATGAGAGAAAGGTGTACTGGCTTGTATGCCGGCGTCTTGCAGAGCAGTTTCTCCCGGCAGCGGAGGATTTAAAAACCATGGCGTTTATCATGCATCCGGATAAGAGTGGATACCGTTTTAAGGCAGATGGTGCTGTGATAGTGGAGCGGGGATGGAGGGTTCTGTATAAAGAACGAACAGTAAATGCCCTCCCGGCCTTGAAAGAAGGAAGCTCGCTGACAGCCAAGAGTATCGATCCGGTTGAATGTGAGACACGGCCTCCCAGGCGGTTTACTCAGGCTTCTCTTGCGGCGGCCATGGAGAATATTGCCTCTCTTATCAAGGATGATAAGGAAGCTAAAGCATCGTTGGCAGAATCAAAAGGTATCGGGAAGGCATCTACCCGTGCCAAAATCATCAGTGAGATTATCCAATATGGGTATGTGGCTGAAAAGAAAGATGGACTTTACATTACGGCGGCCGGCCGGGAGTATGTGGATTCCCTAGATGGAATTGGCATTACCGATCCGATGTTTGCTGCAGATATGGACATGAAGATTAAGAAGGTACAGCGTGGAGAAGCGGCTTACAAAGAAGTTTACCAGGATGTTCTTGACGGCTTAGATATTGCGGTAAAAAACGCAATGAACTTAAACAAGGGTAAAAAGTTTGGTTCAACGGGTGTTCATTGCCCGAAATGTGGCGGTGAATTTACGACTGGACAGTGGCAGTATAGTTGCAGTTGCGGATTTACAGTAAGAAAAGAAATTTGCGGCCATGCCATTACAGTGGAAGATTTACGGACGCTCTTAAAAGGCAGAGAGATTGGGCCGTATGCCATGAAATCAAAAGCCGGAAAGAAATTCCGCTCAAAACTGATATTGAATCTGGAGGACGGAAAGATACTGTTTCCTCAGTTTGAGGAGCAGGAGTTAAGCATATGCTGTCCAGTATGCGGAAAGAAGTTGACTGCTCGGCGTTGGAATTATACCTGCGAATGTGGATACAGTATTCGGAGGGTATTCTGTGAGCATGAAATTAGCGAGAAGGAGCTTCAATTGCTTTTCTCAGGTAAGACCATTGGGCCGTTCAACATGTGTTCCAAGGCAGGAAAGCGGTTTTCTGCAAAGCTGCGACTGGATGGGAATAAAGAAATAGTATTTGCTAATTAGGAGGAGATTTTATGGGTATGACAGAAAATCAGCTGAGGCTCATCAGAGCTTTGGCGGAAAACCGTATTCAGGATGCCAAGAAATGCGCCATTGCCTGCTGCGCTGAAGACAATACCAAGAAAAACGAATCAATTGTAAGGAGATATAAGGCTTTGTTGGAGAACGGCAGCCCAACGTTTTTGGAGCTGCCTTCTAATCTCGTAGGCTGCCTGCTCATGGAAGATGTCTCTGGTTTCCGGGAGAGCCGATATTACCTGGGGATCAAAGAAAAGGAGATTTTCGATAATATTGAGCGGCTCTACCATGTAGGAATGAAGCTACAGGAACTCGGAATCCTGCATTTGAATTCGACACTTCTATACGGAGAGCCTGGAACAGGAAAAACCATGTTTGGTAAATATGTAGCTTATAAACTCCAAGTGCCTTTTGCCTATGTGAACTTCTCGAATCTGATCGATTCGTATATGGGCAACACTAGCAAAAATCTTCGAAAAGTGTTCGATTTCTGCAAAGGGAAACCCTGTGTGTTGATGCTGGATGAGATAGACTGTATTGGATTGAAACGAGCTGGAGGTTCAGAGGGCTCATCGGGAGAGCTGGCAAGGACCAGTATATCGTTAATGCAGGAATTGGATATGCTGACGAACGAACAGATTGTAATTGCTGCCACAAACCGGAAAGACAGGCTTGATCCTGCGCTACTTCGGCGCTTCTCTCAAAAGCAGGAACTTACTATTTTTCCAGAAGAAGAGCGTGAGGCTATGGCTTGCAAGTTTCTTGATGACGTTGGCGTTCATTATAATAAGGAAGAAATCCGGTCATTTGTGATCGAAAAAAAGACACAGGCAGATGTTATACAGTTTGCGACGCAGATTGTGATCCGCGAGATATCGAAGGCAGTATAAGCATTACCCCAGGAATTTTCTGGGGTTTTTGTTTTTGAAAAGAAACTCATACGTAAACATGTTTGTGCAGGCCAGGAATGGACAAGCACATCCAAGGACATTCGAACTCGAATTGAGAAAGAGACGAGGAGGTGTAATGACCAATACACAGGGAAACTGTATTAAATACGGTAAAAGTAGAAATATAAAACAAAATATTGCGGTTGCGTCTTATATAGGTGCATGAATTAAAACTTTCTATCTGCGAAAGTCAAACAGGCTACACAAATGTCGCGTCTTATATAGATACGTGGATTAAAATAAGGGATGGGTCGATTTCCCGCATATATGGCATGCCGCATCTTATGTAGGGTGCGTGGATTAAAATTTACCCTTTGGAACTTTACACAGATTCTTGGTTAGTGTTGCATCTTATGTAAGGTGGGCGGATTAAAATTCGCATGGCAGTTTATACGAATGGCAGTTTCGTATCTTACACAAGGTACGTGGATTAAAATAAATCATTCATGTTAGACGTGAAAAATCTATGAAGTCGTATCTTGCGAAAGATGCGTGGATTAAAACGCCGCCTCCGTTTATTTATTTTGTTGCTGCATAATTAACGTCGCATCTTATGTAGGTGCGTGGATTAAAACGTCAACAGTTCATGGGCAACGTTGGCCTTCGTGTCGCATCGTCTGTAAGGTGTGTGGATTAAAATATTGATGGTATTTTTACCACATATTTCTTTTCTTGTCGTACCTAGCAATGGGTGTGTGGATTAAAATTGCTATAGGTAATGTCTGCAGACCTGCATCTTTCCGTTGCATCTTGCGTAATGTTCGTGGATTAAAATGTTACAATTTACCCCATTTCAAATTATCGCATCTTGTATTAGATGTGTGGATTAGAACTTACGAGTGGGGTGATTTGCCAGAAGAGCGTGAATCGTATCTTACATAAGGCGCATAGGTTTACTGGAGTGGTAGTCTGCTTGCTGTAGGCGTGGTCGCATCTTGAATAAGGCGCGTGGGTTAAAATAAAGGTATCTTTGGTAAATTACCTTTTGGATCAGGGTCACGTCTTGCATGGAAGAGGTGCGGATTAAAATATTAACCCGAGATCACGGATATCTGGCGTTTTACGGCGCACATTACAATGGGTGCGAGGATTAAAATTGGGATTCGTCCAGGTAATAATAGAGGAAAATACATCGCATCTCGCAATAAGCGAGTGGATTAAAATTTGGGGATGCGTGTAGATACTTCTGCATCGCCTAAGTCGCACCTTGCAATGGGTACGTGGATTAAAACGGACATATCTTTCTGTGCATCCTCGCCGTATCCTGCGTAAGGTGTGTGAATTAAAATAGCGAATTGTATGCAATCAAAGCTGATTTGATATTCCGCCTGTAAAAGAAGCGTGGATTAAAAGGTATGAAGAAAACAGCTAAGCACTGCTTTTATATTTTATATGTGTACAAACCCCTGAAAAAGTTTTTTCGAATTCTGTTTTTCAGTCAAGGATTAAGCGTATACATTACCAGAAGAAACAAATTCGTAGAAATATCCTGAAAGAAATTACGTATGATTTTTGCCATAGGAGAGATGTAGATGGAAAATAAAAAAAATACGGCATCACTGAACCTTAACGGGATGTCTGAAAAGGAGTTAAAAAAGGCGGCCCGAGAATTGAAAAAAGAAGCAGAAGAAATCCAGGAGAAATTGGACCAGATAGAAAAAGAACGGGCTGAGAAGCGCCGCATAAAAGCAGAATATGCTCTTGTCCACTATGAGCCAGAGTATGAATTAAATTATTACCGCTTATGGAATTCTATCAAAGAGGTTGTGGATCAGGGCGGAGTGATCGATAAAGCGAATATAGATGAAATTTATAAAAAGGCACTCGATCGCCTTCCAGTTAAGAAAGAGGAAATATATCCCTGCCCTAAATGCGGGAAAATAGGGTCTTTATATGTTGGCGAATTTGGCGATCCCTATATGTGTGACAACAAGAAAAAAATAATTTGTCAGCACTGTGGTTTTACCTGCCCAGGACAGTATGAGAGTGAAAATTATGCAGCTTGGGAAGTATTCCATAATTGGCTGATAAAGAGAGGATATCTCGATGCTTCGGTGCCAGAACCATAGTAACAACCATTTTACTCAGGAGGAAAACTATTGGAAAAAGATCAGGAACCCCGCTGCCCCTATTGCGGCGACATAATGACACATACAGCGCCGCTCCTGCATAGGGACAAAACAAGCGGACTGCTTTTCCGACGCTGTAAATTTTTCTGTCGTGTGTGTCAAGCAGCAGCTCCGTTAGTTGATAACTGTTTTGAAAACGATGAAGAGTGCTTGGAGGCGGCAAGAGAGGCGGCTCTAAAGAGAATCATATAATATAAGGAAAGAAGACACGCTTATGGAAAGAACAGAATCAAAATTATTTGAATTTGAGGTCAGCGGCGATTATGCCATGTTTGCGGATCCCATGACCAAAGCCGGCGGAGAACGGTTGTCATTTCAGGTTCCCACCTACGAGGCTATCAAAGGTATTTTACACAGTATCTACTGGAAGCCAACCCTGACCTGGATAGTGCATTCGGTTCGGGTTATGAACCGGATCCAGACGGAAACACTTGGAATTAAAAACATGGTTTATTCTGGAGGGAATGCTCTTTCCTTCAATACATACCTGAGAAAGGTCCGTTATCAGGTAAGAGCATTTTATGTCTGGAATATGAACCGACCTGAGTATGAAGTTGACAGAATTTTCGGAAAGCATGATGCCATCATTGAACGCATGATTCGCGCCGGCGGCCGCAGGGATGTCTTCCTTGGCAGCCGCGAATGTCAGGGATATGTGGAGCCTGCCGCATTTGGGGAAGGAAAAGGCTATTACGATTCTTCCGGAAAGCGCCTGTTTGGATTTATGTACCATGGAGTAACTTATCCGGATGAAGCACTCCTGGAGGAAGATAAAGGGATGCTGTCAGTTCGGTTTTGGAGCTGCTGCATGGACAATGGCGTGATTAGCTTTCCAAAGCCAGAAGATTGTCCGGAAAAACGGCATCTTAAAAAAATGGAAATGAAAAATTTCCATGCAATGGAAGGAAGTGGTGTGTGTGAGCTGGATTCGTGACTTGTGCGATGTATATGACAGGAATGAAAAGATAGCCGGCGTGTATACGGAAGGCCGTTACGGAGAGCCGCTTATTCTGGTCCCGATCTATCATTCCACTATGGCGGCCCATGTGACAATTACGATTGATGACAAAGGAAATTTTATCCGGGCAGACAAGGTACCGAAAAATCAGAAGATGACTCTTGTGCCTGTCACGGAGAAATCTGCGACACGATCCAACAATATCGCGCCTATGCCGTTATGCGATTATGAAAGACTAGCAAGAAAACTCCATCCGGCGTCAGCCGTTTGGGGATGAATTGCCACGGCTCCTTCGGGAGCCGCTTTTTTTGTATCGTCCTGTTTTTTCGTATTTTCGTTTGTGCGCATCAGTACGCTGTCCATCTATATATGCTTTTACCGTTTCCATCGGCACGGAGCCGGTTGTAGCAATAAAATAACTGCTGCTCCAGAAAGGACAGTCTTCTCCGTAAAGATATTTTCTTACATGATCGGTATACTGTTCCCGCACCTCGCGTGACAACTGGGTTTTCAGCGTCCTGACCACAACGGATGGCGCCGCGCTTGGCGGTAGAGACACCAGCAGATGAATGTGATCCATATCCGTTTCCGCAGATATCAATTCTCCTCGAAACCGCTCGCAAAGATAAGCAGCACGTTCCTTCATAAAATCCCCGATTTCATTTGAAATGACCGGCTTTCTGTATTTTGTGACAAAAACCATATGGTAAGTGAGGCTGTAAACAGAATGAAATGTTTTCTTGTATTCCATAGTTTTCCCTTATTCCTTAAATTTTAATTAACAGCAAACGTTTGTTTGTATATGCTTTAATTTTATGGTATAATTACAATAAAGTCAAGCATAATCATTAAATGTCACTTGACAGTCAGGAAGGAAGGAATCTGTATGCGCACGGTCATGGTAGACATCAAACCCAATCATCCCGCCGCCCCGTATCTTGGGGAGAATACGGCGGAAAGCCGTGCCGTGCGCAATACGGCCAACTTCCTGATCCGCAATGCGATGACCGGACTCCGCAAACCGCCGGAGGAACGGACGCATACGGAAACGGAAGCGCTGCATACGGTGTTTACCGGCATCCAGAAAGCCAATGCGCATAAGGAAGCCATGGACGAAAAGGCTGTTTTCTCTGCTTTCCGGAAAATCAAATCCGGCGAGCTTACCGGCTTGAAAGCCCATGCTTTCCTGAAGTCCAAACTGGAAGCCTGCGGGAAGCGTTTCCGCTATCCAACGGCTCAGAACTGGTTCCTGAATTACGAAACCCTGGACGCTATTCTGAAGCATACGGGAAATGCCGCCTACTATAGCTGCACCAGCCAGGTAAACCAGCAGGCGATCCGGAAAACCGCAGCGTCCTGGAAATCGTATTTTCAGGCGTTGAAGGACTGGAACCGCAATCCCGGCAAGTACCAGGCAAAGCCCCGGATCCCCGGATACATCCGGGAGCGGGAAGCAACGGCCCATTTCACGAACCAGGTCTGCCGCCTGGTGCATGCCGGCGGCCGCCTGTACCTGGGGTTCGCAAACTGTGACCAGTTTGTATGCCTCGGAAATGAATCCCTGATCCCGGGGAAGCTTGTAAAGGTGGAGGCAAAGCCCCGGTACGGCAGGTACCGGCTCTGCATCACCTATGAGGATGCGCTGCAGGAGCCGGCCGTACCAGCGGCACCGAAACGGATTCTGGGCCTGGATGTGGGTGTCACTAATTTCCTGGCCGGAGTTTCCAATACAGGCGCGGCACCGTTCCTGATAAAAGGCGGCTGGCTGAAATCACTGAACCAGTGGTACAACAAGCGCCGGGCGAAATTAATGTCGGCAGTTACCAAAGGCAGTGATTCCAAACACTCCCGGAAGACAAGCCGTGCGCTTTCAGCTCTTTCCCGGAAACGGGATGACAAGATCCGCGACTTCTTTTACAAAACGGCCCATTGGATCATGCGCTGGTGCGTGGAACGCCGGATTGAAGTCATCGTTATCGGCTGCAGCAAGGAAATGAAGCAGGAGATCAGTATCGGCAGCATCAACAACCAGAACTTTGTCACGATTCCCTACGAGCGGTTCCGTTCTATACTGAAAGTGGTGGGCTGCCGGTATGGGATCCCGGTCATAGAGCAGGAAGAAAGCTACACCAGTAAAGCAAGCCTTCTAGATCTGGATGAAGTCCCTGTCTATGGCAAAGAGGACGCAGATACTGCCGTTTTCTCCGGGAATCGAGCCAAGCGCGGTATGTATGTATCAAGAGAAGGGAAGCTTATCAACGCCGACATCAACGGGGCAGGGAACATCCTGCGGAAAGCTTATCCCTATGCCTTTAACGGAGTGAAAATGGAATATCTCTGCAGCGCAGTTTCTGCCATTGCAGGGGAACAAGTCCTGCATAAAAAGCATAAGGCCCCGGTAAAGCATTACCATCGTCATCGAAGCGCTGCCGGGAAAGTACGCCATTTTTACCGCCAGGAAAAACGTATGCAGCTGCGCATGGTCTGGGAAAACAGGGACGATACCTATAAGAAGAAAAACAGGCCGCCAGCAAAAGCAGCGGCCTGAAAGGTAAGCCCCGATGAGGGGTTAGGGGGCGTGTGTCCGCCCCGGGAGGCGCAGTCTGCCTCCTGAAGCTCCAAATCGACATGAGGTCGCTTGGAGTAGTTCACTTAGACAAGGGGGAATCTATTGATATGGCGCTGGATAGTGAAAGGGATGACCGCAGCTATCTTTATGGAAGACTTCTGGCTGTGGCAGACTGCATGGAGTTTCGCACTTTTGACAGCGGCGATCCTCGGGAAACCAATGCAAAACGCTATATGACTGAGTTTTCACATCATCCGTTCCGGACCTGGAGGATTATTGAGGAAAGAGCGCGGATTTATCTCCGTAAATTAAATATACCGGAACGAATCCAGTATGAGAAGCTGCTCCAGGAGATCTGTGCAAAGTTCAAAGCCGGAGAATTTGAGAAAAACACTCCGCTGGATGGTTTGTATCTGCTGGGATATAACCATCAAATGTATGAATTTTACAACCGGAAGAAAACTGAGAAAGAGAAGGAAACTGACAATGAGTAAACTGAGAGGAAGAATTGATTTTGTGGTACTGGCAGGCGTAACACTGGCAAACCCGAATGGAGACCCCTTAAATGGAAACCGACCGAGGGTGGACAATGATGGATATGGGATGATATCTGATGTCTGCATTAAAAGGAAGATCCGGGACCGGATTCAGGACATGGGAACACCTATCTTTGTCCAGAGTGAACACCGGTCCAATGACGGTTACCGCAGCTTAAAGGAGCGGGCAGCAAATACGATGGATCTGGATAAGAGGAAGGAAGCTATTATTCGAGAAGCAGAGGAGAAGTATTTTGATATCCGGGCTTTTGGGCAGCTTTTCGCTTTTAAAGGAACCGAGCTTTCTGTAGGTATTCGCGGCCCGGTGACTATCCATCAGGCACTCAGCGTTTCCCCGGTAGAAATTGTAAGCATGCAGATCACCAAGAGCGTGAACAGTGAGGATGTGAAAGACGGGAAAAAAGCGTCTGATACCATGGGATTGAAGCACATGGTACGGTTCGGTCTGTATGTGATTAAGGGCAGTGTGAGCGCACAGCTGGCAGAGAAGACAGGATTTTCTCAGGAAGATGCCGAGAACCTGAAAGAAGCGCTTCGGACTCTGTTCGAAAATGATGCATCAGCGGCAAGACCGGATGGAAGCATGGAAATCTGCCAGATGTATTGGTGGCAGCATGAGGCCGCAACACCGTCAGTTTCTGTTGCTGCGGTCCATAAAAGCGTTCGGGTAACACCACTTACTGATATTCCTCTTCGGTTTGAGGACTATGAGGTGGTATATACCCCGGTCGGTGATGTGAAAGCAGAAATTTTTTGAAAAAAACTAGAAAATTTCTCAAAACATCATTCGAATTCTCTCAGGTGTGAATTAAATGACGGTAATGATACATATTAGTCTTTGCAGAAGAATAGGGGCAGCATTGCTGCCCCTATAATATTGCCTTATTCGAACTCCTCTTTCCGAAATTTGCATAATAAAGCTTCTATCTGTGTGGATACTGCATCATCATCTTCAGCAGAATCAAAAAGAGTGGTAAGAGTATTTTTATAAACGTCATAATCTTGCGACTTCTTCTCCAGCTTTTTTGCAAGCTTTCTTATATTTGTACATAGAGAGATACCGTTTGCCGCAGAATCTTCAGCTTCATTATACAAATTTTGAACCAATGCAACAGGGTCTCTCATCGTAATAAGTTCAAATTCCTCGTTTGTTTTTAAACTCCGAAATGTCAGCAGATCTTCTCCGGAAGAATCTTTAGGTGCAAGAGCATATTTCCAACCAGCATGTTCTGCGGCATGAAGAAGGTAAAAGAATTTTGCGTCCATTTCTCTGAAAAACTGAATTATTTCCGGTGGCAATCCCATTATTACTAAATTAATTTCATGTATTTCTTCAAAAATTTCCTGAAATGTATCAAGAATATGAAAAATTTGCGGACCAATCGGCTCCAGAAAAGCAATATTATTCCCACGACTTAGTTCTTCAGATATTTCTTTCCATTTATCAAATGCCCTGGCTGTGTCTTCGGATGGAATTGGTACCTGTATGACTGGTTTTGAGTTAAGCCCAGGCAAAAATTTGGATACGACTCCAATCACATCAGAAAATTTGTTCTTGGATGTCCCATTGGAATACATATGTAAAGCAAGATGATCTGATTTTCGAATTGCAGAAAGCGATTTACAGGAAATATCTTGGCTGATAGTATCAACAAAAATAACATAAAATGTGCCGTATTCCGATAATTTCATTCTTTCATCCCGCTGCCAAGAAAGCAGCCATTCCTTTCTTTTTTCTCAGTATACCCCACATAGCACTGCCAAATCAAGAAAGAGTTTTATACATTACCTATTCGATGACATTGGATTTTTTGTTTTGTGATAATTTTTCCGAAACAGGGTTACAAAAAGAAAAAATTTTTAGATGAGGAGGCTGGCCCGTGTCAGAGATAGAAAAAAAGGCCAGCGCAGGGACCAAACAGATTCCCCAGAGAGTGTGTTTAAACTGTGGCAAGGTATATATCCCCAAAACGGTGACCCAAAAGTATTGCAGCCGCACCTGCGGCGTTGCATATCGAGGGTCTTGGGGGAGCTATTATCCTCCCACATCATTTACCTGCGCTTATTGCGGAAAATTTGTTGCAACGATGGGTGGCAGGGATCATCGGACCAGGTTCTGCTGCGCCACATGCGAAAAGATGTTTTGGAAACGTGGAAAGCCAAAATCTA
>DWYN01000022.1 GCA_019118645.1 Candidatus Blautia excrementipullorum | reverse complement strand
CTCAGATTTTTTGCAAAAAGAGCATCTGACTTTGCCCTCTCTTATTTTGTCTGCCATAAATATTTCTCGTTTCCTTTCTTTTTAATATGCTGAGATAAAAGCAAGATAAGACTCCCCGTCAGAGGAGTCTTTTTTGCGTTATTTATGTTCGACGACACCGTCGATCAGTCCGTATGCTTTTGCTTCTTCCGCAGTCATATAATTATCGCGGTCTGTATCCTTTTCCACGACCTCAATGGGCTGCCCGGTATTTTCGGCCAGAATCTCGTTGAGAGTCCTCTTGGTCTGGGCAATGTGATCCGCCACGATCTGGATCTCCGTAGCCTGTCCCTGCGCCCCGCCGGAAGGCTGATGAATCATAATCGTGGAATGAGGCAGAGCATATCTCTTGCCTTTGGTTCCGCCTGCCAGAAGGAAAGCTCCCATGCTGGCCGCCATTCCCAGGCAGATTGTGGAAACATCACATTTGATATATTTCATAGTGTCGTAAATTGCCATTCCTGCCGTCACAGAGCCTCCGGGGCTGTTGATATAAAGCTGAATATCCTTGCCCGGATCTTCTGCTTCCAAAAACAGAAGCTGTGCCACAACAATGCTCGCGCTGACATCATTGACTTCCTCTCCCAGGAAAATAATTCTGTCCTTTAAGAGGCGGGAATAGATGTCATAACTTCTTTCTCCCCTGCTCGTCTGCTCAATGACATAAGGTACTAAGCTCATAAATATGCCTCCATTCGTTCGCTCATCATAGACGATGACTCACTCCTGCTCAGGCTTCCTTTGCCTCATCAGCAACCAGAGTTACGGCTTTCTGTACAGCCATATCCTTCTTCATCTGCTCTAATTCGCGGTCGCCCAGCAGTTCTTTTAATTTGTCTGCTTCCATTTTATACATTTCAGCCATTTTGCTGATTTCTTCATTTACTTCATCATCTGTAGGCTGAATGTTTTCTGTTTCTGCAATCTTCTCAAGAACCAGTCTTGTCTGGATTCTCTTCAGCGCCTGCGGTTTCATTTCTTCCCGCATTTTGTCCGCCGTCATGCCTGTAAACTGGAAATACTGTTCCATTGTCAGGCCCTGTGCCTGCATTCTTCTGGAGAAGTCGTCCAGCATCTGGCTGATCTGAGTATTGATCATGGCATCCGGAATTTCCATCTGCGCATTCTCAATGGCCTTGTCCACAGCAGCGTTTTCCTTTGCTGTGCGGGCCTCTTTTTCTTTTTTCTCTGTAAGATTCTTCTTAATATCGTCTTTGTACTCCGCAAGTGTATCAAACTCAGATACATCCTGAGCAAAGTCGTCATCCAGCTCCGGAAGTTCTTTTGTTTCCACCTTCTTTACGTCGCACTGGAATACAGCTGCTTTTCCGGCAAGTTCCGCTGCCTGGTATTCTTCAGGGAAAGTAACGTTTACTTCCACATGATCTTCTGCTTTTGCGCCGATCAGCTGATCTTCAAATCCCGGGATAAAGGAGCCGGATCCAAGAGTCAGAGGATAGTCTGTTCCTTTTCCTCCTTCAAAAGCTGTGCCGTCGATGAATCCCTCGAAGTCAATGGTAACAATATCTCCATTCTCTGCTCCGCGGTCCTCTACTGTGATCGTTCTGGAGTTTTTCTCCTGCTCTTTCTTCAGTTCAGCCGCAACTTCTTCATCAGTTACCTCGGTTTCGCTCTTCGGAACTTCCAGGCCTTTGTACTCTCCAAGAGTCACTTCCGGCTTCACTGCAACTTCTGCTGTAAAAATAAATGCCTTTCCAGGTTCTGCCTGGGTCACATCGATTTCCGGCTGAGACACAATCTCCAGCTCGCATTCTTCAAGAGCCTTGCTGTAGTGTTCCGGAATCAAAGCATTCGCAGCATCCTCCAGAAAAACGCCCTTGCCATACATATGCTCGATCATTTTTCTGGGAGCTTTTCCTTTACGAAATCCAGGAATCGTAATCCTGCTTTTCGCCTTGAGATATGCCTTCTGCATTGCATTTTCCAGATCCTCTGCGGGAACCTCGATGGTCAGCTTTGCCATGTTCTTTTCCAATTTCTCTACCTGTAAACTCATGTTTCCTGTTCCTCCTTAAATTGTCAGGTTCTGCTTCTATTTTTTATACGATTGAGATACAATTACAGTCATTATCGTAGTATAGCACAACTGGCACAAAAACGCCAGCATTTTTTTCGCAAAAACAAAGTCAGAGTTAATGGAAATAGACGACAGATTCCGCTATCTCCTCCGCTTTCTCTTTCCCCAGCAGTTGTTCAATCAGGGAGAGCGCAAAAGGAATCGCTGTTCCCAGTCCCCTGCTGGTTGTCACATTCCCGTCTACAACTACTTCGTCTTCCGTTGTCCGGGCCCCGTCTAATTTATCCATGAAAGTTGGATAGGAAGTAGCCTTTCTGTTTTTCAGGAATCCAAGGGATGCAAGCACACTGGGCGCCGCGCAGATTGCCGCTATTTTGCCTCCTTTATTATAGAAATCCGTAAGGAGTTCCGTAAGAGGGCGGAATTCTCCCAAATATTTCGTGCCCGGCATTCCGCCCGGGAGAACCAGCATATCCGCGTCTGAGAAATCTGTACCTTCAAAAATCCGGTCTGTATACATTGTAATCTCATGAGAAGTGACAATCTCTCTGGAATTTTTAATGGAAACCGTTTCTATTTCAATGCCTGCCCGGCGCATCAGATCCACTACCGTCAGGCCTTCAATATCCTCAAATCCGTCTGCAAGAAAAATATACACCTTGCTCATATTCGCTACCTCCTGTGCTGATATTTTATTCATACTTCCTTTTTATAATGTAAATTCACCTTAAAATTAAGTATATCATTACTTTTCAAAAGATGGTAGGGATATTTGCAGTTTTCCCGAATGTAGGATATACTTGTAGGAGAAAATACCTGCAAAAAAAGAACAGGCTATCTTTTGCCTTTCTTCCGCACATTCAAAATGTAAATAAAATAGGAAAGTAAATAGAAGGAGGTTTCCGATTCATTATGGAAATAGAAAGAAAATTCCTGATCAGCAGAGAGTGCCTGCCGGAAAACGCAGAAACATATCCATGTCTGGAAATTGAGCAGGGGTATCTCTGCACGGACCCGGTGGTCCGTATCCGCCGCCAGAATGATGAATATTATCTGACTTACAAATCAAAGGGCCTTTTGTCCCGGGAGGAATATAATCTTCCGCTTACAAAAGAAGCCTATCTGCATTTGAAGCTCAAAACAGACGGTATTGTCATCTCCAAAACAAGATATCTGATACCGGAAAAAGACGGTCTGACAATCGAACTGGATGTTTTTCATGGTGTCTATCAGGGACTTCTTCTGGCAGAAGTCGAGTTTCCCACTGAGGAAGCGGCGTACGCCTATACGCCTCCGTCATGGTTCGGGGAAGATGTAACCTGCTCCCCTCTGTATCACAACAGCACATTAAGCAGAGGAACCGGGATAAGCTGACAAAAGCTTATCTCCGGTTCTTCCTTCTGCGTCTCTTTTGTTTCTTCTTTTTCCATTTTTCCGCCGGATTCCAGGTTCCATCCATCAATTTCTTTTCCATCCGTTCCGCGTACCACACCGGCCAGACAGCCAGAATCTTCCCGAGCAGGCGGACAAATCTGTTCCGGCGCATTCCGAGTCTCATAGAAAACTCAAGAATCTTCTGCATTAAAAAGAACATGTGCCAAACCTCCTGAAAATAGTTTAGCACATTCTGTTCTTTAACACAATTTTTTCATATTTTATTCTTTCATTCATATATTGAGAAAATATAAGGGCATACAGCGTCTTTCCGTCTCTGTTTACAGCCGTTTTCCCTTCTCGGCACAGGCATTCAGAGCCTCAAATACAGCGCTTCTCATTCCGGCGCGCTCCAGCACCCGAACCCCCTCTATCGTAGTCCCGGCGGGAGAACACACCATATCCTTCAGTTCTCCTGGATGCATCCCTGTTTCCAGCACCATTTTTGCGCTTCCCAGAACAGCCTGGGCGGCAAAAGCATAGGCCTGTTTTCTGGGCATACCCTGAGCCACCGCCGCATCCGCCATAGCTTCAATAAACATAAACACATAGGCCGGAGAACTGCCGCTTACTGCTCCCGCGGCATCCATCAGACGTTCCGGAATAAATTCTGTTCTGCCGAAGCTGTCAGTAATTTCCTGAATCCGGCGGGCATCCTCCTCTGTCACTCTTTCATTGATACATACGCTCGTCATCCCCTCCCCTACCTGGGCAGGGGTGTTTGGCATCAGACGCACAACTTTCATAGGTTTTCCGCAGGTTTCTTCCAGCCATTGAAGTGTTTTCCCCGGCGCGATGCCCACCAGTATCTGATCCTCTTTCAGCAGATCCCGGATCTCCCCGATAACTTCCTCATAAAACTGAGGCTTTACTGCAAGAAATAAAATCCGGCTCCGCGCCGCCACCTCACAGTTGTCCAAAGTAACGGCAACTCCCAGCTTTTTCCTGCTTCGCTCAGCGCCTTCCTCCGTAAGATTCGATACTATAATTTCCTCTTTCGGAAAAAGTCCTTTTTTAAGAATTCCACTTACCATGGCGGTTCCCATGTTCCCGCAGCCGATAAATCCTACTTTCATTTTCGTTTCTCCCTTTCTTCTGCATTCTTAGCTCTATTTTTCCGGATGCGCATCCTGTTTTATCTGTCCTCCCGTCTGTCGTTTCCTCTGGTTCTTCCTCCGGAAACGGCATCCATATTGTCCTCTTCCGTCATCAGGTACTTGCGGATTGCAAACAGCAGCGCAATCGCCGCTACCCCCACCAATGTCTGCCAGGTCTGAAGGTGTTCTACCACCATCTGTCTGGCGGTGGCAAACAGCAGCACTTCCACAACATTCTGAGCCGAATGTCTGCAGAGCATTTTTATAAACTCCACGCCCACCACCAGAGACAGCGCATTGGACAGGAACTCTGTAAAAAATTCAATATCCATATTCCATATGGATATTTTTATCATTTGATGTATCAGGCTGATACCTGCCAGTGCAATGACAATAAGAATCACCACAGACAGAACTATCTCTGTATACCGGGCGATATGATAAATCACCTCGTTAAAGCGCTTGCGGATATTGTGATTAACCTCTTTTTTCATTCCTCCTCCTTCGTGCCTTTCTGTTTCCTGCCTCAGACCTGATAGGCCCGTTCCGTTTTTATCAAACATATATTTGATTACTTTTTTTAATTCCTTTTCGATTTCCAGATATTAAAAAAGCCCGTAAACACGGGGCTTTTCAAGAGCAGATAACGGGAATCGAACCCGCCTCCCCAGCTTGGGAAGCTGGTGTTCTACCGATGAACTATATCTGCATGTCTTTATTATAGCAGATTCCTTTTAAAAATCAAGAGGTTCAGGGAAATCTTACTTTTGGCCGCAGGCAGCGCCGGCAGCTTTCCTTTGCCGCCGGTACCGCCTGCAGTCTGTCTTTCACTTCTTACTTTTACAGCCTTCCATATCTGGCTGCCATCTCTCTCATCTCCCGCTGGAGTTTTTTGGAAAACTGGCCCCTCCTGAGACGCCACTTCCAGTTTTTTCCAAGGGTGGAGGGCTGGTTCATACGCGCCGAATTGTCCAGACCGAGATAATCCTGCATCGGTATAATGCACAGATCTGCAACACTTCTCATTACAAGGCAGATCAGATCCTTATAAATTTCTTCATCGGAATCATAGAAATTATTCAGATACTGACGCACCTGCTTCCTCTCTGCCGCCGTAATGTCCTGGAACCATGACACAAGAGTTTCATTGTCGTGAGTCCCGGTATAAACCACGCAGTTCCGCGGATAATTGTGAGGCAGATAGTCGCTGGCATTGCCCGTATCCCGTTCATCAAACGCAAATTCAATGACTCTCATATTCGGGTATCCGCTGTCTGCCACCAGCTGCTTTACAGAGTCTGTCATATATCCAAGATCTTCCGCAATAATGTCTCTCGGTCCAAGTCTCTGCGAAAGTGTACGGAACAGATCCATTCCCGGACCTTTTTCCCACCATCCGTTTTCCGCCGTGGCGTCTCCGTAAGGAATCGCAAAATACTCATCAAATCCACGGAAATGGTCAATGCGAAGCACATCATAAAGCCGGAAGCAGTTCTCAATCCGTTTCACCCACCAGTCATAGCCGGTGTTTCTGTGAACTTCCCAGTTATAGAGAGGATTTCCCCAGAGCTGTCCTGTTGCGGAAAATCCATCCGGCGGACATCCGGCCACCTGAGTAGGACAGTTCTCCTCATCCAGCTTAAACAGCCAGGGATTTGCCCAGGTATCCGCGCTGTCCATGGCCACATAAATAGGAATATCTCCAATAATGCGGATTCCCTGTTCATTGGCGTACGCTTTCAGCTTCGTCCACTGCTGGCGGAATTTGTACTGAACATACTCATAAAATTCAATTTCAAAATAGAGTTCCCGGCGGTAATAATCCAGAGCATTCTGCCAGCGCAGACGGATATCCTCCGCCCACTCGCTCCAGGGTTTTCCCTCAAACCGGTCCTTTACCGCCATGAAAAGGGCATAATCTTTCAGCCACCATGCCTCTTCTTCCTGAAAGCGCCGGAATTCCGGATCCTCCCCGATCATACTGCGCTGGTAAGCTTTGCGCAGCAGAGCCATACGGCTTTTATACATTTTCGCATAGTCCACACTTGCGGGATCTTTCCCGAAATCAGCCCGGTCGCATTCACTTTTTTTCAGGACGCCCTCTTCGATCAGATCTTCCAGGCTGATAAAATAGGGGTTGCCCGCAAAAGTAGAAAAGGACTGGTAGGGGGAATCCCCATAACTTGTAGGACCCAGCGGAAGAATCTGCCAGTATCCCTGGCCCGCCGCTTTCAGTGCGTCCACAAACTCATACGCGCTTTTTGAAAAACATCCGATTCCATATTTTGACGGCAGGCTGCTTACCGGCAGCAGCACGCCGCATTGTCTCCTGTATCCCATTTTTTCTCTCCTTCTTAATGTCATATGATATGAGGCTATGGCAGTCCGGATTTTCGCTGTCATATAATCCAAATGTTTCCGGATTCGTTTCCGGTAACGGTATCACACAAACATACTGACACATCCTGTTTCCTCTGTCAATGTTCAAATCTGCAAATTATCCGGCGTTTTTTCGGGAAATTGTGAAATTATTTGCCGCACTTTGTTACTTCTCCGCCGCTTTTTCCGCATAAGCTGTCGTTACCAGCTTATCATAATCCACCCGCGCTTTCAGCTCGCCTGACTCTTCCAGGATATCCTGCAGAAGTTCAAAGCTTTCTTTTTCAAATACAAGATTGTCTTTCCAGGTATCCTGCTCATAATACCTGGTCACAATCGTGGTAATTGTTTCCAGATCTGTCTCTTCAAACTGCGGCGCGATTATTTTTGCAATTTCTTCCGGGGTATGGGTCTGAACATAGTCCATTCCTTTCTGAAGGCCATTGGTAAATTTCTGTATTACTTCCGGATTTTCTTTTATATAGCTGGTTTTGGCGCTGTAGGAAGTGTAAGGCACATAACCGGAGTCCACTCCCAAAGAAGCAACGACATATCCTGCCCCCTCCTGCTCCAGGGCCGTGGCCGAAGGTTCAAACTCTACTGTAAACTCTGCCGAATCATCTCCCGAAAACGCTGCTGCCGTGGAACCGAAGTCAATGCTCTGGTCGATTGTCAGATCCTTCTGCGGATCGATGCCGTTTTTTCGGAGAATGTATTCAAACACCATTTCCGGCATGCCGCCTTTCCTGCCGCCCAGTACCTTTTTCCCTTTGAGATCTTCCCACTGGAAATCCGGCATTTTCTCTCTTGCCACCAGGAAATTTCCTGCCCTCTGAGTAAGCTGAGCAAAGTTTACCACCGGATCTGTAGCGCCCTCCTGATATGCATACACAGATGCCTCCGCTCCCATAAATCCGATATCCGCTTCTCCGGAAATCACCGCGGTCATTACCTTGTCTGCCCCAAAGCCGTTGACCAGGTCAATTTTCAGGCCCTCCTCTTCAAAATAGCCTTCCTCGATGGCCACATACTGAGGCGCATAGAAAATGGAATGTGCCACCTCATTTAAAGTAACCTCTGTCAGTTCCTCTTTTTCCTCTGCAAGAACCGCAGACGGCAGAGCCGCCGCAGCCAGGACCACAGCCAGAGCTGCCGCAATGACCTTCTTTTTCATAAATAATTGCTCCTTTTCTTATTCTGGCGCCGGTTCTCCCCTTCAGACACCCGGGCAAAAACGGCGCTTCCCTCTATCATATGCCTCTGCTGTTCAAAAAGTTCTTTTCTTTCTTTTTGCGATAGACTATAATAAACCATATCGCCTGCGGATTCCGGCAGGCAGACCAGAACAAGAAAGGATAAAATTCCATGAAACTGAACCCATTCTGTATGTGCTGTGCAGTAAATAAACAGGAAAAAAATATCCGAGGCTTTTCCGATATGGACAGGAAAACAGAATATATGAAAAAAGTCATGGCGCTTCTGGCCGGAGCTTCCGATGAAGACTGCGCTCCCAGTCTTTCCGCTGAGCTGAAAAAGCTTTACAGTGATT
Organism: Candidatus Blautia excrementipullorum; assembly: GCA_019118645.1. GTDB lineage: Bacteria > Bacillota > Clostridia > Lachnospirales > Lachnospiraceae > Blautia_A > Blautia_A excrementipullorum. Next base: position 15,881 of record DWYN01000022.1, on the reverse strand, counting down.
TCTGGAAGCAGCCGGAAAAAGATTACACAGAAATAAAGAAGGATTTTAATCAGCTTATGCTGAAAATGGAGCCTTCCATAGAAGAAAAAATTCAAAGTTCCCCGGAGCCCCTGGCAACTTCTCTTCTCTTTGCGAGAACAGGAAATTATATTGATTTTGCCGCCCTTTCCCATGTGGATCCCAGCACCGTTCTTTCACTTTTGGAAGACGAAAACAAAGATCCCCTGAATCCGGAAGAATACAGTCATCTTCTCGAAGACCTGAAACGCGGTCAAAAGCTTCTCTACATCACAGACAACTGCGGAGAAATCGTATTGGATAAACTGGCAGTCAAAGTTCTGAAACAGCAGTATCCGAATCTGCAGATCACAGTTCTGGTCAGGGGTTTCCCTACTGTCAACGACGCCACGATGGAGGACGCTGTGGAAACCGGCATGGTCTCCGCCGCAGAAGTTGTCGGCAACGGGAGCAATGTGTGCGGCACCTGGCTGCCGGGCATCAGCGAAGAGGCAAAGGCTCTTCTGTACAATGCGGATCTGATCATTTCCAAAGGTCAGGGGAATTTTGAAACTCTTCACGGCTGCGGACTGAACATTTACTATCTGTTCCTCTGCAAGTGCGAATGGTTTCAGCAGCAGTTCCAAGCCAGGCCTCTTGAAGGCATGTTTGTCAATGAACGGCGCATCCCAAAATAAACTCCCGGAGCAGTTTTCGGCGGATTTTTCCATATCCTGTAAGGACAGTTTCGTCATTTTAACGGGAGATTCCGTGTATTTCGGCAGATTCACGAACCTTCCCCGGGCTTTCGTCAATCTGTCAAGAATCCTCAAAAATATTTGTACGATTCATCTCTGGCAGGATCAGGGGGATTTCGCTATACTGAGTACAGTTCAAAGCGAAACATTTACTACATAATTATTTTGGAGGGAAAATCAAATGGCAAGTTTATCCTTACAGCACATTAACAAAACATATCCGAATGGATTTGAAGCAGTTAAGGACTTCAATCTGGAAATCGAAGACAAAGAATTTATCATTTTCGTAGGACCGTCCGGATGCGGTAAATCTACCACCCTTCGTATGATAGCAGGTCTGGAAGAAATTACCAGCGGTACCCTGAAAATCGGCGATAAAGTTATGAACGATGTGGAGCCCAAAGACCGTGATATCGCAATGGTATTCCAGAACTACGCTCTGTATCCTCACATGACTGTTTATGATAATATGGCATTCGGTCTGAAACTTCGTAAAGTTCCGAAAGATCAGATTGACAAACAGGTGCGCGAGGCTGCAAGAATCCTTGACCTGGAAAAGCTTCTTGACCGTAAGCCGAAAGCTCTTTCCGGAGGTCAGAGACAGCGTGTTGCAATGGGACGTGCCATCGTGCGTAACCCGAAGGTATTCCTTATGGACGAGCCGCTTTCCAACCTGGATGCAAAACTCCGCGTACAGATGCGTATTGAGATCTCCAAGATTCATCAGAGATTGGGCGCTACTATCATCTATGTAACACATGACCAGACAGAGGCTATGACTCTTGGTACCAGAATCGTTGTTATGAAAGATGGTATTGTTCAGCAGGTAGATACTCCGCAGAATCTCTATCAGAAACCAGGCAACCTGTTTGTAGCAGGATTCATGGGATCTCCGCAGATGAACTTCCTGGATGCAGTTATTAAGGAAAAAGGCGGAAATCTGGTAGCACAGATTGGTTCTGATGAAGTTGCAATTCCCGCAGCCAAAGCAAAAGCTCTGAAAGACGGCGGATATGTTGGAAAGACTGTTGTAATGGGTATTCGTCCTGAGGATGTAACAGATACTCCAAACGGAACAATGTCCTCTACAGTAAAGGTATACGAGCTTCTCGGCGCCGAAGTATTCCTGTATTTCGATGTAAACGGCACACAGGTCACTGCACGTGTTGAGCCTCATACTTCCGCAAAAACAGGCGATCCGATCAAATTCGACTTTGATATGGAGAAATCTCACTTCTTCGACAAAGATACAGAACTGGTTATTACAAACTAAGAAAAATTTCAGACCCGGGGAACTTTTCCCCGGGTTTTATTTTTTTACAGGAGGTACTATTATGTCAATACAACGAACTCTGCAGAAGTGTCTGGATGACTGGAAAGAAATCAGCCGTCTTGATTTCTGCCTGCTGGATCCGGATGAGCGTCCCTACTGTTTCACCTGCTCCAGACAGCTTCCCTCCGCGTCCAGGCTGGAAAATTTCCGTGACGGAGCCGCCCTCTGTGTGGCAAACTCAGACTGCTGTCTGTATAAAGTCCATGACAAGGGCGTTTTCGCCTATATTCTCATTGTGTGGGGATCCGGAGAAAGTGTTCCCACCATCGGAGAACTTGCTGTATATCAGGTCGAAAGTCTTCTGGATGCATATGCGGAGAAGAATGACAAAAACACCTTTATGCAGAAGCTCCTTCTGGACGGTTATACAGAAGTGGACGCCTTCAATCAGGCAAAAAAGCTGCGTATTCGCTCCATAGCCAACAGGGCCGTATTTCTGGTGGAAACACGGCAGAAAAAAGATGAACACGCGCTGGCAACCATAAAAAATATCTTTTCAGCCCGGACAAAAGATTTCATTACCTCTGTAGATGACACAGGAATTATTGTAATACGGGAGCTTTCCTCCACGGAGACTGAGGCGGATCTGGAAAACATTGCCTTTATGCTGGTAGATATGCTGGGAACAGAAGCCATGACCCAGGCATGGGTCTCCTACAGCAATATTGCCGAAGACTTGAAGCAGCTGTCCAACGCCTATAAAGAAGCCCGAACAGCTATGGAAATCGGAAAGATATTTTATGCCGAACGGAATGTCTTCAGCTACCGGAGACTTGGTATCGGCCGTCTGATCTATCATCTTCCGGTTTCGCTCTGTGAGATGTTTATTCAGGAAGTTTTCGGTGAGGAGACCCTGGAATCTATTGACAGTGAAACTCTGACAATCATCCGTACCTTCTTTGAAAATAATCTGAATCTTTCCGAGACATCCCGGCAGCTCTATGTACACCGCAATACTCTTGTGTACCGTTTCGAAAAAATACAGAAAAAATTCGGACTGGATCTGCGCACCTTTGAGGATGCTCTGACCTTTAAGCTGGCCATGCTGGTGGCAGGATATGTCACTTACACCAAAAATCAGCAGTAGAAGCAGGGCAGTTCATATATGGATATATTTCACCCACATACGAACTGCCCTTTTTTACTGCCGCAGAAGCATCAGATGTTCTGGAGGTAGATAAAGAAACGCCGGCAAATCCTCTTTTCCATCTTCACGGAAACTGTTTTTCGGGCGCATCCACCAGAGCACCGCGTCCTCCATTCCCGGACTTTTTATGAGATACTGGTGTTCAAATGTCGTCTCAACATAGTCCGCCGCCTGAAACGGGATACAGTTTTCTCCTTTTTCTTCTGCCCCCTGAATCCAGTGGCCGCGGATTGCCACATGTGTCATATCCGCCTCCACCTTCTGTTCCGTCCTGAGGGAAACGCCCCAGTCCAGCGCAAACACATGGTGATCTCCCAGGCGTTCAATTCTGGAATTATTCTTGCAGCCGGTCAGCCTGGCCGCCTCCAGAAGTCCGGGCTGCTCGAACAGTCCCCTGGTTTCTCCGAAAGTCAGCGTCTTTCCATCTTTTAAGAGCATCAGCTCGCTGCAGAAATGAAAAGCCTCATCACGGCTGTGCGTGACCATCAGCATATCTCCCGGATAGTCCTTCAGGAATTCCTGCATATCCTTCTGGAGCACATCTTTGAGATAGCCGTCAAGAGCAGAAAACGGTTCGTCCAGAAGTATCTCCTCCGGTTCGCCGATCATCATCCGGGCAAGAGCCACCCGCTGCTGCTGTCCTCCGGAAAGCTGAGAAGGATACCGCTTCTCCAGTCCCTCCAGCTGATACCGCTTCACAAAATCCTGCAGTTTTTCTTCACGGTCTTTCTTTTCACCGCGAAAGCCGCAGAGAATATTATCTCTGACTGTCATTGTCGGAAACAGTGCATAATTCTGGAAGAGATATCCCACCCGTCTTTCCTGGGGCTTCAAATCAATGTTTTTTTCCGAATCAAAGACCGTTTTTCCGTTAATCACAATCCGGCCTCTGTCCGGCTTCTCAATCCCGGCAATACACCGAAGTGTCATACTCTTGCCGCTTCCCGATGCTCCGAGAATCCCCACAGAAGAGGTTTTGCTCTCAAAAGCGGTTTTCAGTGTAAAGCCTTTCAGCTTTTTTTCAATCTCCAAACTTATCGCCATCAAATCCACCTTCTGCTGTTCATTCCGCGTCCGGAAACTATGTTGATCATTGTAACAATCATAAAAGAAATCAAAATAATCACAACAACCCAGAATGCGGCCACATCGTAATTTCCGGCAGCAGTCTCCGCAGCAATAGCCACAGAAACCGTTCTCGTTTTTCCCAGGATATTTCCCGCAAGCATAGAGGTCGCGCCGTATTCTCCGATCGCCCGGGCAAAAGCCAGAACTGTGCCGGAAGCAATTCCCGGCGCCGCCGAAGGCACAATCACCTTCCAGAAAATCCTGCCGTCGCTCATTCCCAGAGTCTGTCCCGCATAGATGAGATTTATATCCACCTGTTCAAAAGCTGCCCTGGCGTTCCGGTACATCAGGGGAAACGCGATCACAGCTGCCGCCACCACACAGCCCTTCCATGTCTGTACCACTTTAAAATCAAAATTCTCCAGAAGGAATTTCCCGAAGGGCCTTCTCAGGCTGAAAAGCATCAGCAGAAGGAAGCCCGCTACCGTGGGCGGCAGCACAAGAGGCATGGTCAGAATGCCGTCCAGCACCGCCCTGGAACCGGGCTTCAGCTTCATGATTTTTCTTGCGCAGAATATTCCCAGAAAAAAAGCAATCGTCGTAGCCACTGCCCCTGTTTTCAGGGAAATCCACAGCGGCGACCAGTTGATCTCCCTGAGAAATTCAATCATTCCGCGTCCTCTGTCTCTGCTTCAGCAGTTTCTGTTCCCTCTGTTTCCGTATCGGCGGTTTCTGTCTCCTCCGTTTCTGTATCGGCAGTTTCTGTCTCCTCTATTTCTGTATCGGAGGCCTCTGTCTCCTCCGCGTCTGCTTCATCTTCAGCCGTATACGAAGCAAATCCGTATTCCTCAAATACAGCTATCGCTTCATCAGACTGAAGATACTCCAGAAATGTCTCGGCTGCCGCAGCTTCCGCTTCCGACGCTTCCGCATCCTCTGTCAGGCCTACCGGATAAAGCACCGGAGTTGTAAGAGCATCGGCAGGTGCCTCTGCGATGATCTCCACCTGATCTGCAACAGACGCCGCGTCTGTAGCGTATACCACACCTACCTCATTACTTCCTTCACTGACAGCAGCGAGAACCTCTGTCACATTTTTGCCCTCGTTAATCTCCATGGCTTCTACGTCTTCCATAATTCCAAGATTATTGAAAATTTCGCGGGCATACTGGCCTACCGGCACATCTTCTCCTGCGAGAGCAATGTTTGAAGCATCTGTAATGTTTTCAAAGCCGGTTACTTTCGTCTCTCCGTCCTTTGGTTTAATCAGAACAACTTTATTTTCCAGAAGGTCTACGACAGAGTCTTCTTTTGCCAGCCCCTCCTCTACAAGCTCATCCATCTGTTTTGTCGCGGCAGAAAAGAAGATGTCGCATCTGGATCCCTCTTCAATCTGCGTCTGAAGCGTTCCGGAGCTGTCCGCATTATAAAGAATCTCCACATCCGGATATTCTTCATTAAAGTTCTGCTGAATTTCTTCCATTGCATTGCTCAGACTTGCCGCAATGAACACATACAGCTCACCACTGGGTTCCTCTGCCGCCTGTACGCTTCCGGCGCTAAGGCCTGCTGCCATCATACCTGCCATAAGGACAGTCACAATTTTTTTTCTCATACCCCTTCTCCTTTTGTTTGTTTTAATTTATTTTAGTTCTGTTTTGTTTATTTTATATCAGAATAGTTTCCTTGTCAATTTTTTTATCCTGTGCTATATTTAATGAAGCTGAACAGAATATTTTCCAGGCAGCATACAGATATCTTTCTGCAGCAGCTGCTGTATACGGAAAATTATAAAATTTTATAAAAGGAGGCCGTACACATGAAATTAAGTGCACGCAATCAGTTAAAAGGAAAAGTAATCAATATTAACAAGGGAGCCGTGAATTCCATTGTCACACTGGATATCGGAGGCGGCAATATTATCGTAGCGACGATTTCCTGTGCTGCTGTTGAAGAACTTGGTCTGGAAGTAGGATCCGACGCATATGCCGTCATCAAGGCCACCAGTGTCATGGTAGGTATCGATGAATAAACTTTACACTGCTCAGGAAGTAGCTGACAGGCTCAAAATCAAAAAGACTACTGTCTATGAGCTGATTAAACGCGGAGAACTGGAGTCTTCCAAAATCGGAAAACAGCTCCGGATCAGTGAAGAACAGCTGGACCGCTATCTGAACGGCCCAGCTTCCGCCTCTTCTGAGGGGAACTCCTCGTTTCCTTCCTTCCATCCGGAAAGCTCCCTTCTGAAGCGGGATTATCTTCTCCACTCCAATGGCCTGATTGTCAGTGGGCAGTCCTCTCCCGCCCTTGATCTTCTGATCAATCAGATGGCTGTGCATCCTGAAGGAATGCCAATTCTGCAGTCGCACTTAAACACTTATAACGGGCTGTATTCTCTCTATTTCAATAAAGTTCACGCCGCCACCGCAGGAATAGAGCCGGACCGCATTCCGGCCCTTATCCCCGGTCTCCCTCTGGCCGCCGTAATTTTATATGAATACGCCCTTGGCTTTTATGTAAAAAAGCAAAATCCCAAGGAAATCATGTCCGTACATGATCTTACCAGGCCGGGCATCTCCCTGGCAAACAGAGAAAAAGGCAGTACCAGCCGCATTTTTTTTGATGAGGCGCTGAAAACAGCTGGTATTTCCCCCAGAGACGTTTCCGGTTACCAGAAGGAGATGGTTTCTGATCTTTCCACTGCCGACGCTGTAATCTGCGGACAGGCAGACACCGCTTTCGGCGAGGAGGCTGTCGCTCTGCAGTCAGGACAGCTTGATTTTCTTCCCAGAGTAAAAATCCCGATGTTTCTGGTCATGGAGATGGATTCTCTGGAAAAGCCAGGATTTTCCGCCCTTGCTGAAATCGTCCGTTCCAGGGAATTCCGGACGGTCATGAAGAATCAGAACGGTTACGACACGCAGCGTACCGGTGAAATTCTGTATTTATAAGCAAAAACTGCTCTGCAGAAGTATGCAGGGCAGTTTTATTATCTCGCAGTATTTTTCTTTTTTCACACACAGTCTGAAACTGTTTCTTTTCTTAATAATCCCAGGGAATATCTCCTTCATCAATATAATCCGCTCCGCTGTCATCCCCGCCGTCTCCGCCGGCATCTACATAGGAATCTCCGGAATCGTCATAATAATCCCCTGAACCGTCGTCAGAGCTGTCATCGTAATCGTCCCCGGAGCCATCGTCGGAGCTGTCATCGTAATCATCCCCGGAGCCATCATCGGAGCTGTCATCGTAATCGTCCCCGGAGCCATCGTCGGAGTAATCCCCGGAACCGTCATCGGAGCTGTCATCGTAGTAATAGTAATCCCCTGAACCATCGTCAGAGCTGTCGTCATAATATTCATCTTCTGTGCTGTCATAATATTCTTCCGTATAGTCATAGGAATCTTCTGAATCTTCGCCGTATCCGGTCTGCTGAGAATTCTCTCTGGTATCCTTCTCACTTTTAGAGGCCAGGCTCATATAGCGGAGATAGGCCACACCGCTGTCCTCATCCAGCGTCAGGGTTGCCTTTTCCATGTCGTCTGTCTCTATACTGTAAATTTCGTATGTATTCCCATCAGCTGTCACGATCTTCATGTCATAAAGGGAAGAAGAGCTGTCCTCTCCGGCAGAGGTATCTTCCGAAGACGTGCTTCCCGTCACAGAAGTGCCGGATGAATAATACATCTGTACCTGCTCATTATCCTGTATAATAGACTCTGAAGGAATCAGATTCTTTTCCCAGTCCTCTGTCCCGGATGATCTAAGATAAATTTCCCTCAGATTTGTTCCCAGGCTGTTCGTAAGATAAATAAATTTTGACTGGGAAGTTTTTACTCCGATTACGCGCGGCGCAGGCGTCGCGGTGGGCGCAGGCGTCACCGTCGCCGGAACTGCGGTAGGCGTCGCAGTCGGTACAGGAGTAGGCGTTACCTCCGGCGCCTTTTCCTCTGAGCCGCATCCCGCAAATGTCATGGCGATTGCAGCGCTGACTGCTATCATAAGTATTCTGGAATTTTTCATTTTGACATACCTTCCTTTCTAAAGGTTCCTGTTGGTCAGAAACCCCTGCTCTTACGATTTTTCAAAACAAATCCGGCAGTTTTAATTGTCTTCTTCCGGATCCAGGTCTTCCCTGGCCCACTCAAAGGTACATTTCACTGCCTTCTTCCATCCTTTTAAAAGCTTCCGCCTGTACTCTTCTGTAATTTCCGGCACAAACTCCCGCTCCTTTTTCCAGTTTTTTCTGATTTCTTCCGCGTCCTTCCAGAATCCGACGGCCAGGCCTGCAAGACAGGCAGCTCCGAGAGCCGTTGTTTCAATGCAGCTTGGGCGGATCACACGGGCATTCAAAAGATCAGACTGGAACTGCATCAGGAAATTATTAGCGCTGGCTCCTCCGTCCACGCGGAGAGAATTCAGCCTCATTCCGGAATCCATTTCCATCGCATGTATAACATCGGACACCTGATATGCCAGAGATTCCACCGTGGCGCGAATCAAATGCGCTTTTCCCGCTCCTCTTGTCAGTCCCATAATCGCTCCTCTTGCATACTGATCCCAGTAGGGAGCTCCCAGTCCTGTAAACGCAGGAACCACATAGACTCCGTTTGTGTCCGGTACAGACAGACAATATATTTCCGACTCCGCGGCATTCCTAAGAATCTGAACTTCATCCCGCAGCCACTGAATCGCCGCTCCGGCAACAAATACACTGCCTTCCAAGGCATATCCCGGCGTGCCGTCCGGGTTCACCGCAATTGTCGTAAGAAGTCCATGGCCGGAACGCACCGGGCGGTCTCCTGTATGCATCAACAAGAAGCAGCCCGTTCCATATGTATTTTTTACATCTCCCTGCGCAAAGCAGCACTGTCCGAACAATGCCGCCTGCTGGTCACCGGCTGCTCCGGCTATCGGAATCCGTCCACCGATAAGGTTTTCATTTGTGTATCCATAAATATTGCTGCTGGGTCTTACCTCAGGAAGCATCGTCTCCGGAATCCCGAATCTTTCCAGAATTTCATTATCCCATTGTTTTTTATAAATGTCAAATAACATTGTACGGGAAGCATTGGTATAATCTGTAACATGAACCTGCCCTTTAGTAAGTTTCCATATCAGCCAGGTATCCACCGTTCCAAAAAGAAGCTCCCCTCTTTCTGCCGCTTCCCTGGCCCCATGCACATAATCCAGGATCCACTTTATTTTTGTGGCAGAAAAATAAGCATCGGGAATCAGCCCTGTTTTCTCACGAATTCTGTCTGCAAAACCGTCTTTTTTTAATTTCTCAATCATACCGGCGGTACGTCTGCACTGCCAGACAATGGCAGGATAAACCGGATTTCCTGTACGTTTGTCCCAGACAATTGTCGTCTCACGCTGGTTCGTAATGCCGATTGCCGCAATATCCCCCGCATCCGCTCCAATCTTCCCCATCGCCTCAATGGCTACCGCCATCTGCGAAGACCATATCTCATGAGGATCATGTTCCACCCAGCCAGGATGGGGATAATACTGTGCAAATTCTTTCTGCGCAAGGCTGCATATTTTCCCCTCTCTGTCAAACAGGATACAGCGGGAGCTTGTAGTTCCCTGATCCATAGCCATTATATATTTTCCCATAAGTATGTACCTTTCCTCTCTTATCTTTCCAGTTTATGCAAAAAGAAAGTTTTTCCCGATAAAATAGCCCAATACAAAGACGCCGAGTACAATCCTGTACCACCCAAACACCTTGAAATCATGTTTCTTGATATAACCCATCAAAAACTTAATCGCCAGAATTGACACCACAAAGGCAACCACAACGCCGGTTACCAGAATGACAATTTCTGTTCCGGTAAAAGAAAATCCGAATTTTACCAGTTTCAAAAGGCTTGCTCCGAACATAACCGGAATCGCCAGGAAAAAAGTAAATTCCGCGGCCACGGTCCTGGATGTTCCCACAAGAATTCCCCCGATAATGGTAGAGCCGGATCTGGAAGTTCCGGGGATCACTGACAGCACCTGAAAAACACCGATAAGAAACGCGGTTTTAAAGCTCATTTTCTCCAGCGAAGTGCATACCGGTCGTCTTTTTTTATTATAGTTTTCGATAATGATAAAAATAATACCGTAAACAATCAGAGCGATGGCAACCACAATATAGTTATTAAATTTTTCCTCGATCACGTCGTTAAAAGGAAGGGCAATCACAATAGTAGGAATGCAGGCCACCAGTATTTTGAACCACAGGATCCATTTTTCCTTATCGCAGAACCGTTCCACAAAAGTCATCGCCCACCGGAACGCTGCCGGCTGCGCATTTATTGCGGCCTGTTTCTTTTTGGGAATCTCCCTGATATAAAACGGCCAAAGTTTGCTCCAGTAAAGGACCAGCACAGCCAGTATGGCCCCCAGCTGTATCACTACAAGAAAAAACTCTTTAAATTCAGGCGTCACATCAAGCTTGATAAATTCATCCACCAGAATCATATGTCCGGTGCTGCTGATGGGAAGCCATTCCGTAATTCCTTCTACAATCCCCAGGAACACGGTTTTTATGAATTCCACAATATTCATATCTGTTTCCTTTCTTTCGCAGGCTATACATGGTCTCTGTAAACCTCCGCCTGTATTTTTACCGGAATTTTTCTGTCAAAATTCCGGTTTCTATAAGTATATTACAGATTTTCCGTTCCGTAAACCTTCTTCCGTCTCTTTCTGTCACGAAAAAACGACACTGCATTTTCTGCAAAATATCTGTATTTCTGTTTTCGGAAAAAAGCCCAGGAAATAATAAAGCCGGAAGAACACCCTGCGTTCCTCCGGTTTTATTTCTTTTCCATATTCTTATTCCACTGTGCGGGGAATCTTATCTATCTGCAGAAATATCTTCCGCAGAATCCGCCCTGTCCAAACATGCGCGGCAGATCATCTGTCCGCAATGGTCGCAATGTCAATCAGAGTCAGATGGTTCAGGTCTGTGTTCTCAAGACTGGTCACAAGAGCCTCCGCTGTATCAAGACTGGTCAGCACATTGACTCCTGTCTCAATCGCATTCCGGCGGATCACAAAACCGTCTTTCTGATGTTCCACTCCTTGAGGAGGCGTATCAATGATCACATCGATTTTGTGGCCCAGAATCAGGTCCATCAGGTTCGGAGCCGGCTGTTCCAGTTTATTTGTGCGGATAGCCTTGATTCCATTTTCCTTCAGCACCCGGGCTGTGCCTCTGGTGGCATATATGCGGTATCCCAGAGCCTCAAATCTTCTGGCAATGGGAACCACTTCCTGCTGGTCCTCATCCTTCACTGTAATAATCATATTGCGGTATTTCGGAAGACGGATTCCCGCTCCCAGAAAGGCTTTATAAAGCGCTTCGTTAAAGGTCTCCGCAATACCCAGACATTCTCCCGTAGATTTCATCTCCGGTCCAAGACTGATATCAGCTCCTCTGATCTTCTCAAAAGAGAATACCGGCATTTTTATTGCAATATGTTTTGCCTCAGGCTGAAGACCTGGCGTATAACCCATCTCCTTCAGCTTATATCCGAGAATCACCTTTGTGGCAAGAGGAACGATCGGAATTCCCGTCACCTTGCTGATATAGGGAACAGTACGGCTGGAACGCGGATTTACCTCGATCACATAGACGTCTTCACCGCAGACAATGAACTGGATATTAATCATTCCCACCACATGAAGTGCCTTTGCCAGACGGCGGGTATATTCCGCAATGGTCTTCTTCGCGCCCTCACTGATCGTTCTGGCCGGATATACAGAAATACTGTCTCCGGAATGGATTCCGGCACGCTCTATATGTTCCATAATTCCCGGAATCAGAATATCTTCGCCGTCGCAGACAGCATCCACCTCGATTTCTTTTCCCATGAGATATTTGTCCACCAGAATCGGATGTTCCTGGGCAATCTGGTTGATGATGCCGATGTATTCGTCCACATCCTCATCACTCACCGCGATTCTCATGCCCTGGCCTCCAAGCACATAGGAAGGCCGTACCAGAACCGGATAGCCCAGCTCACCGGCCGCTTTCTTGGCCTCCTCAGCTGTAAATACCGTATGACCCTTGGGACGGGGAATCTCACACTGCTCCAGAATTTTGTCAAAGAGCTCCCTGTCCTCGGCGGCATCTACATCCTCCGCGGAAGTTCCCATGATTTTAACTCCCATTTTCATCAAAGCTTCCGTCAGTTTAATCGCAGTTTGTCCGCCGAACTGAACAACCGCTCCGTCCGGTTTTTCAATATTGACGATATTTTCCACATCCTCAGGCGTCAGCGGCTCAAAATAGAGCTTGTCCGCAATATCAAAGTCTGTGCTGACGGTCTCGGGATTATTATTGATGATAATCGTCTCATATCCTTCTTTTTCAAAAGCCCAGGTACAGTGCACAGAGCAGAAATCAAACTCAATTCCCTGCCCGATGCGGATTGGGCCGGATCCAAGAACAAGAACCTTCTTTTTATCTTTTGTCGGGTGCGCCTCATTTTCCGTATCGGGGCCTCCGTAAACAGAATAATAGTACGGTGTTGCCGCCGCGAACTCAGCTGCGCAGGTGTCTACCATTTTATATGCCGCGCGGATTTTGTATCCCTCGCGAAGAGCGCGGATCTCCGCCTCCGTTCTGCTGCAGAGATTTCCAATCACATAATCCGGGAATTCGAGGCGCTTCGCCTCCAGAAGAAGTTCTCCTGTCAGGGGCTGTGTTTTCAGCGCCTGTTCCATCTCAACAAGCACAGCAATTTTATCTATAAACCATCTGTCAATTTTTGTAATACGGTGAATATACTCTTTGGAAATATCCCTCCGGATAGCCTCGGCTATTTTCCAGATGCGGCGGTCATCCACCACCGCCAGCTCCTCAATCAGTTCATCCTCATCCAGACCGGTAAAGTCGTAGGACATCAGACTGTCCACATGCTGTTCCAGGGAACGGATCGCTTTCATAAGAGCGCCCTCAAAATTGCTGCAGATGCTCATGACTTCTCCGGTTGCCTTCATCTGGGTGGTCAGAGTTCTCTTGGCCGTAATAAATTTATCGAAAGGCAGACGGGGAATTTTTACCACGCAGTAATCCAGCATAGGTTCAAAGCTTGCGTAGGTTTTTCCTGTAATTGCATTTGGAATCTCATCTAGGGTATAGCCCAGAGCGATCTTGGCCGCCACCTTTGCAATGGGATATCCTGTCGCTTTGCTGGCAAGAGCAGAAGAACGGCTGACACGTGGATTCACCTCGATAACGCAGTACTCGAAGCTGTCAGGGTGGAGGGCATACTGCACGTTGCAGCCTCCGGTGATGCCCAGCTCCGTAATAATATTCAGGGCGGAGGTTCGAAGCATCTGATATTCTTTATCGCCAAGGGTCTGGGAAGGCGCTACCACGATAGAGTCTCCTGTATGAACTCCAACCGGGTCGATATTTTCCATATTGCAGACAGTAATACAGTTTCCTGCACTGTCGCGCATTACTTCATACTCAATTTCTTTCCAGCCTGCAATGCAGCGCTCCACAAGCACTTCTCCCACACGGGAAAGACGGAGACCGTTTTCCAGGATCTCTCTCAGCTCGTATTCATTATTGGCGATTCCTCCGCCGCTTCCGCCAAGTGTATAAGCCGGGCGCAGAACCACCGGATACCCTATGGTATTGGTAAAGGCAAGTCCATCCTCCACTGTGGTTACTACCTTGGAAGCCGCTACCGGCTCCCCGATTTTTTCCATGGTATCTTTAAATTCCTGACGATCCTCCGCTTTGCGGATCGTCTCCGCCGTAGTCCCGATCAGACGGACATGATGTTCCTTCAGAAAACCTTTTTCCTCCAGCTCCATGGCAAGGTTCAGCCCCGCCTGGCCTCCCAGAGTCGGGAGCACGCTGTCCGGTTTTTCCTTCAATATCAGCTGTTCCACAACCTCTACCGTCAGCGGCTCAATATAAACTCTGTCTGCGATATCCTTATCGGTCATGATGGTAGCCGGATTGGAGTTCAGAAGCACTACCTCAATGCCTTCCTCCTTCAGGGAACGGCAGGCCTGTGTACCGGCATAGTCGAATTCCGCGGCCTGTCCGATAACAATCGGGCCGGAACCGATCACAAGAACTTTTTGAATCTCTTTATTTCTCGGCATTGTTGTTTCCTCCCATCATTTCCATAAAACGATCGAACAGATATCCTGAATCCTGGGGACCCGGGCAGGCTTCCGGATGAAACTGTACTGTAAAAATATTCTTTCCCTCATACACCATTCCCTCATTGGTGCCGTCATTGACATTAACAAAGGCCGGTCTGGCGATGTGCTTTTTCTCCAGCTCTTCCGCATCCACCACATAGCCATGGTTCTGAGAAGAAATATAAACTCTTCCGGTGGAAAGATCTTTTACCGGATGGTTTCCTCCCCTGTGTCCATATTTCATCTTATGAGTATCGCCGCCTGCTGCCAGCGCCATAAGCTGATGACCCAGGCAGATGGCAAAGATCGGCACATCTGACTCATAAAGTTTGCGGATTTCTTCTATTATAGAAGCGCATTCCTTCGGATCCCCCGGTCCATTGCTGAGCATAATCCCGTCCGGTTTATCCTTCAGGATTTCTTCTGCTGCAGTCAGCGCCGGGTAAATGGTCACCTGGCAGCCTCTTTTATTCAGAGAGCGGGCTATATTCCTCTTTGCCCCAAAATCCATCAGCGCCACCTTCGGTCCATTGCCTTTCAGAACATCTTTTTCACGGCAGGTGACTTTTTCTACTACTTTTCCGGTTGTATAAGCTTTTAAACGGGGGATAATTGCATCTAAATCATAATTTTCATTGACTGTGATCATACCGTTCATGGTACCTTTTTCACGAAGAATTTTTGTCAGAGCTCTTGTGTCAATACCGGCAATTCCGGGTATATCATGTTTTTCAAGGAAATGCTGAATCGTGTCCACGCTTCTGAAATTGCTGGGGACACGGGATAATTCACGGACAATAAAACCGTCTACCCACGGTTTTCTGGACTCCTGATCCTCATAGCAGATTCCGTAATTTCCTATTAAAGGATATGTCATGCACACTGCCTGTCCCGCATAGGACGGATCAGTCATAACTTCCAGATATCCGGTCATTGATGTGTTAAAGACTATTTCGCTGATTACTTCTCTGGAAGAACCGATACTTGTTCCGGTAAAAACATGACCGTCTTCTAATATCAGAAATGCTTTCATACAATCTCCCTTTCTCTTGTTTTATCCTAAATCTTCAAGATTGTATCATAAGAGATGTGCTTTTTCAACAAAACACAGGGCAAAAAATAATTCTGTGAAGCTTAAAATATTTCTGTTTCGTATTTTTCCCCTAAAAAGCACCGGATTTCTTCCCCTGTTTCCCGGCTTTCACAGGCATTGTAGGAATTTAAGAAATTTTTTTGATTTTTTTAAAATTATCTATTGACATTTGGTTGGGATTGAGGTATTATAATCAAGCAGTCGCGAGAGAGCGGCTGAGAAATAAGAAATGCAGGAGTGGCGGAATTGGCAGACGCGCAGGCTTCAGGTGCCTGTGGTCGCAAGATCGTGTGGGTTCAAGTCCCATCTCCTGCA
>DWYN01000021.1 GCA_019118645.1 Candidatus Blautia excrementipullorum | reverse complement strand
TCTTGTAATTGCGCAGTCGCTGTCCGGCGGGGAATACAACAATATTTCCATGGTATTTTGTTACGCGATCCTTGGCCTTTTGGCATCGATTATCGGAATCGCCAATGCAAGAATCGGAAAAAACGGCAATCCCACACATGCCCTGAATATGTCCACTTATGTTACAACCGGAATTTTCCTGGTTCTTACGGCTATTGCCACAGCCGTCTTTGACGGATTCTCCTGGAGAATCTGGGGAGCTTCCACAGTAGGACTGATTGTAGGAGTGATTATCGGCATTACAACCGATTACTTTACCGATGATTCGAAACCGATTGTAAAAAAGGTGGCTCATGCATCACAGTCAGGTCCGGCCTTTACTGTTCTCTCAGGAGTTGCCTATGGATTTATTTCGGCTCTTCCTGCCATGGTAGGCATTGCGGTTTCAGCTCTTCTTGCTTATAAAATCTGTGAACCGATGGGAGAAGGCTATGCGATTTTCGGAATTTCGATGGCTGCAGTAGGCATGCTTTCCATCGTAGGCATGATTATTTCCAACGACGCATACGGACCTATCGTGGATAATGCGAGAGGCCTTGCGGAAATGGGTGATCTCGGCGAAGATACAATCCGAACAGCGGATGAACTGGACAGTGCGGGAAACACGGTAAAAGCCGTAACAAAAGGATTTTCTATCGGCGCTGCTGGACTGACGGTTATTTCCCTGCTGGGAGCGTTTATGTCAGAAGCCAATGTTGCGCTTGCCGAAGCGGGAAAGGAACTGATTACAGGATTTGATATCATGGAACCAACGGTATTTTTCGGCATCCTGATCGGTGCGGCAATCCCGGCAGTGTTCTCTGCAATGCTGATTCTCGGAGTTGATAAAAATGCTCAGCGAATGGTAGCGGAAATCCACCGTCAGTTTAATTCCATTCCCGGACTGCGGGAAGGCAGAAAAGGAGCGAAACCGGAATACGGAAAATGTATCGATATTGCCACCACCGGCGCGTTAAAAGAACTGATTCCTGCCGGCCTGATGAGCATTTTGTCTACAATGATAGTAGGATTTATCGGAGGACCGAAAGCCATCGGAGGCTTCCTTCTTGGAAATATTGTCAGCGGACTCCTTCTTGCCCTGTTTATGTCGAATGCGGGAGGACTTTGGGATAATTCAAAGAAATATGTGGAATCCGGAGCAGAAGGCGGAAAAGGAAGCGAAGCGCACAAAGCGGCAGTTATCGGCGATACTGTCGGCGATCCTTTCAAAGATACGGCGGGACCTTCCATCAATACCCAGATTACGGTTGTATCTCTGGTTTCGTCTCTGATGTCCTCGATTTTTGTAGCAATTTCACTGTTTGGATAAGCCGCGGAAATATGGTTTTGATCCCAGGAGAATCTCTCCTGGGATTTTTCTGCCCGGATCAAAATACAAATTTGCCAAAACAGGCTGTATACTATAAAATATAAAAAACAGAGAGCGGCGGCGTATAAGCTGCGCAGCGGAAAGGAGAAGGAGATGAAAAGAAAAAATAAATGGTTCAGGGCATTTGTGGGAATGCTGGCAGGAATTGTCCTCTTGACGGGAATGCAGATGTATCCTGTTCAGGCCGCGAGGAAGATCAGTTATCAGAAAGCAGTCTCTATGTACAACAGCAGAATGTCCTACTGGGCAAGGAGAAATTCGAAATTCCGTATTACTTATGACCTGCGGAACTGTCCGATCTGGAGAAGCTACAGAGACAACGGAAAACGGATTTCCGCCCGATCTTTCTATTACAGCGATATTGTGAGATACGTTTTCAGAGATGTGTCAGGCGACGGCGTTCCGGAGGCTTTTTTCTACAGCAAGAACACACATTCCATTGTACTTCTTACTATCTACCGGAATCAGGTGAGACTGTTGGGAACGTTCCGAGTAGCAGATTTTTATCCCGGGTATGTTTACTATAACAGAAAGAACAAAACCTTTATCCTGAATACGATGGTTACCGGGAGAAGCTCTACGAAATGCCGTTTTCAGATCCGGAACGGCAAGCTCAGAAGGCTGAGCATGCTGTCGTCGTATTCGGCGCCGGTCCGGCCGGACGGAAGAAATGCCAGCACATACTGTATTAATTACAGGAAGGTCAGCGCGAGACAGTACCGCAATTATTACAAAAAATATTACAGATATACCTCACGCTATTCCTGGGGACCGTGAGTGGACGGCAGTACCTGGCGGCTTATAAAAGAATGAATTGATTTTCCATTTTGTCTCTGCTATACTGTACAGCAGGATAAATAAGCTTATGAAAAAAGAGAAGCTGCTTCCGGCGGCTTCTCTTTAAAAATGGATCGGGGAAAGCGAGAGGACTTATATGAAGGAGAAAAATCAGATTACCGAAGGGGTAATCTGGAAACAGCTGTTATTTTTCTTTTTTCCTGTAGTAGCGGGAATGTTTCTGCAGCAGATTTATAATGCGGCCGACACAATTGTTGTCGGTCGTTTTGTGGGTAAAGAAGCTCTGGCGGCAGTGGGAGGATCGGTCAACCAGATCGTAAATCTGATCGTGGAAGTGTTTGTCGGACTGACGTCCGGAGCTTCGGTTATTATTTCTCAGTTTTATGGGGCAAAGGACCGGAAAAACCTTGAAAGAACGGTACATACCACTTATGCGCTGGCAATTGCGGCAGGAATTGTCATCAGTATTCTGGGGCTGATTTTTTCAGAGACTATTTTGGAGTTCATGAAGACTCCGGAAGAGCTGATGGAAAATTCGCTGATTTATCTTAGAATCTATTTTCTTGGGATAGTCTTTAATCTGGTATACAATATGGGGGCTTCCGCACTCCGGGCAGTGGGTGATTCCCGCCGTCCTCTGTATGTGCTTGCGGTGGCCTGCTCTCTGAATGTGGCGCTGGATCTGATCCTTGTGGTCAAGTTTCACATGGGAGTGGCAGGTGCGGCGGTGGCCACGATTTTCTGTCAGGGAGTCAGTGCCTGCATTGTGACGGGAATGTTGATGGCAAAAGATAAAATCTACCGTCTTCAGCTGAGAAAAATACGGTTCTTTTTAAATTCTCTCCGCTCAGTTCTGCAGATCGGGATTCCTGCGGGAGTTGAAGCTGCTATGTACTGTGTGGCAAATATTGTAATTCAGGTCTTTGTAAACAGGCTGGGAACAGACTATGTAGCTGCATGGGGAACTTTTGGAAAGATTGACGCGGCCTTCTGGATGATTGTGAACGCTTTCGGAATTTCCATCACCACTTTTGTAGGACAGAATTACGGAGCCGGAAAAGTAAAGCGTATGAGAAAAAGCGTCAGGATCTGTCTGCTGATGTCTTATCTTTCAGCGGTCAGCATGAGTGTGATTCTGATGGTATTTGCACGGCAGCTCTATGGACTGTTCACTACGGACGCGGAAGTTATAGATATCGGCGTATATATGATGCGGTTTCTGATGCCCTCTTATTTCCTTTACGTGGTGATCGGAATTCTCTCAGGAGCACTGAGGGGAGCGGGAAGGGTGCTGGTGCCTGTACTTCTCACCTGCGGCGGCGTCTGTGTTCTGAGAATTATGTGGATGCTGTTCCTGCTTCCGGTACATCCGGGAATTGAGACTATAATGCTCAGCTATCCTGCATCCTGGAGCATTACGGCTGTGCTGTTTATTCTTTACTATATCAGACGGTTCCCGGGCGGCAGAAAAAGCAGGACGCTGACATTATGACGCGGATATAAAAAGGAGAATACCCATGAATATTTTAAATATAGAACATATCAGTAAAATATATGGCGATAAAACAATTTTTGATGATGTGTCCCTTGGAATTCAGCAGGGAGATAAAATTGGGATTATCGGAATCAACGGAACAGGGAAAACAACGTTCTTGAAGATTCTGGCCGGTCTGGAGGAGCCGGATCAGGGCCAGGTGGTATGCCAGAACGGACTCCGCATCTCTTTTCTGCCCCAGCATCCGGTGTTTCCGGAGGGGGCCAGCATTCTCTCCTATGTGGCCGGGGAGAAAAAAGGAGCTGACTGGTCGCCGGAGACAGACGCGAGGATGGTGCTGAACAGACTTGGGATCAGCGGACATGAGGAAGAGATCGCGCATCTTTCCGGAGGCCAGAAAAAAAGAGTGGCTTTGGCGGCTGTGCTGGTTAATCCGGCCGATGTGCTTGTTCTGGACGAGCCGACCAATCATCTGGATGACGAAATGTCGGAATGGCTGGAGGATTATCTGAACAGATTTAAGGGCACAGTAATTATGGTAACCCATGACCGCTATTTCCTGGACCGTGTAACCAATAAAATCCTGGAGATCAGCCATGGAAAAACTTATGTTTATGAAGCAAAATATTCGCGCTTTCTGGAGATGAAGGCAGAGCGGGAGGAAATGGAACTGGCTTCGGAAAGAAAGCGGCAGAGCATTCTGCGCATAGAGCAGGAATGGGCAAAAAGAGGATGCAGGGCGAGAAGCACCAAGCAGCGGGCAAGGCTGGAGAGACTGGAGGCTTTGAAAAATGAGGCTGCTCCGGTGCGGGATAAAAGTGTGGAGATTGACTCTGTGGAGACCAGGATGGGAAAAAAGACCATAGAGCTTCACCACATTTCCAAAAGCTTCGGGGATAAAGTCTGTGTTCGCGATTTTGACTATATTGTACTGAAGAACCAGAAACTTGGAATTATCGGGCCAAACGGCTGCGGAAAATCGACGTTGCTGAAAATGATCGCCGGCCGGATCGAGCCGGATGAAGGATCGGTGGAAATCGGGGAAACTGTCCGCATCGGCTATTTTTCCCAGGAAATTGAGGAGATGAATACAGGCCAGCGTGTAATCGACTACATTAAGGATGTTGCGGAGTATATTCCTACCAGGGACGGTCTGCTCAGCGCCTCAAAACTTCTGGAGCAGTTCCTGTTTGACGCGTCCATGCAGTATGCTCCCATCGAAAAGCTTTCAGGAGGGGAAAAGAAACGCCTCTATCTTTTAAAGGTGCTTGCGGCGGCTCCAAATGTTCTGCTTCTCGATGAGATCACAAACGATATTGATATACCGACGCTGACGATACTGGAAGATTACCTGAATTCTTTTTCCGGCATTGTCATTGCCGTATCCCATGACAGATATTTTCTGGATAATCTGGCAGACCGGATTTTTGCTTTTGAGGGAGACGGCAGACTTGGTCAGTATGAAGGAGGGTATACGGATTATCTGGAGGCCAGGAAGCGAAAAGAGAAAACGGCTTTCTCCGGAAGTTCTCATACAGCCGGCGCAGGCAGAGGGGTCTCTGATAAAGACCGGACACAGGAAAAGGATTCTGTCAAAACCTGGAAGCAGAACCGTCCCCAAAAGCTGAAATTTACATATAAAGAACAGAAAGAGTACGAGACGATCGACCAGGATATTTCGGATCTAGAAGATAAGATTGCCGCGCTGGACAGAGAAATTCTGGAAAACGCCACGAATTCCGGAAAACTTAATGAACTCACTAAAGAAAAAACAGAGGCGGAAGCTCTTCTGGAAGAAAAAATGGACAGGTGGGTCTATCTGAACGATCTTGCGGAAAAAATAGAAGCCCAGAAACAAAAGTAATTACAGGCACAGGAGGCGTGCATCCATGAAAAAAAGTTCAATGACTACATTGTGCTATATTGAGACGGAAGATTCCTATCTGATGCTGCACAGAGTATCAAAAAAGAATGATGTGAATAAAGACAAGTGGATCGGTGTGGGAGGCCATTTTGAAGAAGGGGAGAGCCCTGAGGAATGTCTGCTGCGGGAGGTCCGCGAGGAGACAGGATTCACTCTTACTTCCTGGAAGTTCCGGGGAATCGTCACTTTTACCCAGGAAGGGTACGGGACAGAATATATGTGCCTTTATACGGCGGACGGATTTGAAGGCCAGATGAAGGAATGCGAAGAGGGTATCCTTGAATGGGTAAAAAAGGAGGAGCTTCTGAAACTGAACCTTTGGAAAGGCGATCTGATTTTTCTGAAGCTTCTGAAAGACAACGCTCCGTTTTTTTCTCTGAAGCTCAGCTACCAGGGAGATGAGCTTGTGGAGGCAGTGCTTGACGGTCTTTCTATAATTTAGTATGATAAATCTTAGAGTTTTAATAGGAGGTGTATTATGGCAGAGCTAATTAAAGTGGTTGTTGATGCCATGGGTGGAGATTATGCACCGCAGGAACCGGTAAAGGCTGCTGTAGATGCCATAAAAGAACGGAAGGACATCAGCGTGATTCTGGCTGGTCAGGAAGATAAAATAAAAAAGGAACTTGAAAAATATCAGGATTATCCTAAGGACAGGCTTCAGATCGCCCCGGCTTCAGAGGTGATCGAGACAGCTGAGCCGCCTGTTTTTGCGATCCGTAAAAAGAAGGATTCCTCTATCGTTGTTGGACTGAATCTGGTGAAGCGGAAAGAAGCAGACGCTTTTGTCTCATCCGGAAGCACAGGAGCGGTGCTGGTTGGAGGCCAGGTGCTGGTAGGAAGGGCGAAAGGCGTGGAGCGTCCTCCTCTTGCACCGCTGATTCCTACGATGGACGGAGTGAGCCTGCTGATTGACTGCGGGGCGAATGTAGACGCAAGGCCTTCTCATCTTGTGCAGTTCGCTAAAATGGGGGCAATTTACATGGAAGAGGTCGTCGGCATCAAAAACCCCAGAGTAGCGATTGTCAACAATGGCGCGGAAGAGGAAAAGGGAAATGCCCTTGTAAAAGAAACTTTTCCCTTGCTGAAACAGACTGAGGGAATTAATTTTATCGGGAGTATTGAGGCCAGGGATATCCCGGCAGGCTATGCGGATGTGATTGTCTGTGAAGCTTTTGTTGGAAACGTGATTCTGAAATTATATGAAGGACTGGGAACCGCTCTGATTAAAAAGATTAAGGAGGGACTGATGTCTACTGCCAGAAGCAAAATCGGAGCATTGCTGGTGAAACCGGCCCTGAAAGAGACAATGAAATCATTCGACGCCACGGAATATGGCGGAGCTCCGCTGTTAGGACTGAAGGGACTGGTCGTTAAGACCCACGGAAGCGCTGCGGCCGTTGAAATAAAAAACGCGATTTTCCAGTGCGTCCAGTTCAAGCAGCAGAAGGTAAATGAAAAAATTGCAGAGCACCTGCAGCCCCTGGCAGCTCAGGAAGACTCCCATGAAAAATAATGTGAAGGAAGAAAAAGAAATGGAACAACTGGAACAGACGATCGGTTATACTTTCCATAATAAAAAGCTGCTGAGACAGGCGTTGACTCACAGTTCCTATGCGAATGAGAAAAAGCTGGGAAAGCTGGGCTGCAATGAGCGCCTGGAGTTTTTGGGCGATGCTGTTCTGGAACTGATCAGCAGCGATGTGCTCTACACGCGGTTTCCGAAAATTCCAGAGGGAGAACTGACCAAGAAGAGGGCAAGCCTTGTCTGTGAGCCAAGCCTTGCCTACTGCGCGAGACAATTTGACCTGCCGAAATATCTTCTGCTGGGACGGGGAGAGGATATGACAGGAGGGCGGATGAGGGATTCTATTGTGTCAGACGCCACGGAAGCCCTTTTAGGCGCCATCTATCTTGACGGCGGATTCGAAAATGCCAGAAAGTTTGTACTGCGCTTTATTCTGAATGATATGGAGCATAAACAGCTTTTTTATGACAGCAAAACGATTCTGCAGGAGCTTGTGCAGGAAAAGGGAAAACAGGCCGTGGAATATGTGCTGACGGGAGAATCCGGACCAGATCATAATAAGCAGTTTTCTGTGGAAGTACAGATTAATGGCGTCGTTTCCGGAAGCGGGACAGGCCATACAAAAAAAGCGGCGGAGCAGGC
This sequence comes from Candidatus Blautia excrementipullorum, assembly GCA_019118645.1. GTDB lineage: Bacteria > Bacillota > Clostridia > Lachnospirales > Lachnospiraceae > Blautia_A > Blautia_A excrementipullorum. The sequence goes on along the minus strand of DWYN01000021.1, from coordinate 23,253 downwards.
GGCGGCATACCAGGCGATTCGAAAACTGCAGCAATAACAGGTGAAATATGTATTTAAAAAGCATCGAGGTACATGGGTTTAAATCTTTTGCCCAGAAAATAAACTTTGAATTTCATAACGGAATTACCGGAATCGTGGGACCTAACGGCAGCGGAAAAAGCAATGTTGGAGACGCTGTTCGCTGGGTCCTTGGCGAGCAGAGCGCAAAACAGCTCCGCGGAGGAAATATGCAGGATGTTATTTTTTCCGGAACGGAGACCAGGAAGCCTCTGAGCTTTGCGTCGGTGGCGATTACTCTGGACAACAGCGACCACAAACTTCCTGTGGACTATAATGAAGTGACGGTGACAAGACGGCTTTACAGGTCCGGTGAGAGCGAGTATCTGATCAACGGCAGCAGCTGCCGGCTGAAAGATATTCAGGAAATGTTTTACGATACCGGTATCGGCAAGGAAGGATATTCGATCATCGGACAGGGGCAGATAGATAAAATCTTAAGCGGCAAGCCGGAGGACAGAAGGGAACTGTTTGATGAGGCTGCGGGAATTGTAAAATTTAAGCGAAGGAAAAATACCACGATAAAAAAACTGGAAGAGGAAAAACGAAACCTCGTCCGCGTTACCGATATTCTGAATGAATTGACAAAACAGCTCGGACCTCTGGAAAAACAGGCGGAAACGGCGAAAATTTATCTTTCCAGAAGAGATGAGCTGAGGAATCTTGATGTAAATCTTTTTCTTCTGGAATATGATCATGCCGGCAGACTCTTGCAGGAGCTGGAAGACAAGCTTGGAAATGCTGAGCAGGAGCTGAAGGAAACTACGGAAGAATTTGACCGGACAAAAACAGAATATGACCGGCTGGAAAAGGAACTGGAGGAACTTAATCGTCATTTGGATGATTTGAAGGAGAAACAGCAGGAGAATGCTCTTCAGAAGCAGCAGTACGAGAGCCGGATTAAGATTCTGGAAGAACAGATATCTGCAGGAAAACAGAACACGGAACATTATGAAAGCCGTATGAATGTTCTGAAAGGCGACCTGGAAAAAAGAAACCAGGAAAAAGAAAAGCTGTCCGGGGAGAGAACAGAGCTCAGAGCTCAGAAAAAGGAAATACAGAAAACCCTTGATGAGGGACAGAAACAGATGGAGAAAATTCTCTCCAACGTGGAAGACTGTACCAGAGCGGTGGAGGACGGCAAGAATGAGATTATCGAACTTCTGAACAGCCGCGCTACTACCAAGGGAAAGGCGCAGCGCTTTGATGCAATGATGGAACAGCTGGAGATTCGGAAAGCGGAGATCAGCAAGAAAGTTCTTGTCCTGAAAACGGAGGAGGAAACTCTTTCCGGTGAGAAGACAAAAGCAGAACATACATACAAAAGCGTTTCCTCATCCATCCGGTCCATGAACGAGGAATGTGTCCGTCTGGACGGAGAAGTCCGGGAACTTCAGGAGAAGATAAAGGAACAGAACAAACAGATGGAGACAGGGCAGGCCGCCTATCACAGAGAAGCTTCCCGGCTGGAATCTCTGAAAAACATTACGGAGAGATATGAAGGATATGGAAACAGTATCCGCCGTGTAATGGAGCAGAAGAGAAGAGAACCGGGAATACGGGGGGTAGTCGCGGACATTATTCAGGTTCAGAAAAATTATGAGCTGGCTATTGAAACTGCCCTCGGAGGAAGCATCCAGAATATTGTTACGGACAATGAACAGACGGCAAAGAGAATGATTGATTTCCTGAAAAAAAACCGGTACGGCCGGGCGACTTTTCTGCCTCTTTCCAATATCAGCGGAAAAGGGGGAATTCAGAAAGAAGAAGTTTTCCGGGAGCCGGGAGTGATCGGCGCTGCGGACACACTGGTCCGGGCCGACCAGGAGTACAGCTCGCTGGTTAAATATCTTCTAGGAAGGGTGCTGGTGGTAGATCATATTGATCATGCTATCGCGATTGGAAAAAAATATCATCATAGTCTCCGTATGGTAACTTTAGAGGGAGACTCTCTGAGTCCCGGAGGTTCCATGACAGGAGGAGCTTTCAAAAATAACAGTAACCTTCTGGGCAGGCGAAGAGAGATGGAGGAGCTGGAGCGGAGCATAGGCCTTTTAAAGAAGGAGCTTGAAGATATGCAGCTCTCCATTGACGAGAACAGAAGCAGACGGAATATTCTGAGGGACACTATTGCGGACTTTCAGGAAAAACTGAGGCGGCAGTACGTGGAGCAGAATACAGCAAAAATGAATCTGGAGCAGATTGAAGAAAAAGAAAACAGTATCCGGGAAAATTATAAACAGATTGAACGGGAACAGGAGGAGCTGAGACGGCAGGCCGGAGAAATCCGTTCAGACCGGAGCGGCATCGTCAGGGAACTGGAAGAATCTCAGAAAGATGAAGAAGAGCTGGAAACTTTTATCGAAACAAAGCAGAAAGAGCTGGAAGAGTGGAGATCAGAAGAGATGCTGAAAACGAAGGAGCTGGAGCAGGTTCGCCTTGAGGAGTCCGCTGTGTCTCAAAAGGAACGCTTTCTACAGGAAAATCTTGACCGTATTATACAGGAGATAGAAGACTTCACGGAAGAAAGCAGACATCTCAGAGAAAATCTGCAGAACAGTAAAGAAGAAACGAAAAAGAAACAGGAAGGCATTCAAAGCCTGCAGGACGAGGTGGAGAGATGCGGGAATATGGAAGAAGAATTCCGTTTCCGGAGAGAAAAATGGCAGGAAGAGAAGGAAAAAAGAAATGCAAGCCATAAAACTTTCTTTGAAAAGAGAGATCATCTCTCAGAAAAAACTGCCCTTCTGGATAAAGAGTGCTTCCGTCTGAGAAGCCAGGCTGAAAAAGTGGAGGAGCAGAGGGAAGCCCAGATCTCCTATATGTGGGAGGAATATGAAATTACGCCGAACAGCGCTTCACAGTACAGGAGAGAAGAACTGACAGACCGGCAGGCGATGAAGAAAGATATTGCCAGGATCAAAGAAGAAATCCGAAGGCTGGGCTCCGTCAATGTCAACGCGGTGGAAGATTATAAAAATCTTCTGGAGCGACACACCTTCCTGTCGGGACAGTATGAAGACCTGGTAGAAGCGGAAAAAGCGCTGGAGAATATTATTCAGGAGCTGGATGAGGGCATGCGGAAGCAGTTTTCCGAGAAATTCCGGGATATCCAGCGGGAATTTGACAAGGCGTTTAAAGAATTGTTCGGAGGAGGAAAAGGAACTCTGGAACTTTCAGAGGAGGAAGATATCCTTGAGGCGGGAATCAAAATTATTTCCCAGCCGCCTGGAAAGAAACTTCAGAATATGATGCAGCTTTCAGGAGGAGAGAAGGCTCTTACTGCCATTGCCCTTCTTTTTGCCATTCAGAATCTGAAGCCGTCTCCTTTCTGTCTTCTGGATGAGATTGAGGCGGCTCTGGATGACTCCAATGTAGGGCGTTTTGCATCCTACCTTCAGAAGTTGACGAAAAATACACAATTTATTATAATAACACATAGACGCGGTACCATGAATGCGGCAGACCGGCTTTACGGTATTACCATGCAGGAAAAAGGCGTCTCCACTCTGGTATCTGTGGATCTTGTAGAAAATCAGCTGACAAAGTGACAGGAGGAATGAGTATGGCTGAAGAGAAAAAAGGCTTTTTTAAGCGCCTGGTAAGCGGCCTCACAAAAACAAGGGATAATATCGTTGCGGGCTTTGATTCCATTTTCAGCGGCTATTCCAGTATTGATGAGGATTTCTATGAGGAGCTTGAGGAAATTCTTGTAATGGGAGATATCGGAATCAACGCTACTTCCGCGATTCTGGCAAATCTGAAAAAGCAGGTGGCGGAGAAGCATATTAAAAATCCCATGGAATGTAAGCAGCTCCTTATTGACAGTATTAAGGATCAGATGCGGGTGGACAGTACAGAGTATGCTTTTGAGAACCAGAAGTCTGTGATTCTTGTAATTGGAGTGAATGGAGTTGGAAAGACAACTTCCGTAGGAAAACTTGCCGGAAAGCTGAAGGACCAGGGGAAAAAGGTGATTTTGGCGGCGGCGGACACCTTCCGGGCGGCGGCAGGAGAGCAGCTCGCTCAGTGGGCGGAACGGGCCGGTGTGGAGATCATCGGAGGACAGCCGGGCGCAGATCCTGCATCTGTAGTTTATGATGCGGTGGCTGCGGCCAAGGCAAGGAACGCCGATGTGCTTCTATGTGATACGGCCGGCCGGCTTCACAATAAAAAGAACCTTATGGAAGAGCTGCGGAAAATATACCGGATTCTGGAAAGAGAATATCCGGAAGCCTATCTGGAAACACTGGTTGTTTTGGACGGGACAACCGGTCAGAACGCCCTTGCCCAGGCAAGACAGTTTTCTGAAGTAGCGAAGGTAAACGGAATTATACTGACAAAGCTGGACGGGACGGCCAAGGGCGGCATTGCTGTGGCAATCCAGTCGGAACTTGACATTCCTGTAAAATACATCGGCGTTGGAGAAAGCATAGATGATCTGCAGAAATTTGACGCAGACGCTTTTGTGAACGCGCTGTTTGATGTTGACGAAAAAAATACGGACATGAGAGAATAACCAGAAATACAGGGAGGAAAATGAATGCTTACATTGGAAAGCTTTGAGAAAGCAGCGGAAATTGTAAAAAAAGTAACGCAGGAGACAAAACTGATCAAAAGCAGTTACTTTACGGAACTGACAGGAAATAAAGTGTATTTGAAACCGGAGAATATGCAGCGCACAGGAGCCTATAAGGTGAGGGGCGCATATTACAAGATCAGTACTTTAAGTGAGGAAGAAAAGGAGAAAGGGCTGATTGCGGCGTCTGCCGGAAACCATGCCCAGGGCGTTGCCTATGCTGCCCACAAGTTTGGCGTGAAAGCAGTCATTGTCATGCCCACAACGACGCCGCTGATTAAGGTGGAACGGACGAAAAGCTACGGCGCCGAAGTGATCCTGAAAGGAGACGTCTATGACGAAGCCTGCGACTATGCTCTGGAACTGGCGGAAAAGGAGGGATATACTTTTATTCATCCTTTCGATGATCCGGCGGTTGCTACAGGCCAGGGAACCATTGCCATGGAGATCGTGCAGGAGCTTCCTCTTGTAGATTACATACTGGTGCCGGTTGGAGGAGGCGGACTTGCCACAGGCGTTTCCACTCTGGCGAAACTTTTGAATCCGCACATAAAGGTGATCGGCGTAGAGCCGGCAGGAGCCGCCTGCCTGAAAGCGTCTCTTGCCAAGGGAGAAGTGGTTACGCTTCCCCATGTAAACACGATTGCGGACGGCACGGCAGTACAGACTCCGGGAGAAAAGATTTTTCCTTATCTGCAGGAAAATCTGGACAGCGTGATTACCGTTGAAGATGATGAGCTGATCATGGCCTTTTTGGATATGGTGGAGAATCATAAGATGATCGTGGAGAATTCCGGCCTTCTGACTGTGGCTGCACTCCGTCATCTGAGTTTTACAGGCAAAAAGGTTGTGGCCATTCTAAGCGGCGGGAATATGGATGTGATTACGATGTCCTCAGTTGTTCAGCACGGCCTGATTCAGAGGGACAGAATTTTTACGGTATCTGTTCTGATTCCGGACAAGCCGGGTGAGCTTGTACGTGTAGCTTCCATTATAGCTGACAACCAGGGAAATGTTATTAAACTTGATCATAACCAGTTTGTGACAACAAACCGTAATGCCGCCGTAGAACTGAAGGTGACAATGGAGGCATATGGAACTGAACATAAGAACCAGATCGTAAAGGCTCTGGAGGACGCCGGCTGCAAACCGAAAGTCATCCGGGCAAGTCTGTAAGCATAAAAGAGGAAAGAGATATTTTGCAAAGTGAAGGCAGGTAATCTGCCGATGTTCTGAAAAAAAGAGCGTTTCAGATCTCCGCAGGGAGATAAATGAAACGCTCTTTTTTCAGAAAAGCATATGCCGTTTTTATTTTACTTCAACCAGTTCGTACTCATCGTTTCCGAGACCGATTTTTTTTGCATGTTCGATACATGTCCGCCAATTCGTGGTTGGGAACATTGCCCCGAAGTGATCGTGGCCTTCGTGGTCCGCTTCGGAAAGGCAGGTGTTGGAAATAATGGGCTGCGCATTTACAGCATCCGCACAGGCGGTATCAAGGGCAACCGGGTCGAAGGAGGCGAAAAATCCAACATCCGGCACAACAGCGGCATCGTTTTCGGCATGACAGTCGCAGTATGGAGAAACGTCGATGACCAGATTGATGTAAAAGCAGGGGCGGCCGTCGACTACTGCTTTTGTATATTCGGCAATTTTACAGTTCAGAACATCGTTGGATTCGTCAGACGCCGGAAGAACGGCATCTTTCGGACAGACGCCGATGCATCTGCCGCATCCTACGCACTTATCGTGGTTAATGGAAGCCTTGCCGCTGGTAAATTCAGGCGCTCCGTGGGCGCATATTTTTTCACAGCGATGACAGCCGATGCACAGATCCTGATCTACATGAGGTTTCCCTGCGCTGTGCATTTCCATCTTTCCGGCACGTGAACCGCAGCCCATGCCGATGTTTTTCATTGTTCCGCCGAAACCGGTGGCTTCATGACCTTTAAAATGAGCCAGAGAAATAAAAACATCTGCATCCATAACGGCCCGTCCGATTTTTGCCTCTTTTACATATTCTCCGCCCTCCACAGGGACATAAACTTCATCGGTGCCCTTCAGTCCGTCCGCGATCAGGACGTGACATCCTGTGGAAAAGGGAGAGAAGCCGTTGGTATAGGCGCTGTCCAGGTGATCCAGGGCGTTTTTGCGGCCGCCGACATATAATGTATTGCAGTCTGTCAAGAACGGTTTTCCCCCAAGCTCTTTTACCACATCCGCAACGGCTTTGGCATAGTTCGGCCGGAGGAAAGCAAGATTTCCAGGCTCTCCGAAATGAATTTTGATGGCAGTATATTTGCCGCTGAAATCAATGGAGCCGATGCCTGCTTTTTTGATCAGGCGCTGGAGTTTATTGAGAAGTCCGTCGTCAAATCCGGTACGCATATTTGTATAATAAACTTTTGATTTTTCCATTGAAAATTCCTCCTTCTGCTATCTGTATATAAAAATCATACTCTATATGGAAAGAATTGGCAAGAACGTATTTTTTAGAAAATGACTGCAATCTGCCGAGAAATCTTCTGTTTTTTCATGGATTTTTAGACTTGCGCACAGCCGGATGCTGGGTTATATTGGACGTGAAACGAAAAACTGCACGCAGATCTGGAGGAAAAGTATGACATTAGAAGATTACAATAAGGCTTATAAGGCCGGAAAAAAAGATTATCAGGCAAGGCTTCTCCGGGGTGAGCAGCCTACCTTAAAAGTTCTGGATGATATTCTTCCGCCCAGAGGCTCCTATTCGGAAGTTCCCCTAGGGCTGGTACAGATTCCTATTGATCAGATCGTGGGAACAAAAACAGGAGGCAGAAGCAGCGCTTTTGCAGGGAATTTTATGCCGATTCTTAGAGAGGACACAGAATTTGCCTATAAATGGGCTTCTCTGAGCGAGAGTCATTTGAATGAAGGAATACGTGATCCGATTAAGGCGTATGAATATATGAATAAATTCTATGTGGAGGAGGGGAACAAGAGAGTCAGTGTGCTGAAATATTATGATGCCGTTTCCGTTCCGGGCATTGTCACCAGAATCCTTCCTACCAGAACAGAAGAAAAAGAAAATAAAATTTACTATGAATTCGTGGATTTTTATGAGCTTTCTCAGATTAATTATATCTGGTTTACAAAGCTTGGAAGTTTCGCAAAGCTTCAGAGCCTTGTGGGAAAAGAGCCGAAAGAAGTATGGAGTGACGAGGACAAGCTTACGTTCAGCTCTGTATACTCCAGATTTGCGGCGGAATTTGCCGCAGCGGGAGGGAAAAAACTTTCGATTACCCCGGGGGACGCGTTTCTGGCGTTTCTTACTATTTACGGCTATGACGCAGCCAGCGAGAAAACAGCCAATGAACTTAAGGAAATGGTGGGAAAGAGCTGGGAAGAATTCCGCCTTCTGGAGCACGATGACGAGATCGCGCTGAAGATGAACCCGACAAAAGAGAAAAAACCTCTTTTGACAAGACTTCTGCCGCTGAGTTCTCCGAAACTGAAGGTAGCTTTTCTTTATGTGAAGACTCCGGGATCATCAGCCTGGACTTATGCTCATGAGCTGGGACGGCTCCACCTGGAACAGACATTCCCTGATGAAGTCACTACCATGTGTTATGAAAATCTTACCCCTGATCTTGCGGAGAAGGCGATCCGCGATGCTATAGGCAAAGGGTGCAATATTGTCTTTACAACGGCTCCTGAATTTGTTCAGGCAAGCGTCCAGGCGGCGATTGACAATCCTGAGGTGAGGATACTGAACTGCTCCCTGAATACATCGCACAGATATATCCGGACTTATTACGCCCGCATGCATGAGGCGAAATTCCTGATGGGCGCAGTTGCGGGAGCTATGTCAGAGAATGGACGGCTGGCATATATTGCCGATTATCCTATTTATGGAACAATTGCAAATATTAATGCTTTTGCTCTGGGAGCAAAGATGATTAATCCGAGGGCTAAGGTATATCTGGAGTGGTCTTCTCTTAAGGATGCCGATCTTGGGAAGCTGATGGGAGAAATCTGCGAAAAGGATATTTCCATCGTTTCAGGAAGAGATATGGTGATACCGGAGGACGCTTCCCGCTACTTCGGACTCTACCGCCTGGAAAATCAGATGCCCCACAATCTGGCAATGCCGCTGTGGCACTGGGGAAAATTTTATGAACAGCTTATCCGGACGATTATGGACGGTACATGGAAATACGATGACATCACGGCGGAGAAAAAGGCCATCAATTACTGGTGGGGAATGTCTGCCGGGGTTGTGGATGTCATCTGTTCTCAGAATCTTCCTATCGGAACAAAACGGCTGGTGGATCTCTTAAAAGACACGATCGGCAGGGGAGAGTTCAACCCGTTTTCCGGTATTCTGTACTCGCAGAAAGGCGTTGTTCAGGAAGATCCGGGAAGGAGCATGTCTCCGGAAGAAATCATCAAAATGAACTGGCTGGCAGAAAATATTATCGGTTCGATTCCGAAACAGTGGGAATTGAAGGACCAGGCGAAACCGGTGATCCTTCAGCAGGGCATAGAAAAATAAAGGGGACGCCATAATATATGAAAATACTTGCGATTGCAGACGAAGAGTCGAAATACCTGTGGGATTATTTTGAAAAAAGCAAGCTGGAGGGAATTGATCTGATTATTTCCTGCGGAGATCTTGACCCGCGATATCTGTCGTTTCTCGCCACTTTCACATCTGCTCCTGTATTATATGTACATGGAAATCATGATGACAAATACGAAAAAATCCCACCGGAAGGCTGCATCTGCATTGATGATAAAATATATGTACATGAAGGAGTAAGAATTCTGGGGCTGGGAGGCTCTATGCGCTATAAGCCCGGAAACTACCAGTATACGGAAAGAGAGATGAGAAGACGCATCCGGAAGCTCTGGCCGAAGATTTTCTGGAAGGGGGGATTTGACATTCTTGTAACCCATGCGCCGGCTTACAGCCTGAATGACGGCAGGGATCTGCCCCACCAGGGATTTAAGTCTTTTTTGAAATTATTGGAAAAATATCATCCGAAATATTTTCTTCACGGGCATGTACATATGTCATACGGAAGAAATCACAAACGATATGATAAATATCAGGATACCAATATCATTAATGCCTATGAGAGATGCGTCTTTGAATTTGAAACGGAATCTTCCGCTGAGGAGAAAATGAAAGCGGAAACAGAGGCGCAGAAATAAAAGAAGAAGATGTCAAGAAAAAATACTTGACATCTTTTCTGTTATAAGGTATGATACCCAAGGTGGTCAGCAGATGGAAAAATTTGTAGAACAGACATTGTTGTATGATTTTTACGGGGAGCTTTTAACAGAGCGCCAGCAGCAGGTATACGAAAGTGTGGTGCTGGAGGATTATTCCCTGAGTGAAGTGGCAGAGGAGCTTGGCATCAGCCGCCAGGGCGTGCATGATATGATCAAGAGATGCAATCATACGCTGGAGGGCTATGAGGGAAAGCTTCATTTAGTCGAAAAATTTATCCGGATCAGGGATCAGGTACGTGAAATCCGCCGGATTGCGGATCAGTGCCAGGTACGGAAGATTGCGGATATTTCCAATGAGATATTAGAGGAGTTATAAGAATGGCGTTTGAAAGCTTGACGGAAAAATTACAGAATGTATTTAAGAAGCTCAGAAGCAAGGGACGTCTGACAGAGGAGGATGTGAAAACTGCTCTCAAAGAGGTTAAGATGGCGCTTCTGGAGGCCGATGTAAACTTCAAGGTGGTAAAACAGTTTACAAAAGCTGTTCAGGAACGTGCAGTGGGTCAGGATGTGATGAGCGGCCTGAATCCCGGTCAGATGGTGATCAAGATCGTCAATGAGGAACTGGTAAACCTTATGGGCAGTGAAACCACTGAGCTTCCTATTAAGCCGGGGAATGACATTACCGTTCTGATGATGGCGGGACTGCAGGGCGCCGGCAAGACAACCACTGTGGCCAAGCTGGCCGGCAAGCTCAAATCCAAGGGCAAACGCCCCCTTCTTGTAGCCTGCGACGTATACCGTCCTGCGGCTATTACACAGCTGCAGGTAAACGGAGAGAAGCAGGGCGTGGAAGTGTTTTCCATGGGTGACAAGCAGAGTCCGGTGAATATCGCCAAAGCAGCGGTGGAACACGCAAAATCCCATCAGCAGAATGTTGTCCTTCTGGATACGGCGGGACGGCTCCATGTAGATGAAGAGATGATGCAGGAGCTTGCGGACATTAAAGCAAATGTGCAGGTGGATGCAACCCTTCTGATTGTAGACGCCATGACCGGCCAGGACGCTGTAAATGTTGCAAAAACCTTTACAGAAAAAGTAGGGATAGACGGAGTGATCCTTACAAAAATGGACGGAGACACAAGAGGCGGAGCTGCCCTTTCCATCAAGGCAGTGACAGGAAAACCTATTCTCTATGTTGGTATGGGAGAAAAGCTTTCTGATCTGGAGCAGTTTTATCCGGAGAGAATGGCTTCCAGAATTCTCGGCATGGGCGACGTGATGAGCCTGATCGAGAAGGCGGAGGCGGCTTTTGATCAGGCTCAGGCCTCTGAGATGCAGAAAAAGCTGAAAAAGATGGACTTTGATTTTAACGACTATCTGACCAGCATGGAACAGATGAACAAGATGGGCGGTTTGGGAAGCATTTTGAATATGCTGCCGGGAATCGGCGGCAAGATAAAAGACATTGAAAGTATGATTGACGAAAGTGCTCTTGACCGTACGAAAGCGATTATCTTGTCCATGACTCCCCAGGAGAGAAGCAATCCGGGAATCCTGAATGTGTCCAGGAAAAACCGTATCGCCAGAGGAGCCGGCGTGGATATCGCGGAGGTTAACCGTCTGGTGAAACAGTTTGAGCAAAGCAAGAAAATGATGAAGCAGATGCCCGGCATGATGGGCGGAAAACCAGGTAAAAGAGGCGGCTTTAAGCTTCCCTTTTAAATAAATTCAAGAAAACAGAAAAGAAATAAATGGAGGAAAAGAAACAATGGCAGTAAAAATCAGATTAAGAAGAATGGGACAGAAAAAAGCACCTTTCTATAGAATCGTTGTGGCAGATTCCCGCTGCAAACGCGACGGAAAGTGCATTGAGGAGATTGGAACCTACGATCCGAATCAGGATCCCAGCGCTTACAAAGTAAACGAGGAAGCTGCAAAGAAATGGCTTGCAGCAGGCGCGCAGCCTACAGAGGTTGTTGCAAAAATCTTTAAAATCGCCGGAATTGAGAAATAAGAGATACCGGGAAGGGTATTTCTTTCTGTGAAGATAGCTTCCGTGCGGAACGGTTATCTTGAATGTCTCGCAGAGGCAGAGCAGGGAGGTATGTGATGAAAGAACTAGTAGAAGTAATTGCAAAATCTCTTGTAGATCATCCGGATGAGGTGGTTGTTACCGAAAATGAAAAAGAAGATGCAGTGATCATCGAACTGAAAGTAGGCTCTGCCGATATGGGCAAGGTCATCGGGAGACAGGGCAGAATCGCCAAGGCGATCCGTACTGTTGTAAAAGCCGCTTCTTCAAAAAGCAGTAAAAAGGTAATTGTAGATATTCTGCAATAGCAAAAAAAGCAGGAGCTGTGGAAACATAGCTCCTTCTTTCACGGCAGGAGTAAAATATATGGAAGATTTGTTGAAGGTCGGAGTGATTACCACCACTCACGGGGTAAGGGGAGAAGTAAAGGTGTTCCCCACCACAGATGAAGCGGAACGTTTCCTGGAGCTTGAATATGTGCTTCTGGATACGGGAAGGGAACTGCGCAGGCTTGAGATCAGCCGCGTGAAGTTTTTTAAAAACCTGGCGATCCTGAAATTTAAGGATGTGGACAACATCAACGACATTGAAAAATATAAAGGATGCAGTCTCTGGATTCCCCGGGAAGAGGGACAGGAGCTGGGAGAAAATGAATATTATATTGCGGATCTGCTTGGTATGAATGTGATTCTGGAGGACGGGACAAAATTCGGTACACTGAAAAATGTCATGGAGACCGGGGCCAACGATGTATATGTAATTGAATCCATGGAACACGGAGAAGTGCTTCTGCCCGCGATTCATGAATGTATTCTGGATGTAAATCTGGAGACCAATACCATGACAGTGCATTTGATGAAAGGGCTGATATAGATGAATTTTCATGTACTGACGCTCTTTCCGGATATGATTGAGCAGGGAATGAACACCAGTATTATAGGACGGGCGATTTCCGGCGGATATCTGAGTGTTCAGGCAGTGAATATCCGGGATTATGCTTTTAACAAGCACCAGAAGGTGGACGATTATCCATATGGAGGCGGGGCCGGAATGCTGATGCAGGCGGAGCCGGTTTATCTTGCCTATGAGTCCATAGAGAAGAAAATCGGCTATAAGCCCCGTGTGATTTATCTGACGCCCCAGGGAAAGGTTTTTCATCAGGCCATGGCAAGAGAATTGGCAGAAGAGCAGGATCTGGTATTTCTCTGCGGTCACTATGAAGGCATCGATGAACGTGTGCTTGACGAAATCGTAACCGACTATGTTTCTATCGGGGATTATGTGCTTACCGGAGGGGAACTGCCGGCCATGGTTGTGATGGATGCGGTTTCCCGCATGGTTCCGGGAGTGCTGAGCAATCAGGAGTCCGGAGAGACGGAGTCTTTTGCGGGAGGACTCCTGGAATATCCGCAGTACAGCAGGCCGGAGGAGTGGCACGGACAAAAAGTTCCCCCTGTTCTGCTGTCCGGACATCATGCCAATATTGAGGCGTGGAGGAGAGAGCAGTCTCTGCTGCGCACGGCAAAGAGACGGCCGGATCTGCTGAAGAATGCGGATATTACAAACAAAGAATGGAATCAGATACGGCAGTGGCGGAAAGAATGGAAGGCAGAGGCTGATAAGGAGTAGACTATGAAAACATCAGATTTTTATTACGATCTTCCCAAGGAGCTGATCGCACAGGATCCTCTGGAGGACAGAAGCTCTTCCAGGCTTCTTCATCTTTCTCTGAAGGACGGATCCATTGAACACAGGCATTTTACAGATATTCTGGATTATCTTCATAAGGGAGACTGCCTGGTTATCAACGACACCAGAGTCATTCCGGCAAGGTTATACGGGCACAAGGAAGAAACAGGAGCCGTCATAGAGATCCTGCTCCTGAAGCGCAAAGAAAATGATATCTGGGAGTGCCTGGTAAAGCCGGGAAAGAAGGCGCGCCAGGGAGCGAAAATCGTTTTCGGAGACGGGATACTGAAGGGAGAAATCCTGGATATTGTAGACGAGGGGAATCGACTGATCCAGTTTCACTACGACGGAATTTTTGAGGAGATTCTGGACCAGCTGGGAGAAATGCCGCTTCCTCCTTATATCACTCATAAACTGAAGGACAAGAACCGATATCAGACAGTTTACGCAAAGCACGACGGCTCTGCGGCCGCGCCTACGGCGGGACTTCATTTTACCGAGGAGCTCCTGGAAAAGGTGCAGGAAAAAGGAGTAAAAATTGCCCATGTTACCCTCCATGTAGGACTGGGAACTTTCCGGCCGGTAAAAGTGGATGATGTGGAACAGCATCATATGCACTCGGAATTTTATATAGTGGAGGAAGACCAGGCACAGCTGATTAATGATACGAAGAAGCAGGGCGGACGGGTGATTTCTGTAGGAACCACCAGCTGCCGGACACTGGAATCTGCTGCAGGCGAGGACGGAATCCTCCGGGCAGGCAGCGGATGGACAGATATTTTTATTTATCCGGGTTATCATTTTAAGATGATTGACGGTTTGATTACAAACTTCCATCTTCCGGAATCCACGCTAATGATGCTCGTCTCCGCGCTTGCAGGGAAGGAACAGATTATGGCCGCCTATCAGGAGGCTGTAAAAGAAAGATACCGTTTCTTTTCCTTTGGGGATGCCATGCTCATTGAATGATTAGGACTACCCTTTTTCTTTTTGATTTGCTATAATAAGCATTATCAAAAGAAAGAGGGTTTTTTCATGAAAAAATATGATTACCTGATTGTCGGGGCGGGGCTTTTCGGGTCCGTTTTTGCGCATGAGGCAGTGAAACATCACAAAAGCTGCCTTGTCATAGACAAAAGAGACCACATCGGCGGAAATATTTATACGGAAGAAGTGGAAGGAATTCAGGTTCATTGCTATGGAGCCCACATTTTTCACACTTCAAAGAAGCCTGTGTGGGATTATATCAACCAGTTCGCAGAGTTCAACCATTTTGTGAACTCCCCCATAGCCATATATAAAGACGAACTTTATAATCTTCCTTTTAACATGAATACTTTTCATCAGCTCTGGGGAGTCAGGACGCCTGCGGAGGCCAAGGCGAAGATTCAGGAGCAGATAGCCAGGATGCATATTACCAATCCGAAGAATCTGGAGGAGCAGGCCCTTGCTTTGGTAGGACAGGACGTGTATGAAAAGCTGGTGGAGGGTTATACCAGAAAACAGTGGGGAAGAGAGTGCAGAGATCTCCCGGCGTTTATCATTAAGCGCCTTCCCCTGCGCTACACATATGACAACAATTATTTCAAAGACCCATATCAGGGAATTCCAAAAGGCGGGTATACGGCGATTATAAAGAAACTGCTGGAAGGCACCCAGGTGGTGCTGAAAACCGACTTTTTTGCTAACAGAGAGGAATTGTCGGCTCAGGCGGACAAAATACTTTTTACCGGCATGCTTGACGAATTTTATGATTACTGTTATGGAACTCTGGATTACCGGTCCCTCCGCTTTGAGACGGAGGTGCTGAACATGGCGAATTATCAGGGAAATGCAGTTGTAAACTACACAGATTACGAAGTTCCCTATACCAGAATCATTGAGCACAAGCATTTTGAATTCGGAACGCAGCCCAAGACAGTGATTACAAGAGAATACTCAGCGGAGTGGACTCCGGGGGCGGAACCTTACTATCCGGTGAATGATCCGAGAAACAATGAGCTTTTTGCAAAATATGAACGCCGTGCACTGGAGGAAAAGAATGTCCTTTTTGGAGGAAGACTCGGCATGTACCGCTATATGGACATGGATCAGGTCATCGAGGAGGCGCTTTCCCTCGCAGAGACAGAACTTGCACAGTATACAGCAGACTAAACGATGCAGAAAACAGACAGAATAAAGGAGAGAAAGTATATGGATACACCAACAATTGCGGCATATTACAGAGAATCAGATCCCTTGAAACGAAAAGGGCTTCTGGAACAGTCTCTGGCAGCGGGCGAAGAGCCGGAAGAAAATGAAATCCGCAGAGAAATCTGGGAAGCCCGCTACCACGAAAAGGGAGAAAACGGGAATCTGGCTGACGGCTTTTTGAAACTTTGGATGGCGATGGAGTTTAACAGAAATTCCGGGAACCGCTGGTTTGTCGGCTCAAAAGGGGCCCGCAAAGAGATCAGCAAAGAACTGGCGGCAGTAAAATTTCATGAAATACGCCAAAAAAGCGATCTCCATGAGCAGCTTCTTTACCGGGAGTGCTGTCATATGGTTGATTTGTATATGAATCTTTGCAGTCATGACAAGTCCTATAATACAATCATCTGCGGGATTATCACCATGAGCAAGGACAGCTCAAAAGCAAAGCTTCAGAAAGATATTTATGAGACGGCTGTCCGCCTTCCGGGTGAACTGAAAATGCAGGAAGAGCTTGGGCTGATCACCAGGGCGGCAAGAGAAATTTACGAGCTTCAATTCCCGGGAGAGGGCGGTCTGCCGGAATAAGTCCCGGAAAAACAGTAATACTAAACAGAAAACGGAGGCAGCAATGGACAAAACAAGAATTAGTGCTTATGAAATCCTGAAAGAGGAAGACCTGAAGGATATCCGCTCCAGGGGGTATCTCCTCCGCCATAAAAAAACAGGCGCCAGGGTAATGCTCATAAAGAACGACGATGAAAACAAAGTGTTTAATATCGCTTTCCGCACACCTCCCAGAAACAGCACAGGGGTTGCGCATATCCTTGAGCACAGCGTGCTCTGCGGTTCCAGGGAATTTCCTCTGAAGGATCCTTTTGTGGAACTTGTGAAAGGATCCCTGAATACTTTCCTGAACGCAATGACCTATCCGGATAAAACCTGCTATCCGGTTGCGAGCTGCAATGACCAGGATTTTCAGAATCTGATGCATGTTTATCTGGATGCGGTTTTTTACCCGAATATTTATACAAAGGAAGAAATTTTCCGTCAGGAAGGCTGGAGCTACCACCTGGAAAACGCAGACGGACCGCTGACATATAACGGGGTTGTCTATAATGAAATGAAAGGAGCCTTTTCCTCGCCGGATGAGGTTCTGGAGAGAGAAATCATGGATTCCCTGTTCCCCGATACGCCATACGGTTATGAGTCCGGCGGTGATCCGGATGTTATACCGGAGCTTTCCTATGAGGAGTTTCTGGAATTTCACCGTACTTATTATCATCCCTCCAACAGCTATATCTATCTGTATGGAAACATGGACATGGCGGAGAAACTTGATTTTATTGACCGTCATTATCTTGCTGCTTTTGACAGGCTGGAGGCAGACTCGGAAATCCGGCTTCAGAAGCCCTTTGAAAAAATCCATGAGCTTCAGATGGAGTATCCTGTGTCAGAAAACGAAAATGAAAAGGACAATGCCTATCTGGCCTATAATGTGGTGGTCGGCGATGCAATGGATACCCTTACAGGAACTGCTTTTGAAGTCCTTGACTATGCACTGTTAAGCGCGCCCGGCGCTCCTCTGAAAAAAGCGCTTCTGGATGCGGGAATCGGCATGGATATTTACGGCTCCTACGGCGACGGCATACGCCAGCCGTATTTTGAGATTGTGGCAAAAGGTACAGAAGCAGATAAAAAAGAAGAATTTGTTTCTGTAATCCGGAACACGCTGCAGGATCTTGTGAAAAACGGAATTGACCGAAAATCTCTGGAAGCCGGAATCAACTTCATGGAATTCCGGTACAGAGAAGCTGATTTCTCTTCTTATCCGAAGGGACTGATGTACAGCCTTGCTGTTCTGGGCACCTGGCTCTATGATGATGAAAAGGCATTTGCGCAGGTACAGGTTCTTCCTGTGTTTGAGAAGCTGAAATTCCTTATAGGAGAGGGGTATTTTGAACAGCTGATACAGAAATATCTTCTGGAGAACACACACGGCTCAGTGATTACGCTTGTTCCCTCCAGAGGACTTGCGGCCCGGAAGGAACAAGCTCTTGCCGGGAAGCTTCAGAATTATCTGGAGGGATTGTCCCCGGAGGAGAGAGAAGAGCTTGTGCGCAGAACAAAAGCGCTGGAAGAGTATCAGGAAGCGCCGGAGGAGGAGGGAGCTGAGAAGTGCATTCCCATGCTGAAACGGGAAGATATCCGGAAGGATGCGGCAAAGTTTTCCAATGAGCCTATGGATGTGGACGGCAGTCTTTTCCTTTATCATCCGGTTCCCACAAACGGCATCGGATATCTGGAACTGATGTTTGATGTAAAAAAACTTGCTCCGGAAAAGGTTCCCTATCTAGGACTCCTGAAGTCTGTTCTGGGCTACGTGGACACGGCCGGCTATACTTACGGAGAACTGTCCAATGAAATTAACGCGGAAACAGGCGGCATTCAGTGCGGGGTTGAAGTTTTTGAGCAGGCAGATTCCATTGAAGAATACAGGGCTTTCTTCTCCCTTCGGGGAAAAGTGATGTACCCGAAAACAGATGTGCTTTTTAAAATGGCGAGAGAGATCCTGAATACATCTAAACTGGAGGACACGAAAAGACTGTATGAGATTATCGCGGAGGTAAAATCAAGAGCGCAGGCCAGTCTGGTCAGCGCCGGGCATTCGACTGCCGTACTCCGGGCGTCTTCCTATACGCTTCCTATGGCGGCCTTTCAGGATGCCATGGCCGGTATCACTTATTATCAGTTTATCGAAAAACTGGAACAGGAATTTGAAGAACGCAGGGAAGAAGTCGTAAAAAATCTGAAATCCCTTACCCAGGAGATCCTGCGGCCGGAAAATCTCAGTGTCAGCTACACAGGAGAGCGGGAATCCCTTGACCAGGTAAAGAAACAGGTAAAGGCGCTTCGCCAGACGCTTCACAGAGAACCGGCGGAACAGCCCGGCGGGGAAATGCCCTGCGAGAAGAAAAACGAAGGCTTTATGACATCTGGACAGGTACAGTTTGTAGCTCAGGCCGGTAATTTCCGCAGAAAAGGATTTGCCTATCACGGAGCGCTGAATATTCTGAAGGTGGCGCTAAGCTATGATTATCTCTGGACCAACCTTCGGGTAAAGGGCGGCGCTTACGGATGCATGTGCGGTTTCCGGAGAAGCGGCGAGAGCTATTTTGTATCCTACCGGGATCCTCATCTGAAACGTACGCTGGAGGTTTACCGGGGCATTCCGGATTATGTGAGAAATTTCCAGGCAGACGAAAGGGAAATGACGAAATATATCATCGGTACGATCAGTGGAAAGGATATCCCCAGAACTCCTCAGATGCAGGGAAGCATATCGAAAACCGCATGGTTCTGCGGCATTACCGAGGAAATGGCTCAGAGAGAAAGAGACGAGATCCTCCAGGCGGATGTGGAGGATATCCGAAATCTGGCTCCTCTTATTGAGGCGATTCTTTCTGAAGAATCAATCTGCGTGGTAGGAAGCGAGAGCGCTGTCCGGAAAGAGGAGAATATTTTCGGAGAAATCAAACCACTGATTACATGCTGATAAAAACAATGGAGCACATGAACATGAAAGAAAACTTTAAATCAGGCTTTGCAGCGATTATCGGGCGGCCGAATGTAGGAAAGTCTACCCTGATGAATCACCTCATCGGACAGAAAATTGCCATCACCTCCAAAAAGCCCCAGACTACCAGGAACCGTATTCAGACTGTCTATACCTGTGAAGACGGACAGATTGTATTTCTGGATACTCCTGGAATTCACAAGGCGAAAAACAAACTTGGAGAATACATGGTGCAGGTAGCGGAAAGAACTCTGAAGGATGTGGATGTGATTCTGTGGCTGGTGGAGCCGACTACCTTTATCGGCGCAGGGGAACGCCATATTGCGGAACAGCTTCAGGGACTTAAGATACCGGTGATTCTGATTATCAACAAAGTGGATACGGTTGACAGGGAGGAGATAGCGAAGGCCATTGACGCCTACCGGAAACTTTATCCTTTTGATGAGATCATCCCGGTGTCCGCCCTGCGGGCGGTAAACACCGAGGATATCATTCCCAGTATTCTGAAATATCTTCCGTACGGGCCGATGTTTTATGATGAAGATACAGTAACGGATCAGCCGCAGAGACAGATTGCGGCGGAAATCATTCGTGAAAAAGCCCTTCACGCACTGGACGCGGAGATTCCTCATGGAATTGCTGTGGCAATAGACAGGATGAAGGAGAGGCCGGGGAAAAGCAGGCTGGTGGATATAGACGCCACAATTATCTGCGAGAAAGAGTCCCATAAGGGAATTATTATCGGAAAACAGGGAGCCATGCTGAAAAAAATCGGCAGCAACGCCCGCTATGAGCTGGAAAAGATGCTGGAGGCAAAAGTCAATCTGAAGCTTTGGGTCAAAGTGAAAAAAGACTGGCGGGACAGTGACTTTCTGATCAAGAATTTCGGATATGACAAAAAGGAAATATGATGAATGAGTGACCTGATTACTGTGCAGGGAGTGGTGATATCCGCCATGCCTATCGGAGAATACGACAAGAGGATTGTGCTTCTGACAAGAGAGAGAGGGAAAATTTCCGCCTTTGCCAAGGGCGCCAGGCGGGTGAACAGTCCTTTTATGGCCGCGGCAGATCCTTTTGTCTTCGGGACTTTTACCCTTTATGAGGGAAGATCAAGCTATAACCTCAATCAGGTCAGCGTCACTCATCATTTTGTGGAGCTGGCGAAAATGCAGCCGGGTATCTATTACGGCTACTATTTTCTGGAGCTGGCGGATTATTTCGGAAGAGAAGGAACGGATGAACGGGAGATGATGAACCTTCTCTATGTGACGGTGAAGGCTATCCTGAATCCTCATGTGGAGGATGAGCTGGTGCGCTGCATTTTTGAACTTCGCACCATGGCTGAGGAGGGGTACTGTCCGGAACTTTTCTCCTGTGTTTCCTGCGGGAAAGAGGAAAACCAGGAAGAGATGTTTTTCTCACAGACCCAGCATGGGATTCTCTGTGCTTCCTGCGCGCCGGGGGTAAGAGACGCGGTAAAGATTTCCAGGGCCGCGCTTTATGCCATGCGTTACATAGTCAGCGCTCCCATGGGAAAACTGTATACGTTTGCCGTAAGTCCGGAAGTACTGTCAGAACTGAAAAAAATCATCTATGTGTATACGGAAAGAAATACGGATAAACGGTTTAAGAGCCTGGAAATTCTCAATATGATGAGCAGATAAAAAATATGGGGAGGTATTTTCATGAAACAAATCAAGGCAAAACCAATTACAGCAGAGAATTTTAAGGAATTCGGAAGCTTTACGGATCTTATGAATCCGGATGGGTACAGTCTGGGAGACTTTTACCAGGACAGGCTGAAAATGCACTGTTCCGGGAAGCTTCAGACAGCGTTCTCTCCGCTTCTGATCCGCAGACCGGAAAAAATGATTGTCAGCAGCGCGGAATATCATAACTATACCCAGGAGGGCGTTCTCTGCCTGGATGACGATGTGGTCATTCATGTGGCGCCTGCGGGAAAAGAAGCGGTTCCGGAGCTTACGGAGGCTTTTCTGGTTCCGCAGGGAACAATGGTGCTTCTGGGAACAGGCGTATGGCATCTCAGCGCCATTCCGGTACATAAGGAGCTTGCTCATGTGCTGATTGTGCTTCCGGAGCGGACGTATTTCAATGACTGTGTAGTTGTGGATTATCCGGAAGACAAGTGGGTGGAGATTACACTATAAAAGAGATTTTCTGAATTAGTTTTTGGGGGTTCCGCTGATTTTAGTTGAAAAAGAAGGCGGATACGAGTATAATAAAAAGGATTTCCGGGCGGCGGTGAATTTCGGTATAGACTGGAAGAAGGCAGTCTGCCCGGCATCATAAAAACGGATTATTCTGATTAGGAGAGATATCATACCATGGAAAAGACAATGGAAAAAATCGTGGCTCTGGCAAAGGCCAGAGGATTCGTATATCCCGGATCCGAAATTTACGGAGGTCTTGCCAATACCTGGGATTACGGCAATCTCGGCGTAGAGCTGAAAAACAATGTAAAACGTGCCTGGTGGCAGAAATTTATTCAGGAATCTCCCTATAATGTTGGGGTGGACTGTGCCATTCTCATGAACCCTCAGACATGGGTGGCTTCCGGACATTTGGGCGGCTTTTCGGATCCGCTGATGGACTGTAAAGAATGTCACGAACGATTCCGCGCAGACAAGCTGATTGAAGATTTCTGCGAGGAGCACGATATTGCCGTTGAGGGAAGCGTGGATGCCTGGTCCCAGGAAAAAATGATGGATTTTATCAAAGAGCATGAAATTCCCTGTCCTACCTGCGGAAAACATAATTTTACCGATATCCGCCAGTTTAACCTGATGTTCAAGACATTCCAGGGCGTTACCGAAGATGCGAAGAACACGGTGTATTTAAGACCGGAAACAGCCCAGGGAATCTTCGTGAATTTCAAAAATGTACAGAGAACCTCCAGAAAGAAGATTCCTTTCGGCATCGGTCAGATCGGAAAATCTTTCCGAAATGAGATTACACCCGGAAACTTTACTTTCCGTACCCGTGAATTTGAGCAGATGGAACTGGAATTTTTCTGTGAGCCGGATACGGACCTTGAGTGGTTTGCATACTGGAAGAAGTTCTGCCTTGACTGGCTCAGCTCTCTCGGCCTGAAAGACGATGAGGTGCGTTACCGCGATCATGAGAAAGAGGAACTTAGCTTCTACAGTAAGGCTACCACAGACGTGGAATTTCTTTTCCCGTTCGGATGGGGCGAGCTCTGGGGAATCGCAGACAGAACCGACTATGATCTGACACAGCATCAGAATGTGTCTGGACAGGATCTGACCTATTTTGACGATGAAAAGAAGCAGAAATATATTCCATATGTCATTGAGCCGTCACTTGGCGCTGACCGTATGGTGCTTGCGTTCCTGTGCAGCGCCTACGATGAGGAAGTGCTGGACGCGGAGAAGAACGACGTGCGTACCGTCCTTCATTTCCATCCGGCGCTGGCTCCTGTGAAGATCGGCGTTCTTCCTCTTTCCAAGAAACTGAACGAAGGCGCAGAGAAGATTTTCCGGCAGCTCAGTAAGAAATATAACTGCGAGTACGACGACCGCGGCAATATCGGCAAGCGTTACAGAAGACAGGATGAGATCGGAACTCCGTTCTGCGTGACCTACGATTTCGAGTCCGAGACAGACGGAGCGGTGACAGTCCGCGACCGGGATACAATGGAACAGGTTCGCATCAAAATCGACGAGCTGGACGCTTACTTCGCGGATAAATTTACATTCTGATTCAAATGCGAATGAAAAGGGTGCTGTTGACAGCACCCTTCAGACTGTAGACAAAGTTGGTGCTGGAGCTAAGCTCCAGCACCACTCTTTTTGCCAAAATACAAACTCCCATATTTTTTTATAAAGGATAAAAAAGAATCCTGATTTTTTGTCCTGTCTTTCCCTTGCA
>DWYN01000020.1 GCA_019118645.1 Candidatus Blautia excrementipullorum | reverse complement strand
GCAGTAGTTATGTAGGTATTACAGCAGGGGCGTCCACCCCAAAGAAAATTATTGAGGAGGTTCAAGAACATGTCAGAATTAAGTTTTGAACAGATGCTGGAAGATTCCGTAAAAACTATCAGAAATGGAGAAATTGTACAGGGTACTGTCATCGATGTAAAAGAAGATGAGATCATCCTGAATATCGGTTATAAAGCAGACGGTATCATTACCAAAAGCGAATATACCAACGACAGCTCCCTTGTACTGTCTGATGCAGTTCACGTAGGCGATACAATGGAAGCCAAGGTCCTGAAAGTCAATGACGGTGAAGGACAGGTTATCCTGACTTACAAGAGACTGGCTGCAGAGAAAGGCAACAAACGTCTTGAGGCTGCCTTTGAATCCCAGGAAGTCCTGAAAGCGCCGGTTACTCAGGTACTGGACGGAGGTCTCTGTGTCAACATTGAAGAGGCAAGGGTGTTTATTCCTGCCAGCCTTGTATCAGATACCTATGAAAGAGATCTGTCGAAATATGCAGGTCAGGAAATCGAATTCGTAATCACTGAGTTCAATCCCAGAAGACGCCGCATCATCGGAAACCGCAAACAGCTTCTTCTTGCTGAAAAAGCAGAAAAGCAGAAAGAGCTTATGGAGAGAATCCATCCCGGCGATGTTGTAACAGGCGTTGTCAAGAATGTAACAGATTTTGGAGCTTTTATCGATCTTGGCGGAGCAGACGGCCTGCTTCATATTTCCGAGATGTCCTGGGGCAGAGTGGAAAATCCGAAAAAGGTATTTAATGTAGGGGATGAAGTAAAGGTTCTTATCAAAGAGATCAACGGTGATAAGATTGCTCTTTCCCTGAAGTTCCCGGAAGAGAATCCGTGGCTGACCGCTGCTGATAAATTTGCAGTTGGCAACATTATCGAAGGAAAAGTTGCACGTATGACAGATTTCGGCGCTTTTGTTGAGCTGGCGCCCGGAATTGACGCACTGCTTCATGTTTCCCAGATTTCAAGAGAGCATGTGGCAAAACCGTCTGATGTGCTTTCCATCGGTCAGGTAATTCGTGCGAAAGTGGTTGATTTCAATGGAGAGGACAAGAAGATCAGCCTGAGCATGAAAGCCCTGGAGGCTCCGGCTTCCGCACCGGCTGAGACAGAGGAAGAAGCACCGGCAGAAGAATAAATCAGAGATGTTTAAAATAAGAGAGAGACTGCACCGAGCAGCCTCTCTTATTTTTATTTAATCTGTTTCAGAAAGCAGGGCAGAGAATGACGAAGATACTGTGCCTGCTTTTCTTTATCGGCAAGAAACTCTCCGCTGCAGGCGATCCAGGTATAGCAGGTCTCTCTGGTCGCCGGAATGCGGAGAGTTTTGTCTATGTAGCGGCTCAGGAAGCGTGAGATCGCCATGTCTTCCTCCGGGAGATAATCATAGTCCTTGTAGTTTTCATAATACTGGCGGATTCTGCCTTCTTTTACAGGGATCCTCAGCTTCAGCTCCCGACAGCCTGCAGTCAGCTGAAACAGATCGTTTCCGCAGGAAATATTTTCAGGAAGGGCAGAGGGAAGCCTGGCCGTGAAAAGCAGAGAACTCTCATGAAATTCTGCATTTTCCGGCTTATATGCTCCATAGAAAAGAGCGGTATATCCCAGCATGGTTATAATAGATCCCAGTCCCATAAGATCTTCAAAATTGTGGCCCAGAACAGTATCTGCCAGTTTGCTGTCTCTGTTTTTGGAGTACATCTTATATAGATGAACGCATTGTCCCCCGTCGCAGTATCTGCGCTTATCTGCCTTAAGAAAAGCTTCCAGATCCGGCTGCTTCATTCGTGAAAGGCCCAGAAGGGACTGACAGATTTTCAGTTCCTGATATAAATCAAGGGAGGGGATTCCGTGAAACGGAGAGGCAAGTCCGTTTATCCGATACCGTTCTTCCAGATAAGGCTGGTCAAAACGATTCCCATTATATTGTACAGTACAGGAACAATTCTGCATGAAATCATAAAATTCCTTTAAAATGAGCGGCTCTTCCTGCGGATTTTCCGCCATCCACTGGGTAAGAACCCACTGTTCTTTTTCACACGTTACCGCGCCAATGAGATATAAAAAAGTGGAATATCGTGATAGTCCTGTAGTTTCAATATCATAAAAAACAGGACTGGATACATCCTTTTTCTCATGTATTTTCGATAATTTTTTAACAGTGTCAAAGTCCGGAAATACTTGTAAAATCGGTATTTTTTTAACAATCATGGTTTATGTCTGCCCTTTCTTAATTGTATTTAATTATACACAAAATTTTGAGAAATGGGTAGTGAATTTTTTTATAAAAAGAGTTATAGTATAAGATAAGAAGTTAATATCGTATAGGAGAATACAGTATATGTTTACACTGACACTTCACGGTATCGATGTTTACCAGATTGCCAATTGGTTTTTTATATACAGCTTTATCGGATGGGTATGGGAGACTCTGTACGTTTCCCTGAAAGAGGGGGAATATATTAACCGCGGTTTTGTCAACGGACCTGTGTGTACAATCTATGGATTTGGGGCAGTATCCGTTTACCTGATTCTGAAGCCCCTGGAACAGAATCTTTTTTTCCTTTTTCTTGGAGGGATTGCTGTGGCTACGATCCTGGAGTATCTGACAGCGGTTCTGATGGAAACGCTGTTTCATACTTCCTGGTGGGATTACAGCGACAGAAAATTTAATTTTCAGGGACGGATCTGTCTGGAGGCCTCGGTTGCATGGGGAATTTTTACAGTAATCCTGTTTCGTGTTCTTCATCCTGCTGTAGAAAAATTTGTAAATTTATACCCCAGATACGCAGGAAAAATCGCCGTCTGCGCGGCTTTTGTCGTTTACGTCTGCGATTTCTGCTACTCCGCGTCGGCTGCGTTCCACTTAAAAGACCGGATTCCCAAATGGGAACAGGCGCTGGAAAAGAAACATGTGGAACTTATGCTGAAAGTCAACGCCAGGATGAATGCTCTGGAACTACCCGGCGGAGTCTCTCTGGACAGCATGAAAGACCGGATGGAGGATATGGATTTTATACGCGGCATGAACAAGCGGCGCCAGGCAATACTGGAAGAAGTATCTTCTGAACTGAAATCTTATAAAAAAAGTCTTACCGCAAAGATCGGACATAATACAAAGCGTTTTTTCAGAGCATATCCCCATCTGAACCGGGGCTATCGCCTGCGTCATGAAAAAGATAAAAAACATAAGCGTTCCTAAGGCTTATGATAAAGGAGGAAATACATATGGGAAAGCTTACCTTTAAGGGTGGGGTTCATCCTTATGACGGCAAGGAGCTGTCCAAAAACAGTCCAATTGAGAAATATCTTCCCAAGGGAGAAATGGTGTACCCCTTGTCGCAGCATATAGGGGCTCCCTCCGTTCCCTGCGTAAAAAAGGGAGATTACGTTCTTGCAGGGCAGAAGATTGCCGAAGCAGGAGGGTTCGTATCTGTTCCGCTTCATTCTTCCGTTTCCGGTACGGTAAAAGGAATTGAAAAGCGGCTGACCGCCGCCGGAACCATGTCAGATGCGATTATTATAGAGAACGACCATCAGTACACAGAAGCGGAATTCCGCAGCGCGGAACTTTCCTCGCTGTCAAACCAGGAAATTCTTGCCCGGATACAGGAGGGCGGAGTTGTGGGCATGGGCGGAGCCGGTTTTCCTGCTCATGTGAAACTTTCCCCGAAAAATCCTGAAAAAATCGAATACATTCTTGTCAACGGAGCAGAATGCGAACCGTATCTGACCAGCGACTACAGGAGAATGCTGGAAGAGCCTGAGAAAGTCGTTGCAGGGCTTGAAGTAATACTTCGTCTTTTCGATAAGGCCAGAGGATGCATCTGCATCGAAGACAATAAGCCGGACTGTATTGAAAAAATGCGGTCGCTTGTAAAAGACAAGCCAAGAATAGAAGTAAAAGAGCTTCAAACAAAATATCCCCAGGGCGGGGAACGTACGCTGATTTACGCGGTCACCGGAAGGGAAATAAACTCCTCTATGCTTCCGGCTGACGTAGGCTGTATTGTCGATAACGTTGAGACTGTAGTGGATATTTATCAGGCTGTGGCGGCCGGAAGGCCGGTCATAAGCAGAATTATCACCGTAACCGGAAATGCGGTTGCGCATCCCGGCAATTTCAGTGTCCTTACGGGAACCTGCATGAAAGAACTTACTGAGGCGGCCGGCGGCTTAAGCGACGGTACTGCGAAAGTGATTTCCGGCGGGCCAATGATGGGGTTTGCCATGTATGACCTGAATGTCCCCTGCGTAAAGACAACCTCCGCATTCCTTTGTCTGGAACATGACCAGGTATCTGAGGCAAAGATGACTGCCTGCATCAACTGCGGGCGCTGTGTAAAAGTCTGTCCGGGGCATGTGCTCCCTGCCCGTCTTGCCACTTTGGCCGAACGGGGAGATATGGCCGGATTTGAAAAAATGGACGGCATGGAATGCTGCGAATGCGGCTGCTGCAGTTACGTCTGTCCGGCAAAAAGGCCGCTTACCCAGAGCATTAAATCCATGCGGAAAATGGTTCTCGCCAGCCGCAGAAAGAAATAGGGGGGAAGAAAAAAATGGAACAAAAGCTGAATGTATCATCTAATCCACATATCAGAGACTGCATCACAACCGAAAGAATTATGCAGCTGGTTGTGATCGCCCTTTTGCCGGCCACAACGTTCGGCATCTGGAACTTCGGTTTTCATGCTTTTCTTGTAATCGCTGTAACCGTATTATCCAGCGTGCTGTTTGAATGGCTTTATGATCATTTCATGCATAAGAAAAATACAATCGGAGATTTCAGCGCTGTTGTCACCGGACTGCTCCTGGCATTGAATATGCCGCCCCAGATTCCTTTGTGGATGCCTGTGCTGGGCAGCGCCTTTGCAATCATAGTGGTAAAACAGCTTTTCGGCGGGCTGGGACAGAACTTTATGAATCCGGCCCTGGGCGCAAGATGCTTTCTGATGATTTCTTTTGCCTCCCAGATGACTAATTTCGCCGTATCTGACAATTTCCGCGGGGTTGTGGATACAGTTACCGGAGCCACTCCTCTGACCGCGCTGAAGGCACAGGGATTTGTAGAGGGAAGTTCCATACCGGTGAAAAATCTTTTTCTCGGAAATATTCAGGGAACCATTGGAGAGACTTCTGCTCTGGCCCTGTTAATCGGAGCGGTGTTCCTTCTGGCGTTTAAAGTCATTGACCTGAAAATTCCTCTGACCTATATCGGCAGTTTTACGGTATTTGTTGTCTGTTATATGTTCGCGACAGGAATGGGATTTGACGGAAATTATCTTTTGAGCCATCTGTTCGGCGGCGGCCTGATGCTGGGCGCCTGGTTTATGGCGACCGATTATGTGACTTCCCCAATTACACCGAAGGGTCAGATTATATATGGCTGCTGTCTGGGCATCGTTACCGCTGTTTTCCGTCTCCTGGGCGGATCTGCCGAAGGTGTTTCCTACGCAATCATATTCTGCAACCTTCTGGTTCCGCTTATTGAACGGGCAACGAAACCAACGGCATTTGGAAAAGGAGGGAAGAGAGCATGAATTCTATTGTAAAAGATACCCTTTCCATTACAGTGATTACCCTTGTGGCCGGCCTGGCGCTTGGAATTGTGCAGGATATCACGGCGGGCCCCATTGCTCAGCAGCAGGAAAAGGCAAAGCAGGAAGCATATAAGACTGTTTTTGAAGATGCGGATAGTTTTGAAGAATTCCTCCCGGATGAAACAAAACAGGCGGTAGATCTTGTAACATATCTTGATGAAAACGGATATGGTGCGGATACCATTGATGAAATTATGGCGGCGAAAGACTCTTCCGGAGAGACGCTGGGATATGCATTTACTGTTACAAGCTCAGAGGGCTACGGCGGAGACATACAGTTTGCCATGGGAGTACAGAACGACGGAACTCTGAACGGCATTTCTATTTTGTCTATAGAAGAAACTGCCGGACTTGGAATGAAAGCAAATACGGATGAATTTAAAAATCAATTTAAAAACAAAAAGGTAGAAAAATTTACATACACCAAAAACGGTGCGGAAGCAGAGGATGAAATTGATGCGATCAGCGGTGCCACAATCACAACTAACGCTATGACAAACGGCATTAATGCCGGACTCTGCGCATTCCGGTATGTGGAAGGAGGAGCACAATGAAAGCAAATACACCTGCAGAACGCCTGGTAAACGGCATTATCAAAGAAAATCCAACATTTGTGCTGATGCTTGGAATGTGTCCTACTCTGGCCATCACCACTTCGGCCACAAACGGAATTGGTATGGGCCTCACAACTACAGCAGTCCTTGCCGCTTCCAACCTGATGATCTCTCTTTTGCGGAAATTTATTCCGGACGGCGTCCGCATGCCGGCCTTTATCGTAGTGGTAGCTTCTTTCGTTACCATTGTGCAGATGCTGCTGGAAGGCTTCCTGCCAAGCCTTTATGCATCTCTGGGACTTTATATTCCTCTGATTGTTGTAAACTGCATCATTCTCGGACGCGCAGAAGCCTACGCTTCCAAAAATCCGCCAATTCCCTCGCTTTTTGACGGAATCGGAATGGGACTCGGATTCACGCTCAGCATTACCTGCATCGGCGCAGTGAGAGAGCTGATTGGAGCCGGTCAGCTTTTCGGCCATCAGATCCTTCCTCTGGCAGACGCCGCATCCGGAAAAATCGGATATGAGCCGATAACTATTTTCGTACTTGCACCGGGGGCTTTTTTCGTACTGGCAGCCCTTGCCGCTCTCCAGAATAAATTTAAGCTCGGAGCGGCAAAACGGGGAATTGACCCGAGCAATCCGGATAAATGCGGCGGTGCCTGCGCATCCTGCGGAAATACTATGTGCAAGGGAGGTAAACAGAAATGAAGGAATTACTGCTGATCATTGTCAGCTCAGCCATTGTAAACAATGTTGTGCTGAGTCAGTTCCTGGGACTGTGTCCTTTTCTAGGGGTTTCGAAAAAAATTGAAACAGCCGCCGGCATGGGAGGCGCAATTATATTTGTCATCACCTTGTCCTCCTTTGTGACCAGTGCGATTTATCAGTTTATTCTGGTTCCCACCCATATGGAGTACCTCCAGACAATCGTATTTATTCTGATCATCGCAGCACTGGTACAGTTTGTTGAAATGTTCCTGAAAAAATCAATTCCGTCTCTTTATCAGGCTTTGGGCGTATATCTCCCTTTGATTACGACCAACTGCGCCGTACTGGGCGTTGCGCTGATCAATGTGCAGAACGATTACAATATTCTTGAGGGAACGGTAAACGGATTTGCAGTTGCCGCCGGTTTCACTCTTTCCATTATTGTCATGGCCGGCATCCGCGAAAAAATTGAATATAACGATATCCCAGAGGCGTTCAGAGGATTTCCGACAGTTCTTCTCACAGCAGGACTTATGGCAATTGCTTTCTGCGGATTTTCAGGACTGATATAAGGAGGCGGTATTATGAATATTGAAGGAATTATTGTGGCAACCATAGTCGTTGCGGCTGTAGGCCTCTTTATCGGTATTTTTCTTGGAGTTGCCGGAAAGAAATTTGCGGTGGAAACAGATGAACGTGAGATTGCCGTTCGGGAAGCCCTTCCCGGAAATAACTGCGGAGGCTGCGGCTATCCGGGATGCGACGGTCTGGCGGCAGCGATTGCCAAAGGAGAAGCCCCGGTAAACGGATGCCCGGTAGGAGGAAATGAAGTCGGAAAGATTATTGCAGGCATTATGGGACAGGAAGTCGTGGAAAGCGTTCGCAGAACTGCTTTTGTAAAATGCACGGGAACCTGTGAAAAAACAAAAGAAAATTATATTTATACAGGTACGGAAGACTGTGAGATGATGTCCTTTGTTCCGGGAGGAGGCGCCAAGTCCTGCGCTTACGGCTGCCTTGGATTTGGAAGCTGTGTAAAAGCCTGTTCTTTCCATGCGATTCAAATTGTAAATGGAATCGCTGTTGTAAACAGAGAGGCCTGCAAGGCCTGCGGAAAATGTGTGGAAAAATGTCCGCGCCATTTGATCGAGCTGATTCCCTATACCCAGTCCGTGATGGTGGGATGCAGCTCACAGGCTAAAGGAAAAGCCGTAACGGATTCCTGTGACACAGGCTGTATCGGATGCAGGAAATGCGAGAAGGCCTGTCCAAACGGCGCAGTTACTGTAGATAATTTCTGTGCCCATATTGATTATGAGAAATGTACCAACTGCGGAGCGTGCAGGGACGTCTGTCCAAGAAACGCGATTATATAGTCAGCCGTTCTATACAGCCCCGGGCGAATACCGCCCGGGGCTTTCTGCAGCCTGACGGCCAAAAACAGGGAAAATCCGAAGAAGTCACTGAGATATTTGCGTTTTTTGCCGGCGTATGTTATGATTGTGATGCTGAAAATTCGATTCAGCATGTCTGGTATCAGGCAGAAGAGGAAACACAGGAGTTTTATTATGATTTCATTTATACAGGGTAAAGTCGCTGATTCGTCAGAGAATTCGATAATCGTCGAAGCCGGAGGGGTCGGATACGAAATTTTTATGACCGGCGCTTCTATTGAGGCAGCTCTCCGGGAAAAGGACATAATAAAAATACATACCTACTTTCATGTCCGTGAGGATGCCATGCAGCTTTACGGCTTTTTGACAAAAGATGATCTGCAGGTGTTTCGTCTGCTTCTGGGAGTAAATGGAATCGGGCCGAAGGCAGCCCTGGGAATTCTGGCGGGGCTTTCCGCAGATGAGCTTCGGTTCGCAGTGCTTTCCGATGACGCGAAAACTATATCGCGGGCTCCGGGAATCGGAAAAAAGACGGCGCAGAAGCTGATTCTGGAATTAAAAGACAAATTCCGTCTGGAGGATGCCTTTGAGCAGAAGCTGTCCCATGTGCAGGCGGAAGCCTCCGCTGAGGAATTTTCTCTTGACGGCAGCAGGGAAGCCGTAGAAGCCCTTGTCGCCCTCGGGTACAGCAGCACAGAAGCGCTCAGAGCAGTCAGGAAGGTAACGGACGTATCTCCGGATGATGTGGAGGGGATTCTGAAAGCAGCCCTTAAAAACCTGTAGGAGTAATTTATGGAAAAAAGAATAATCACTACCGATGTTACAGAAGAAGACTTTCCCCTGGAAGGAAGTCTAAGGCCTCAGACTCTGGACGAATACATCGGGCAGGAAAAGACAAAAAACACTTTGAAAATTTATATAGAAGCAGCAAAACAGCGCCATGATCCTCTGGATCATGTTCTGTTCTACGGTCCTCCCGGTCTGGGAAAGACTACTCTATCCGGAATCATAGCGAATGAAATGGGAGTGCACATGAAAGTCACTTCCGGTCCGGCTATTGAAAAACCGGGAGAAATGGCGGCTATTCTGAACAATCTTCAGGAGGGGGATATCCTGTTTGTAGACGAAATACACCGGCTGAACCGGCAGGTGGAAGAGGTCTTATATCCCGCAATGGAAGACTTTGCCATAGACATTATGATTGGAAAGGGGGCGTCAGCCCGTTCTATCCGGCTGGATCTGCCGAAATTTACTCTTGTCGGGGCAACCACCAGAGCCGGGCTTCTCTCAGCCCCTCTGAGAGACCGTTTCGGTGTTATGCATCATCTTGAATTTTATAATCAGAAGGAGCTGGAAACCATTATTCTCCGTTCCGCACAGGTGCTTGAGGTGGAAATTGACAGGCAGGGGGCCCGGGAGATTGCCAAGCGCTCCCGGGGAACACCCAGACTTGCCAACCGGCTTTTAAAGCGTGTCAGGGACTTTGCCCAGGTAAAATATGATGGCAAAATAACATACGATGTGGCGGTGTTTGCACTAAATCTCCTTGAAGTAGATCAGTATGGACTCGATAAAACAGACAGAAAAATCCTGAAGACCCTGATTGTAAACTTTCAGGGAGGACCTGTAGGTCTGGAAACTCTGGCAGCTGCCATCGGGGAAGATACCGGAACTCTGGAAGAAGTATATGAGCCATATCTTTTGCAAAATGGTTTTCTGAACCGCACGCCCAGAGGACGAATGGCGTCGCCTCTGGCATACAGTCATTTGGGATTCGAGAAGAATTCTTAAAAAATTCTATACTTTTCTACAAAATTCGATTATAATAGAAAAAAGACGGCTTTTTTTACTGCGGCCTGCTCAGAAAAAAGCAGTGTCCGCAGGACAATATACATAAACACAGGAGGCTTTTTATGGCAGTCAAGAATACAGCACAGGTAGTGATCGGAGGAAAGATCATCACTTTGGGCGGCTATGAATCTGAAGAATATTTTCAGAAGGTAGCATCCTATATGAACAATAAAATTGCGGAATTAAGTGAAATGCCCGGGTATTCCAGGCAGCCTATGGAAACCAAACATACGCTGCTCAGTCTGAATATAACAGACGA
>DWYN01000184.1 GCA_019118645.1 Candidatus Blautia excrementipullorum | reverse complement strand
TGTCCCTTCTTCCACTGCAATATCAAACCCTAAATTCCGCAGATACACTGCCGATTCAGCCAGGCACACATCATATTTCCCCGGAATATATTCAAATTTCCCCGCCCAGTTTTGGCCTGACTCCCATAATTGGAGCAGCCTTTCCTTATTTACCGCAAAATAATATTGATTGCCAGTAAAGGCATGAATGCCCGCCAGCGTATCACATATCACTTTTGTATCCTGACCCTCCAGAGCACCAGAAAGGTAAAAGTGCCTGGCCAGACGCACGCAGATGTGGCTGTTGACAATATCACCGCTCTTTTCTCCCGCTGCAATCTCTTCTCTGGTCTTCTGACTGAGGTCATCCCCATTCATATAGACAGACAACAAGGACAGCTTTCCTTTGATCTCGTCCCTGCCCTCCGTTCCAGCAGAATGCTTACTCTCCTTTGGTTTTCTCCATTGAACCTCATTCAGTGATTCTAAAAGGACCACCCACACCTGAGACATCTCACGCTGTTTCATCGCTGCCTCCTTAACTGCATCTCCCCCAGGCTTCTCAATAGGGATGGCGTCCAATATGTCCTACTAATACTTTTTCGCCTTTACCCACTTTATCATCACACCACCAAAAATAAATTCGCAGGTCTGAGTCCCTCCGGATTAATTTCAAATGCGGTTCGCACAATACCGCTTTCTCCCGCTTCACTGTTTCCCCATCCAGCATCTCGACATATGTAAACGGAAACCATAAATGTTCTCTATGGTTTGGATCATCACTGCACTCCAAAAGCATTGACGTAAGGATGCGCTCTGCTTCTTTCAGATTATTACGGTACTGCAAAAAGAGTTTCAGTGCTTTATCATTTAATACTGCCAGGTTTTTCGTTATCTCCTCTGTGTGATAAGAAAAATCCTCTATATATTTCATTCCCTGTAAAATATCAGGAGCAAAACAGCTGTTCAAAAAACAAGAATGCATAAATGCTTCATATTCATCCGGTTTCTGTATTTCTGAAAGGATTTCCCGTCTTCTGCCCACATACGTCTTCCCGTCCGAAACCCACGCAGAATCCTTGCCTAATCCGCAATTTATCGTACGCACATTTTCGTCTTCCTCTAAATACACTGCTGTTTTTTGCTTACTGAAAATTTCCATCAGCATTCGGCGGTCGTCTTCATTGCCGCTGCCCTTTTGTTCGTACAGCCATTCCCAAAATTCAATGCCTTCTTCAATCTTTTCATAAAATACATTGTCCTCATCATACAGCAAATTCTCCTGAATCTTCGAACAATAGTCCGAAATCTCCGAAAAATCTGCAATTTCATCGCTGCGAACAAGTAAATTGGGCTTATCTTCCGTATATCGCAGGCTCTCTGCAGCAAAAACGTTATTTACGTGCATTTTGTCTCCTTATTTCAAACAGCTTACGTAAATCAAGGCTTTTCTGATCAAAAAATCCCTCTGGCCATTCCGACAATTCTCCGCTCTCGTTTAAAGAAATTTGTTTCTCTTGAATCTTTCCTTCACATGAAGAGAAAAAACATATCTCCACCCTGTCTGTAGACTTTCCCCAGGCTGCCTGCAGACGTACTCCATCAATCACATGCTCGCTGTGTGTTTCTATGATAACCTGAACGCCGGATTCCGAAACTAATTCCAGGAATTTGCCCATATTGCTCTGCGCTCCCGGATGAAGATGGGCCTCTGGATTTTCCACAATCAGAACGGCGTTCTCAATGGATGCACACCATAATCCCGCTGTGATAATAGATAATATATAACTGATTCCAAAGCCTGTCATCGATGGCAAAACTCCCTGTTTCGCCATCGCGTTTGCATATTTTACATCGGCAACCGCTCTGCCCAGATCCGTAGATACAAATAAATTAATATCTCCCAGAACAGCGTCCATCCACTGCTCTACCTGAACAGAAAACTTGGACTCAGGTGAACTGAGCGCCAGCAGTGCCGGAACCCTGCGTCCTTCCAAATCAGCCCGGTCAATCAAATATGCCGCATTGGAACCATCTTTCAGAATTTCATCATCACTTTTCGCCGGATATGATAATCTGGGACCGCAGCGCTCCGCATTCAAATAAAATACTCTGCTGACTAAGTCGTCCCCTGCTCTGTCAGCCAGTAATTTCAACGGCGACAATTTGTCAATATAATAGAACAGTTCCCTGTATTGTCCCCTCTCTTTTAATGCGATATAAAAATCGCCCTTTTCCATGTCTTTGGGCTCCTGGGAAATCAGTGTGCGCGGATCCCCGATAGCGATCTTCATAACGGATGATACATCGATCATTTTCCCATTATTATGCATGGTTCCATCAGCTAAAAGAAGTGCCTGGATGATGCTGGACTTTCCTGAAGCATTTGCGCCTGCCAAAACAGTCATCTCCGCTAACGGAAGTGTCAGCTCAGGAAAACATTTAAAATTTTCAATTTTTATCTGCTCTATCATAAATTCTCCTCTACTATACCCCGGATTACATCCAGCGCTTCAAGCAGATGCCGCCTTGTGCCTGTCGATGAAGTAATCGCATTATAGAACGTCATATTCTCATTTAATTCTTGCCAATACTGCCTGAAAATAATCTCCGCATTTTCCCGTATCGTTTTCTCTCTGCTTAAATACCTCGTCAGCACAACCGCCCAGCTGCTGAATAAAGATTTATTAATCAATCGGGAGCCTGGTTTGCAAAATGATCTTTCTCCTAGAATCAGGTAACACAAATCCATCACCTGTCTGAAATGCTCCACAATATCCATAAGGACTTCTGTCTGGCAGTCATTCAATTGCAGGATCTCCGCATCCATTGACTTCATCAGACCATAATAATGCTGAAGTTCCCTGCTCTCCCACTGATAACAA
>DWYN01000183.1 GCA_019118645.1 Candidatus Blautia excrementipullorum | reverse complement strand
AAAGAAAAAATCCAAATCTGACCGTTCTTTCATCATCGCCCAGGCATCCGGACGCCATTCATCGGCATTGGGATGAAAGAAATCCGACGTAAAGCAGGTATATACAAAATCACCGTCTGGCTGGAGCTTATACTCTCCCTTCCGGTTCTTCTTTACAGGCAAATTGAAAGAAGCCGTTTTGGAGATGACAGAGGCATCCTTGCCAAATTCGGCATCCCGCCGATACACATAACAGTGATAACAACCTGGACTGATCTTCGTGCAGCCATGCCAGGGATTCCATGTAGCCATGTCAAAAGCCTCCTTCAGTCAAAGGCCGGAACATCCGTCTGTTGTTCCAGATTTTTCAGAAAATCTCCGTTTGCCGTTATGGGAGATTCCACTTTGTAACCACGCCGCTTCAGGATGCGGAATTTGAAATCAAGCAGCTCGAATGGAACGTATAATGTCTTTGCCGCCTGAAAGAAGAACATATCGTCATTCAGCACTTCCAAAACGGCTTCGTCCGGCAGAAGCAGCTCTGAGGCGAAGACATTTGCCTCGTATTCTTTCCGGTCTGTAGTGTCGAACAAAGTGACTTCATGGAAAGCAGCGCCGGAAGAGCCAGAGTGCAGAATGCAGTGTCCCAGCTCATGGGCCAGTACCACTTTCTGAAGAATATCCGGCAGATCGCTGTTGATGGTGATATGCTTTTTTCGACGGTGAATCAGAAAAAATCCTTTGCAGCAGCCCTCAAACAATCCCATGGGCTCCCGTGATACAAGGATTTTCATTTGTTCTGCCAGTCTCTCAGGGTCGTTCTCATCATACTTCTTCTTTAATCGTTTTGCGGCGTCTGAAATCTGTTCAATGGTCAATCGAAATCACATCCTCCCCGTGTACAAGCACCAAACAATAAAACCTTCAGAGCAGCTTATCACACAAGCTGTTCCATAAAC
Organism: Candidatus Blautia excrementipullorum; assembly: GCA_019118645.1. Lineage (GTDB taxonomy): Bacteria > Bacillota > Clostridia > Lachnospirales > Lachnospiraceae > Blautia_A > Blautia_A excrementipullorum. The sequence continues at coordinate 1,740 of DWYN01000183.1, read as the reverse complement.
CGGACTACTGCTCGACGGGAGCAGGCTTTTTCTTCCGGCTATAGGTCTCCCGGGCCGCTTCCTTACACTCAAGGTAGGCTTTCATGACTGCCTGAAAGTAGGCGTCTTTTGCTTTCTCACTGATCGTTCCTCCAGCGAAAAGCGCCTGATTTTCCCGGAGCATTTTCTCCAGGTCAAGGGACTCGCGCCGTCCGCCCTTTTGCCGCATTTCCTCTACATAGTCCATGCGATCCATGCCATAGCCGGGATCCTCAATCTCGTCATTCTTCAGATACTCGGTGGAAACGCCGAGAGCCTTTGCCAGTTTGTACAGCTGTGCGGCCTGGGGGAAACGCTTGCCGCACTCATAGTAGGTGAGTGTGCGCACTCCGATCCCGGCTTTGTCTGCGAGTTCCTGCTGGCTGAGGCCGAGCTGTCCGCGGTGTTCCCTGACTTTTTCCGTAAAGGGTTTCATGTGATTGCCTCCATTCTGTAAAATAATGTGCGGATACTTGCTGGTTTGCTATTGACAATCCGGCTGATTGTTGCTAGAATACAAAACAAACATATGTTCTAGCAACTATATGCACATTATAGACGTTGGATGCAGGTATGTCAAGAGATTATTGTGCGGAAAGTTGCGGGATCATGCAGAAGATTTGGAAGAAAGGTGGAAGCGCCCACACAGTAACGATTGAGATACGGAGGTTTTTCCTGAACTGTCCTTCTGAAGCAAAGGCAGTGATTACAGACAGAGAATCGGTAGCGCAGCTTCACGCGTCGGAACTTGCCGATTACATACCGCGTGTCCTTGATTTTCTTTCCCTTTATCGAGGTTCCACGCTTAGAAAGGATTTAGTAAGATGAAAAATTGATGAAGGGAGACTGAAGAATTGAGCCGTAAAAACACACAGACATTAAACAGTATCCGGAGACTGTGCCGGATGCAGAATTTGGATGAAAAGACACTTTATTCCCGTTCCAAACTGATATTATCTGCATACAGGGATATCTGCTGGTCAACAGCAGGGCGTGCCGATCAGGTGAGGGAAGACATTATTTGTTACTGCGGTTCCCAGCTGGATGACGCGCTGATTTATCTGGAAACATTCGCGTCGGATGAAGTCAGAGAGAATTTTGAAGAACGAGTGAAGACGTTGTTTGAGACACGCTGGATGATAGAACTGGTAGAAGATACTATGGTACGGGTCAGAGACTATCCCTGCAACGGAAATCTGTATTGCGAGATTTTATCCAAATGCTATCTGACCTGCTTTAAATACAGAGAGCCGGAGCTTTTGGAGATTCTCAACATGGAGCGCAGTACATTCTACGATAAGAAAAAGGAAGCGGTGCTGGTTTTCGGACTGTCCTTATGGGGGAATTCCATACCGAAGTTAAGGGGGTTCCTCAGAACTGCCGATGAAGAAGAAACAGAGGGGTACATATACGGCTCCACAGTGAAAACTGGACCGACAAAAGTCCGACCTTTTCCCGATAAAAATCCGATGGAAGTCCGATAGAATCCCTACTGAAAGTCCGACTTTGTATCTGTTATGATTGCTATGCTGGCAGGAATACGGCATAGCAGTCAGGATAACTGAATAGATAAAATTTCAGCCTTGTGCCTTTGATGGGTGCAGGGCTTTTCTTATGCCGTCTGCCAGACATTCGGCACAGATGAGAGTCAGAGGTGAGTAAACCTCCGGCTCTTTTTTTGTGCCTGCAAAGGAGGGCTGGCAGGTGCGAAGACGGCGCTGG
>DWYN01000182.1 GCA_019118645.1 Candidatus Blautia excrementipullorum | reverse complement strand
AGACGGTGTTGTAAGATACACCAGAAAAGGACGCGATAAGAAACAGGTTTCTATCGTTCCGGTAGAGGCAGAATAATCAAGTTCAGCGTAAGGCTTCAAATCGTTCAGGTTTGGAGCCTTTCTTTGAATATTTCTGAATAATAAGGAGTTAGGAATGTTTGCAGACAGAGCAAAAATCATCATTCGTTCCGGAAAAGGCGGAGATGGCCATGTGAGCTTCCGCAGAGAACTGTATGTTCCCAACGGCGGACCTGACGGCGGAGACGGCGGAAGAGGCGGAGATGTTATCTTTGAAGTGGATAAGGGACAAAATACACTTGGAGACTACCGCCATAAAAGAAAATTTAAAGCCCAGGACGGAGAAGAGGGCGGCAAAAGACGGTGCCACGGGGCGGACGGCAGTGACATTGTGCTGAAAGTCCCGGAAGGAACGGTTGTTATGGAAGCGGAATCCCGCAAGGTAATTGCGGACATGTCCGGAGAGAATCAGAGACAGATCGTACTGAAAGGCGGAAGAGGCGGAAAAGGAAATCAGCACTATGCCACAGCCTCCATGCAGGTGCCGAAATATGCCCAGCCCGGACAGCCGGCACAGGAACTGGAAGTTATTCTGGAACTGAAGGTCATTGCCGATGTAGGTCTGGTGGGATTCCCGAATGTAGGAAAATCCACATTTTTATCAAGAGTTACAAATGCGCAGCCGAAAATAGCCAATTATCATTTTACGACTCTGAGTCCGAATCTGGGTGTGGTTGACACAGAGAACGGAGGCTTTGTTATCGCGGATATCCCCGGACTGATCGAGGGGGCTTCCGAAGGAGTAGGACTTGGACATGAATTCCTGCGTCATATTGAGCGTACCCGTGTGCTGGTGCATATTGTAGATGCCGCGTCAACTGAGGGCAGAGACCCGGTGGACGATATTTATAAGATCAACCGGGAGCTGGAAGCCTATAATCCGGAAATCGCTGCAAGACCGCAGATTATTGCCGCCAATAAAACAGACTGCATTCTGGAGGGGGAAGAAAATCCGGTAGAGCGTTTGAAGGCGGAGTTTGAGCCGAAAGGGATAAAGGTGTATCCGATTTCAGCTGTTACGGGAAAAGGCGTCAAAGAGCTTCTATATGGAATCCGTGAGCTTCTGGACAAATGTCCTGCAGAACCTGTTGTCTTTGAACAGGAATTTTTCCCGGAGGACGTCCTCATTACGGAGAATTTGCCGTACACAGTTACAAGAGACAAGGACGATCCCCATGTTTTCGTGGTAGAAGGACCGAAAATCGAAAAAATGCTGGGATATACCAATCTCGATTCCGAAAAAGGGTTTGCTTTCTTCCAGAAGTTCCTGAAAGACGGAGGAATCCTTGAAGAGATGGAAAAAACCGGAATTCAGGAAGGCGATACAGTCCGCATGTACGGCTTTGACTTTGATTATTATAAATAGTATTATATAGAAAACAATCACAGAAAGGTCTGAACAGAAATCATGACAAGTAAACAGAGAGCTTATCTGAAAAGCCTGGCTATGAAAACAGAACCTATCCTTCAGCTGGGCAAAGGCGGGGTAACGCCGGAAAATACTGCTTCTGTGGACGAGGCTCTTGCGGCAAGAGAGCTGATTAAAATCAGTATTCTGCAGAATTGTCTGGAAGATCCCCGACAGATGGCGGAGATTCTGGCGGAGAGAACCCATTCACAGGTAGTGCAGGTAATCGGCCGGAAAATTGTGCTGTACCGAGAGGGAAAAAACGAAAAGAAAAAAATTATTCTGCCTTAGCATCGGGAGGGGCCGGAAATGAAAGAGAAGCGTAAAAAAATCGGAATTATGGGAGGTACTTTTGACCCCATTCATGTAGGACATCTCATACTGGGCGAAAAGGCATACGAACAGCTTCAGCTGGATAAGGTATGGTTTATGCCCAGCGGAAATCCGCCCCACAAGAAGTACCGGGAGGGACGCGCCAGCGATGAGCAGAGAGTGGAGATGGTAAAAAGGGCCATTTCCGGAAACCCCCATTTTGAGCTTTCTCTTATTGAGATGAATGAGGACGGCTACACCTATACTTACCGGACTCTGGAAATGCTGAAAGAACAAAATCCGGACACAGATTATTATTTTATCATCGGCGCGGATTCCCTCTACAACTTTGCCACCTGGAAGGAGCCTGCCAGAATCTGCAGGGCATGTACGATTGTGGCTGCGTCCAGAAATCATGTCCCGGTTCACAGCCTGGATCAGCAGATGACGTATCTTTCTCAGCAGTTTCACGGATGCTTTCTCCGTCTGGATACGATGAATATTGACGTGTCCAGCCGGCTTCTGCGGCAGTGGCTGAAAGAGGGCAGAAGCCTTCGCTATTATGTACCGGATAATGTGATCGCATATATCCGGGAAAACCATATTTATACAACAGGAGGAATCCAATAGGGATTATGGCTGAGTATGATTTTATAAAAATGCAGAAGAAGCTGTCAAAATATCTGGATGAGAACAGATATCTTCATACACTTGGAGTCATGTATACCTGTGCGGCACTGGCCATGGTGCACGGATATGATCTGAAAGCCGCTCAGGCGGCAGGACTTCTCCATGACAGCGCAAAATGCATTCCGAATAAAAAGAAGCTGAAAATGTGTGAACACCATAATATTCCGGTAACTGAATTTGAGAAAAATCATCCCTTCCTTCTCCATGCAAAGCTGGGAGCATATCTTGCAAAAGAAAAGTATGGAGTGGAGGATGAGGAAATTCTTTCTTCCATTACTTATCACACAACCGGACGCCCTGGAATGAGTACTCTGGAAAAAATTGTATACATCGCGGATTATATAGAACCCGGCCGTTATAAGGCGGCTCATCTGGACGAAGTGCGGAAGCTGGCATTTCAGGACCTGGATGAATGTATGTATGAAATTTTAAAGGATACTCTGCTATACCTGGAGGAAAATCCAAAGGATATTGATTCTGCTACAAAAGACGCTTTTGTATATTATAAGGATTTACATATGGAACGGCAGAGGGCGGGATCTACAGCCTGAGCCGGAAAGGAGTGATTATCTATGAACAGCGAAAAAGAGATGACCCGCCTTGCGGTAAAGGCTCTTGACGAGAAAAAAGGTCTGGATATCAAAGTGATTGATATTCATGAGGTATCTGTGCTTGCAGACTATTTCATCATTGCCAGCGGAAGCAACCAGAATCAGGTTCAGGCAATGGTTGACAATGTAGAGGAACAGCTTGGAAAAGCCGGATATGAGCCGAAGCAGATTGAAGGCACGAAGAATTCCAGTTGGATACTGATGGATTACGGCGATCTGATTATTCATATTTTTGACGAAGAGAACCGTCTGTTCTATGACCTGGAAAGGATCTGGCGTGACGGAAAGATTATGGAGACAGAAGAATTCATGATGGATGACCATCAGTAATCAGAATGAAATAATTTTTTGAAGAGATTAATAAAATGGAAGAGCCGGCAAGCCTCCTGGAAACATAAGGAGGCTGCCGGCTCTTCTGCAGTCTGTTTCTGCCGGGGAATCCTATGTATTAATGAAAAAACCGGAACACTCCGAAGACTTTTCCAAGAATCTGAAGATCTCCATGAACAAGGATGGGATCCATATTGTCGTTTTCGGGCTGAAGGCGGTAGTATCCGTCTTCTTTGTAAAATGTTTTCACTGTGGCGGAATCCTCCACAAGAGCAACCACAATTTCTCCGTTTTCGGCGGAAGACTGCTGCTTAACAAGAACCTGATCCCCATCGAAGATTCCGGCGTTGATCATACTGTCGCCTTTTACCTTGAGCATGAAACTCTGGGCGTTGGGCATATATTCCGCGGGAACAGGAAAATACGCTTCAATATTCTCTACAGCCAGGATCGGCTGTCCTGCCGCGACAGTTCCAACCAGGGGAACGTTGACAACTTCTCTTCGAACCAGATTGAACTGGTCGTCAATAATTTCAATAGCGCGGGGCTTGGTGGCGTCTCTGCGGATATAGCCGTTTTTCTCCAGCGCTTCCAGATGAGAGTGCACGGAAGAAGTTGACTTCAAATGGACTGCCTCGCAGATTTCCCTGACTGCCGGCGGGAATCCCCTGTTCAAAATTTCGTTTTTAATATAATCTAAGATTTCCTGCTGCTTTTTGCTGATTCTGCCGTATGCCATAACAATACCTCCAAAATTCCCGGATCAATCTATTTTTTTGAGTATATCATACTTTTCCATAAATAGCAAACAGATATTCGGAAAATATGTTCGCAGATAAGAAATCTTTCTCTTTTCCTTGTCATAAATGATGGAAAATGGTACAATAAATCTGTATGTGGTATGAAATATTGCAGTGTGACTGATACAGATTCGTATTTTATGCTGTTTTGAGGATAGATATAAAGGAGGCATGTACTTGCCTGATGTAAATAACAGACATCCCAGAAATCCGGGATTTCTTTCAAAAATAAGAAAAATATTCGGCCTGAATATTGGCACGATTCTGTTCGGACTTTTATTTCTTTATATGGTGTTCAGCGTGATATTGTATCTGACGTCCGCAAAAATAGAGTCCTACCAGGTGATTTCGGGCCCTCTTTCCAGAAATGAAACATATACAGGGCTGGCAATCCGGGAAGAAAGTGTTCAGCAGGCAGATTCCAGCGGCTATTTGACTTATTACGCGAGAGAAGGAAATAAAATCAACGCCAACGGTATTGTGTATGGGATCAGCAGCACCCAATCCCCTGAGAGCACCACAGAGCTTTCAAAGGAGGATCTGGCTTCGATACGCAGTGAAATGCTGAGTTTTTCCAAAGGCTTTAACCCAAGTAATTTTAATAACACCTACAGTTTCAAATACGAACTGGAAGGAAGCATCCTGCAGTATGCCGGAGGATCCGGAAGCGGCACAGATGCATCAACTGTGGTAACGCTTGGAAATCAGAATATATACCGGGCGGACAGTGACGGCATTGTCCTTTACTCAATGGACGGATACGAAAGCAAAACTGTGGACACGCTTACTTCTGCGGATTTTGATCAGAACGCCTACCATGAGACGGATTTAAAAACGGACAGTATGGTGGAATCCGGCGAGGATATTTATACTCTTATTACGGATGAACGCTGGAGTCTGCTGATACCTTTAAGCTCCAAGCAGGCGTCAAAGCTTTCGGACAGAACTTCCGTCCGGGTAAAATTCCTGAAAGACGGAATGACTCAGAGCGGCGATTTTTCCATTACAGAAATAGACGGACAGCAGTATGGAAAAATAGATTTCAACAAAGGACTGATTCGATATGCTTCAGACAGATTTCTGGAGATTGAGCTTGTTACCAATACGGTAACAGGTCTGAAGATCCCGCTTACTTCCATTGTCACAAAAGAATTTTACAAAAGTCCGTCGGAATACGCCACCACAAATGAAGACAGCCAGGAAACAGGATTTATGGTAACAAGCGTCAATGATAACGGCGATGAGGTCAACACCTTTGTGACAGCTACCATTTATGCAGGAATTGAGGAAGACAGCGGTACCGTGTACTATGTGGACAAAGAGGACTTCCATGAAGGAGATGTGATTGAAAATCAGAAAAACGGCAACCGCTATGTTGTCAGGGACGTAGGAGTACTGGAAGGTGTTTACTGCATCAACCAGGGATTTGCCGTATTCCGCAGGATTGAGCTTCTGGATCAGAATGAAGAATATGCGATTGTGTCCAAGAACACATCCTACGGTCTTTCTCTTTACGATCATATTGTGAGAAATGCGGATAAAGTAGATGAAGAAGAAATTTTATATTAAAGAGGAGGCATTTTTGTGATCGCAGAAAATTTAGAGCAGGTAAGAAAGAACATTGAGGAGGCGTGCAGGAAAGTGGGACGCGATCCGAAAGAAGTTACTCTGATCGCTGTGAGCAAGACGAAGCCGGTGGAGATGCTGAAAGAGGCCTACGACGCGGGATCAAGATGCTTCGGCGAGAACAAGGTGCAGGAGATTATGGATAAATATCCCCAGCTTCCATCAGACATTCAGTGGCACATGATCGGACATCTCCAGCGCAATAAAGTGAAATATATTGTTGATAAAGTGAAGATGATACATTCCGTGGATTCTCTGAGGCTTGCGGAAACAATAGAACAGGAAGCTGCAAAGCATGAGGTTCAGGTGCCGATTCTTCTTGAGGTGAACGTTGCCCAGGAGGAAAGCAAGTTCGGACTCAGAATGGATGAGGTCCTTCCTCTTGCAGAAACTGTTTCTTCCTTTCCCCATGTAAAAATTCAGGGATTAATGACAATTGCCCCATATGTTGAAAATCCGGAGGAAAACAGAGAAATTTTCCGGCAGTTAAAAAAATTAAGTGTTGACATTGAGGCAAAAAACATTAATAATGTTACTATGAGCGTTCTGAGTATGGGCATGACCGGAGATTATCAGGTTGCTGTCCAGGAGGGCGCCACTGTGGTTCGTGTCGGAACCGGTATCTTTGGAAAAAGAGACTATTTACGATAACGATAAGAAATGAAGATTGGAGATTAAAATGAGCGTTTTAGATAAGCTTTTAGATGCTGTGAAACTGAATGACAATTATGACGATGATGAATTTCTGGACGATGATCTGATGGATGATGAGACAGACGAAGATTTCCTGGATGATGATCAGGATGGAAAACCAGTCAAGAAATTCTTCCAGAAGTTCGGCAAGAAGAAGGATGAGGAAGAGGATCTCGATGATTATGATCTCGAGGAAGAACCGGAGAGAACCGTTCCGAAATATACCGGCAGAACAGCTTCTGTGAACAGAACATCTGTAAAACAGGAAAAGCCTGTACGTACTTCTTCCAAGATCACGCCAATGCGCAACAGCAGAAGAAGCAGCCAGACAGTCAATATGGAGGTCTGTGTAATTAAGCCCACATCCATGGAAGACACACGTGAGATTGCGGATACTCTTGTTGACAACTCTACCGTGATTCTGAATCTGGAAGGAATTGATGTGGAGCTGGCACAGAGAATTATTGATTTTACCTCCGGCGCATGTTATTCTCTGGGCGGTAGTCTGCAGAAGGTTTCCAGTTACATCTTTGTTTTGGGACCGTCAAATGTGGATATTACCGGAGATCTTCAGAATATTTTAGGAGGTTCCGTTCCGTCTGTGAGAGCGGGATATTAAAACACAATGGAAAAAGATGATTTTTTCATAAAGCGAATCCGGGAACTGGCAAATCTCTCTTATCAGAGAGATATTGTCACATTTTCGGATTTTCTTAATTTAAGTGAACAAAGTATAGTAAAGGCGCAGGCTGCATCTTTTCCGGGAATCAATGTTTCCTATTTCGGCGGATACGGACATGCGGAGCGCGTGATTGCGTCATTCTGCCCTTCCGGCGCTGAGCTTAGGAGACAGTACCCTGTCCGCTGCCTGAAGATAGAGCCGAAGGCGGTAAAGTTTTCAGAGGCACTGTCACACAGAGACTATCTGGGGGCGATTCTGAATCTGGGAGTAGACCGTGCGGTGACGGGAGATATTCTGATACAGGAACATTCTGCGTGGGTTTTCTGCCACCAGAGGATAGCCGGCTTTCTCCTGGAAAATCTGACGAGAATCAGGCATACGGCTGTGAAGGTGTCGGAGGTGGAAGAACCTCAGGATATCCCGGAACCGCATCTTGTTCCTGTTTCCGGAACCTGCAGCTCTGTCCGGCTGGACGCGTTGATTGCACTGGCATTTCAGGCGTCCAGAAGCAGCATGACTCCGCTGATCGGAGGCGGACAGGTATTTGTGAACGGAAAACTGATTACTTCCAACGGTTATGAGCCGAAAGAGGGAGATATTATCTCCGTAAGAGGAAAGGGACGTTTTGTGTTTAAAGGCGCTGCGGGACAGACCAAAAAAGGACGGATCAGCGTTCGGCTGCTCCGGTATCAGTAAAGGGTTCGGGTGAGATTAATGGCAGAACAGATATTAAAAGTAAAAAGAGAAGGGGATTTCCATTATCCCATATATTTCGAGGATAATTTTGAGCAGCTTGCCGATGCGCTCAGGAAGGAAAAACTGGATGGGAGAACAATCTGTATTGTGACAGATACGAATGTCGCTCCGCTGTACGCGGAAGAAGTAAAAAGAATCCTTTCCGGCGTATCAGACCGGGTATTTTTCTTTTGTTTTGAGGCTGGAGAGGCAAATAAAAATCTTGATACAGTGCAGAAACTTTATGAGGCACTGATCCTCAATAAAATGGACAGGAAGGGCCTTCTTGCGGCTTTGGGAGGAGGAGTGGTCGGAGATCTTGCCGGTTTCTGCGCGGCGACTTTTCTGCGTGGAATCGATTTTATACAGATTCCGACTACACTTCTGGCTCAGGTCGACAGCAGTGTGGGCGGAAAAACAGGGGTGGATTTTCAGCAGTATAAAAACATGGTGGGCGCTTTTCATCAACCGCGTCTTGTATATATGAATATGAGTACTCTCAAGAGTCTGCCTGACCCTGAATTTGCCTGTGGAATGGGCGAGGTGCTGAAAACAGGACTTATCTGCGATGGTTCTTTTTTCCGGGATGTATGCCGGAACCATGAAATTGTGCAGAAACGTGACGGCGGCGCTCTGGCTGCCATCATACGCAGATGCTGCGAAATCAAAGCCGGGGTTGTGGAAAGAGATCCAAAAGAGCAGGGAGAAAGAGCTCTCCTGAACCTTGGCCACACAGTCGGACATGCCGTTGAAAAGCTGATGAATTTTCAGCTCCTTCACGGACAGTGCGTCAGCATCGGCCTGGCCGCTGCCGGAGCAATCTCCAGAAACCGCGGTCTTCTGACTGAATCAGAATACACTGAGATTCTTAAGGGCTGCAGAACTTATCAGCTTCCCACCAGCATTGCGGGATTAGAAAAAAAAGATATTCTTGCAGCTACCAAGAATGACAAGAAAATGGAACAGGGACAGATCAAGTTTATTCTGATGGATGGAATCGGACGCAGTTTTGTTGACAGAACTGTCACAGACGATGAACTTCTGGCAGGAATCCAGGAGATCCTTCAATGACCGAAGAAAAAAAGAAAAATACTTATTCTCCACTGGTCTGCAGCATTCTGTTCTGCGCAGGAGTTTTATTCCTCGTACTTTCAGATCAGTTTGCCAAGTATCTTGCATCCGTTTACCTGAAAGGGACGCAGGGCATTGTTCTGATTCCCGGAGTTCTGGAACTGCAGTATCTGGAAAACAGAGGAATGGCTTTTGGGATGCTGCAGGGAAAGCAGGCGCTTTTTCTAATTTTTTGTCTGCTTTTTTTTGGAATTCTTATCTATTTTTTCTGGAAGATTCCAAAGAACAGATATTACCTGCCATTGATTGTCATAGGGGCGTTTCTGGCCGGAGGGGCCGCCGGAAACTTTATAGACCGCCTTTTGTATGGGTATGTGGTGGATTTTATTTATTTCGTCTGCATTAATTTTCCGGTTTTTAATATTGCGGATATTTATGTGGTCTGCGGTGGTATCGCCCTGGCGGCTGCCGCCGTATTCCGATATCAGGATCAGGATTTCAGTTTCTTCGGATCATGATTTTACAGAAAAGGATAATAAAATGGAAACATTGGAATTTTTAACCGGGAAGGACGAAAAGGCGGAACGGATAGACCGTTATCTGGCAGAACGCTGTCCGGATTTTTCCCGTTCTTATCTTCAGAAGCTTTTGAAGGATCAGGCAGTTTCCGTAAATGGAAGGCCTGTGAAGGCAAATTATAAAATACAGCCAAAAGACCGCATTCTTTTGGAAATTCCGGAGGCGCAGAAAACAGATATTCTTCCAGAGGAGATTCCTCTGGATATTCTTTATGAAGATGATTATCTTCTGGTGGTCAATAAACCAAAGGGTATGGTTGTGCATCCAAGTGCAGGACATATGGAAGGCACTCTGGTAAATGCGGTGCTGGCCCACTGCGGAGAACATCTTTCCGGAATCAACGGCGTTCTCCGCCCGGGGATCGTTCACAGGATCGACAAGGATACTACAGGAGCGCTTCTTGTATGTAAGGATGATTTTGTACATCGGGATCTTGCGGAGCAGCTGAAGGAGCATAGTATAAAGAGACGCTACCGGGCGATTGTATGCGGGAATTTGAAAGAGGATGAGGGAACTGTGGAGGGCCCCATCGGCCGCCATCCCATAGACCGGAAAAAAATGGCGGTTAATTACAAAAACGGCAAGGATGCCGTGACGCATTATCAGGTTCTGGAGCGCTTCGGACACTATACCTACATCGAGTGCCGGCTGGAAACAGGACGGACCCATCAGATACGTGTGCATATGGCAAGCATCGGACATCCTCTGTTGGGAGACAGTGTCTATGGTTCCTCCAAAAATCCCTGGAAACTTCAGGGCCAGACACTTCATGCAATGATTCTTGGATTCCGTCACCCGGTTATTGGCGAATATATGGAATTTGAGGCTCCTTTGCCAGAATATTTTGATAAACTTTTAGATAAATTGAGAAAATAGTTGTAATTCCATTCTAATATATTGTATAATAATTTTATAGGATTTCGCAGAAGGGAGTGTACAGCATATGAATAAAACAAGTTCAATTATTACAATCGGACGTGAATTCGGCAGCGGAGGACGGCAGATAGGACAGGAAATCGCCAATTATTTCGGCATCAAGTGTTACGACAAAGAGCTTCTTGAGCATGCGGCCAGCGACAGCGGCATCTGCAAAGAACTGTTTGAGCACCATGATGAAAAACCGACAAACAGCTTTTTGTATTCTTTGGTTATGGATACATATTCTTTTGGATATTCTTCCGCAGGATTTAACGAAATGCCTATGAACCATAAGATTTTTCTTGCTCAGTTTGAAGCAATTAAAAAGCTGGCAGGAGAGGGGCCCTGCGTAATGGTGGGACGCTGTGCTGACTATGCGCTGGCCGACTGGAAAGACTGCTTCAGCGTGTTCATTCATGCCGATATGGATGCGCGGATCCGGCGTATTGCGGAAAAATACGGGAAGCCGGACAAGAAAGCAAAGGAAATGATTGTCAAGACGGATAAGAGCAGATCCAGTTATTACAATTACTATACAAACAAAAAATGGGGAGACGCCCAAAGCTATCACCTCTGTGTAGACAGCAGCAAGCTTGGCATTGAGAATACGGCAAAGGTGATTATTCAGGCGGTTCAGATTTTTGACGCGTCGAAAAAATAAGAGACAGGAGAAGCACAGATTATGAGGCTGGTTGTACAGAGAGTTCAGGAAGCATCCGTGGAGACGGGCGGCAGGACGGTAGGAAAAATCTGCAGAGGGTTTCTTGTACTGGTCGGCGTTGGAAAAACGGATACAAAAGAAACTGCCGATAAGTATCTGAAAAAGCTGCTCGGTTTGAGGATTTTTGAGGATGAAAATGGTAAGACCAATTTGTCTCTAAAAGATGTGGACGGGGAGCTGCTTTTTGTTTCCCAATTTACCCTCTATGCGAACTGCCGAAAGGGAAACCGGCCAAGCTTTACTGAGGCAGGGGATCCTGAATATGCGGAAGCTCTTTATGAGTATATGATACATGAGGCTTCAGGGACAGTTCCGGTTGTACAGCACGGGGTTTTTGGCGCGGATATGAAAGTAAAGCTTATAAACGATGGTCCGTTTACAGTGATACTTGACGAACATATTTTGTAGCGCTCTGTGTTTTGTACGGCGGCTTTGCCGTTGAAAATATTCTGTATGCCGGCCTGGGATGCAGACATAAAAACAGTCATGGACAGCTGAGAAATGCAACAGAGTTGTTCATGACTGTTTTTTTCGGCTGTATATATGGGCAGGGAAAATCAAAAGGCCCGGGGAAATCTTCGGAAATGGAAGCGCATTTAGCCATCTATATCTATACGACAAACCCGAGTTTTTCATATAGATATAGACAAAGTCCTTCTGCCATGGTATGATAATTCCATGAAACGACATTTTACATTTATTTATTAATGCGAGGTATACTTACTTATGGAAAACAGACAGACATATCACGAACAGACAGACATTGAAAATACGCTCAGACTTCGCCAGGTACTGGAAACTCTGCCTCCTTTCTGCCGGGACTATTTTCGTTCCATAGATGCTACAACCACGACAAAAACCAGAATTTCCTATGCTTATGATATCCGCATTTTCTTTCAGTTTCTTCTGGATACAAACCCCTCCTTCAAGGGAAAATCCATAACAGATTTCACCGTGGATGTTCTTGATCAGATCAAGGCGGTAGATATTGAGGAATATGAAGAATATCTGAAGGTTTACCAGAACGGCGACCGCCAGGAGACAAATGGTGAACGTGGGCTGAAGCGAAAAATATCTGCTCTCCGGAGCTTTTATGCATATTATTATAAGAGGGAAATGATCCAGACGAACCCGGCGGTTCTTGTGGATGTTCCTAAAATTCACCAGAAAAGCATTGTAAAACTGGATGCCGATGAGGTTGCCATGCTGCTGGATTATATTGAACACTGCGGCGACCAGCTTACCGGTCAGAAACGTGTTTATTATGAGAAAACCAAGGAACGGGATCTCGCCATTGTGACCCTGCTTCTTGGCACCGGAATCCGTGTCTCTGAATGTGTAGGCCTGGATGTGGAGGACGTGGATTTTAAAAATAATGGGATTAAGGTGACGCGTAAAGGCGGGAATGAAATGGTTGTTTATTTCGGGCCGGAGGTAGAAAAGGCATTAAAAAAATACCTGGAAGTACGGGAGAATGTCACTCCTCTTCCCGGCCATGAGCACGCACTCTTCTACTCCGCCCAGAGAAGAAGGATTGGTGTGCAGGCGGTGGAAAATCTTGTAAAGAAGTATGCCAGGCAGATTACTACAACAAAGAAAATTACGCCTCACAAGCTTCGGAGCACCTATGGAACCGCCTTATACCAGGAAACCGGCGATATTTACCTTGTAGCGGACGTTTTGGGACACAGGGACGTCAATACTACCAAAAAGCATTACGCGGCTCTGGACGATGCCAGAAGGCGTCAGGCGGCAACTGCGGTAAGACTGCGCGAGGAATGATCGCGGAAAAAGAAGGACAGAGCATTTTCTGTATGAAATAGTCCGGGGGAAGCAGATAGGGCTCTCTCTTCTGCTTCCCCCGGAATGCTATGCAGCCTGAATATGCCGGATACATATTTTTCTTACAAAATAAAAGCAGACTGCCTGCATCAGAATCGTAAGAATCCAGGATGCCGGATAGGATATAAAGAGAAAATGAAGCGATCTGTGGCTGGGAAAGAACACATAGATCCATACAATTCTGGTGCCGACTGTTCCAATGACAGAGAGAATCATGGGAACGGCAGAATGCCCCATTCCGCGAAGGGCTCCGGGAATCAGATCCATAATTCCGCAGAGGAAATAAGGAACTGTGGTAATGGATAAAATCTGCAGTCCGCACTGTATCACATCCTCATCGGCGGTGTATATTTTCAGGATCTGGGAGCCGAACAGATAAGCGCCTATTCCCAGTACAGCGGCCGCGGCCGCCGAAAGAACCGCGCAGTCGGCGAGAACTCTGTCCATCCTCTTCTGCTTCCCTACACTGTAGTTCTGGCTGGTAAAGCTCATGCAGGCCTGTGTGACAGCATTTACTGCCACATATAAAAATCCGAGAATGTTATTTGCGGCCGTATAGCCTGCCATAGCTGTTGACCCAAAAGAATTCACAGACGACTGGAGCATGGCATTTGAAAAATTTATAACCGTACTCTGAATGCCGGCTGGTATTCCCACCTGAAAAATGCGCTTCAGATATTTCCATTTTATCGTAAGCCTGGAAAAATGGAGCTGATAACTTCCATCTGATTTACACAGACAGCGCAGCACCAGTATACATGAGATACATTGTGAAGTTACCGTTCCGATGGCTACCCCGGCAACATCCAGAGGAATTACAATAACAAGAAGAAGGTCAAGGATTACATTGGCAAGTCCGGCTAATGCAAGAAAAATCAGAGGCCTTCTGGTATCCCCTACCGCCCGCAGGATTGCCGCACCGTAGTTGTACAGCATAAAAAACGGCATGCCCATAAAGTATATTTTCATGTATGTTACAGACTGATTGATTACATCGGAAGGTGTGCCCATCAGTTTCAGTGCTGCTCTGGAGGCCAATGCTCCCACTACAGCCATGATGACCCCGCTGATCAGCGCAAGTGTAATTGCAGTATGTACGGCTTCCGACATTTCTTTATCCTGCTTGGCCGCATAATACCGGGCCGCAAGAACATTTGCGCCGAGCGAAATTCCGATAAAGAGGTTTGTAAAAATGTTGATGAGAGCTGTTGTGGAACCGACGGCAGCCAGCGCCTGCCGGCCGCTGTATCTCCCCACTACAATAATGTCCACTGCGTTAAACATCAGCTGAAGAATGCTGGACAACATCAGCGGAAATGCAAAGATAATCAGTTTGTCCATAATGGATCCATTACACATATCTATTTCATATTTTTTGCTGTTCAATGTTCTGCCCCCTCTGAAAAAATATAGAAATGAAATAAAAATAAATGTGGGATCTTTCTGTTATCTCCAATCGATATCCGCGCTTTTTCTTGGCGCCGTCCTCTTATAGGAAACAGCAGGATAGCCAATCAGCATACTGCACACAAGCGGCCTCTCCTCTTCTATGCAGAGCCATTCTTTAACCTTCGGACAGGCATTTATTACACGTGTCAGATAACCGTCATAGAGGACTCCCAGTCCCTCAGCCACAGCCATATTCTCAATATTCGCAGCGGCGAGTCCCCCGTCAAGAGGATTGTCGGAGGTGACGAACAGGACGCAGGGCGTATTGAAAAAGAGCCCGTCATTTGCATGGTTATCCCTGCGCCTGCGGTACAGAAATTTAAAAAACATGGAATACTGAGGCATAGTATCACGTATCTGTTCAGCCATATCCGGTATCTGACTCCAAAGCAGATCTTTTAATTCCTCAAGCTGATCCTGGACAACGATAAACCGGCAGGACTGTCGGTTTTTGGCAGTCGGTGTATATCTTCCCGCCTGAAGAATCTGCTCCAGAGTATTTCTGTCAATTTTTTTCTCACGGAAATTTCGGATACTCCTGCGAAATTTAACTGCGCGGAGAAAATTACCGGGATCCAGAGAGAACGAGGCATTGTCATACTCCTCCACATCGTCCATATCATATTCCGGGATGGAAACTGCTGCCCGGGGACAAATCGCCACACAGTGACCGCATTGTATGCAATCCGGAGTATAAACTGCATGACCTTCTTTTACTTTTATTTTCCCGGCGGGACAGTCCTTTGCGCAGAGCCCGCATCCGATACATTTTTCTTCATCAATGACTATCATGACCATAATTTTCCTTTCTTTGCTTTATGTAGTCTGAAAGAGAAAATGCAGAAATCTTTCCGCTTTTCTCTTATGGTATTATACCACTTTGCAGTTAACATTTCGAAAAAATTAGAAAAAATTTGAAGAAAATCAAGAGAAAACGGAGCAGGACATTTTTATGTCCCGCCCCGCTTTCCATTTACGGTTCAGAATGGAAATATTTGACCGGAAAGCTTCAAAACCGTTTAATCTTTCTTGTCGTGGTTTTTTCAAATTCCTGATCGCGTACAACCAGACTGTATATTTTTTTCTGGGGAGCCGCTGTGCGGTTATATTCATCAATAACTTCCTGGAGCTTTTCCCGTATATTCTTAATTTTTTTCTTTTTTACGTAGTCCTGGTCAGGATAAATTTCAGCTTCAATAACTCCATTATTTTCCCGTACAAGGATCTCGCCTACCAGACGGTTGGTGCTCAGAGCATTTTCCAGTTCTTCCGGAGAAACGTTTTCACCGTTCTTGGTAATGATCAGGTTCTTCTTTCTGCCGGTAAGATAGACAAAGCCGTCCTCATCCACATAACCCAGATCTCCTGTTTTCAGCCAGCCGTCCTCCAGCGTCTCAGCAGTTTCCTCCGGCATTTTATAATATCCCTGCATCACACTGCTGCCCTTTACCCACAGCTCGCCGTCTACAGTTTTTGCCTGGCAGTTTGGAAGCAGCTGTCCTACCGCGTCCTTTCGGATGTTCCATTTCTGGGTGACACTGATAACCGGAGAACACTCTGTCATTCCGTAACCCTGCTGAATAATAATGTCATATTTTCTGAACAGATCTATGTAAGAAGGATCCAGATATGCTCCGCCGCTGCAGATAGTATGGAACTGTTTTCCGAATACCTGGCTTTTTACAAGCTTTGCGGGGAGAAGGGAAGCCTCTTCCAGCTTCTTAGCCATTGTTTCGATCATCAGCGGAACCATAAGAATCATTTCCGGCTTAAAAAGCTTTATATTTTTGGCAACACGCATCAGTGAATCATTGATGCAGATAACGGCTGCCAGCGAAACGCCTTTTAAAATATCCATGCTGAGACAGTAGGCATGATGGATTGGCAGTACTGTCATAATCACTGTACGTTCCGGAATTTTCATATCCAGGCAGGTTGCATTCTCCGCAACATTTCTGTGAGTCAGCATAACGCCCTTGCTTTTTCCTGTTGTTCCGGAGGTAAACATGATTGTACACAGCTGAGCAGGATCCGGAAGATAGTCGAAATTCCCCTGATGCTCTTCCAGGAGTTTCCAGAATGCAAGAGCTTGCGCATTGTGCTCCTCCTGCTGCATGGAAATCAAAGACTTCAGCTGAGGACAGCGCTCTTTTGCGATTGCAGCCACATCTTTGCGCACCTCATCATAGACAAGCACGGTAGAGTCGGAGCGCGCAATAAGATCGCATACATCTTCTGCAGGAAGGTTTACATCCAGGGGAACCACTACGCTTCCGCTGTTGACAGTTCCAAAATAAGTCACCAGCCAGGCATAGGAGGTCATTCCTATAACTGCGATATGGTTTCCCTGCTCTCCCATGTCGCGGAGAACACAGGAGAAATTTTCGCTGTCTGCCTTCAGCTGTGTATATGTTTTTGATTCAATTTCATTTTTGCTTTTTTTATAACGAATGGCGTCTTCCGAACCATATTTCTTTTCAGTATTGGTCAGAATTTCACGGACGGTGCTGCAAAGCATATAAATTCCAATCCTTTCTCTGTATTCTTCTATGCAATTAATTCTCAGCGGTCAGCTTTTCAAGATAATCAACCGCTTCCTGTACAGTGCGGATATTGGAAGCTTCTGTCTGTTCGACTTCCACATCAAATTCATCCTCAATCTCGCCAAGCATACTCATAAAATCAAAAGAGGTAAATCCCAGATCCTCCATAAAGCGGGATTCCGGGTGAACATTTTCCGGTTCTACCTCAACATAATTACATATAATACCAACTAATTTATCAAACATATTTTTTCTCCTTCTTTATTCTCTGTGCGGCAGATTTAAGACGCTGAACCGCAGCAGAGGATGCCTTTTGTTTTCAGACTAATTTAATAATTTCTCCGATTGTCAGATCCGGATTTTCTGCGCCTTTGAACATGATTCTGCAAAGATAATAGTACAGGTACTCCAGCTCTTCCCGGGATACGGCTTTGACCTGATGTTCAAAATTGAAATCCAGTCCGTTGTCCTCCGGGCGGTGCATTACTGTAAGATACATTCCCTGGGGGCAGGAGCCGTTTGGATACCATTTTGTTTTATAGCGGATATCGCCAAGCTGATCCAGCCCCTTCTCTTTTAATGTCAGCGGCTGATAGGTCAGAGACATCGGCTCATAAGTCAGACCTGCATGAGGCTGCGGATAAACCTTGGAACGATATGCAAAGTATGCTGTGGGATCATAATTTGCATGACGGAAGATTTCATTCTGCTTATCGCGGATTGCAAAAACGCCGTCTACAAATTTCATATCTTCCGGGAAAATCGTCCGGATAGGGAAAGAATGAATTCTTGTGCCGCCGCATTTCTTTTCCTTTAAGGTAGCCCGTCTCGCAATGGCGTTGTTGATAGATACGTCCTCAAATCCGTTCATTTTCTGGAAATAGGTGCGCAGTCCCATGAGGAGCAGGCAGGCAAGAGATACATGATATTTTTCACAGAAGTCCATCAGGCGCTTTGTCGGTTCCGCTTCCAGATGAAAGATATCCAGAGCGGACGTAGTATCGTCAGAAGCGTTGAAAGCTGTCCTGAGTTCCGGATTTTTAAACATTTCTCTTGCTGAGTTCAGTTTGTCAGTTCCGTGAATGCCATTATAAATCGGCTCGCCTTTTTCAATTTCTTTCTGGAAAAATTCAACGTCCCTTTTCTGCGCCTTGCTTCCGGCTTCATATGCAAGATCTTTCTGAAGCTGTTCAAGATAAGACGTCATTTCCTTCGGATACGGAACTCCCTCGTATTTTTCATTACAGTAAAGTTCGATAATATCCTTCAGAAAACAAATCAGGGACTGTGCATCAACAATCATATGATGCGCCAGGAAATAAACACCGTTAAATCCATCCGGCATCTTAATCATTACAATACGTGTCAGAGGGGAATCTTCCATTTTAAACGGCACGGTAGTCCACTTCTGCATAGTGGCTTCCGCTTCTTCCATTGTACCGTTTGAGAAGTCTGCAAACTCGATTTCTTTCTCTTCCGGGTCTACGATATACTGATAATAAGTTCCCTCTTTATCCTTGGCCAGACGGATACGCATACCCTCGCTTCTTGCGTAGGCCTTATTAATGGATTTTGCCAGCACATCCCAGTCGATCTCGACTTCGATTGTCAGGCTGGTGCCGATATTCAGCACTGCTGCAGTGGGACAAAACGGCAGATAGTACAGATGAAATTTCTGCGCAACTGTCAGCGGATATACTTTGTGTCCTTTTCTTGTTCTCATCATTTCATTATTCCTCCGATAAATGTATCAAGCGCCTGCTCATAAGCTTTTGTATCTTTATAATAGCTCTCGCCGTGACCGGCGTCTTTGACAATCAGCTTTTTCTTGGGAGAGGCACAATTTCTGTAAATTTCCTCACACATCCAGCACGGTACAAAAATATCCTTTTGTCCGTGGATAAACAGAAACGGTACTGTAGCCTTCCGTACCTCCCGGGAAGCGCTGCAGTCATCAAGCCCGTATCCCGCGTTTTTTCTGTTCAGTTTATCCGCAATCTGGATCATAGGAAATGCGGGAAGATGATACATGCTGTGAAGCACATGTGTAAATACATCTTTGGCGGATGTAAATGCACAGTCGGAAACAATTCCCTTGACCTGGGGAGGCAGCTTCTGGCCGCTCATCATACATACCGTAGCGCCGCCCATGGAATTGCCGTGGAGCAGGATCTGCGCATCCTCTCCGATCTGCTCTGTCATCCATTTGACCCATTCCAGCCCGTCATAGCGGTCCTTGGTGCCAAAGCCAATATAAGTGCCTTCACTTTCGCCGTGAGCGCGTTCATCAATCAGAAGCATGCGGAATCCATGATTCAGGTAGTAATAAGAGAGACTGCCGTAATCGTTCAGTCCTTTGCTTGTGTATCCGTGAAAACAGAGCACAGCCTTTGTCCCCTCGTCTCCTTTGAAATAAGTCCCGTGAAGCTTCAGACCGTCACGTGATTTAATCCAGACATCCTCATGAGGCTGCTGCATCATCCATTCGCGTCTTTTCTGCATAAACGGAATATATTTTTCCCAGTCTACCCCGGACATTTTCATCGTTCGTTCTGTTTTTGCGTTATAGCGCATCATGGTTCTTCTGTAAAAATACGCCGTGCCGCCTGCCTCAGCTACAGCTGCAGCTCCAAGCAGAGCAGCGGCTCCTTTTGCCAATATTCCCATTTTCTCACCTGCTTTTTCTGTTTGGCTTATTTCTGTTTCTTTTTGCTGTTAATCAGATCTTTCAGTCTCAGCGCTTTGTCGATGTTTCCTTCTACTTTCAATTTTCCAAGTGTAAAAGCAAGAACAGGATCTGTCTTTCCATCCGCGATTTTGAACAATGTTTCCGCAGTACAGGTAAACATGGCATCCCGGTCAAAATATTCGTATGGTTCCACATAAAGCTTTCCATCTTTTACTTCCGCATAAAAGATGCCTTCCGCTTCACCGGTTATGTTGAACTGATAAGCCAGATGTTCCTGAATATCGCTGACATCCGCGTCCATCAGCATTCCTTTTACCTTTGAAAACATATCTGCATAGGTCATATTATCCTCCTTCTTGGCCTCTCTGTCGACAATTTTCGACCGATGGTCATACCTTTTCTTCTGTTAGAGTATCATCTTTTCGACTGGCGGTCAATCATCGTTACTATCAAAATATGTAAAAAATTCGATATTTTTTTTGGTGCTTTTTTCTGCTGGCTCTCTCTTTTTTTCTGTGCTATACTATACTTTGAATTATTTCTATATTAATCTAATTCTGTATCCAGGTGTCGATGAGTACTCATCATTTTTTACAACAGAAAGGCGATGCATATGCCAAACCAGCAGAAATATGACCGAATTCTGGATGCCCTTCAGGAACTTCTGGAAAATGAGAAGCTCCAGACAATATCTGTCAGCGAGATTGCGGAGACCGCCGGAATCGGAAAAGGAAGCATCTATTACTACTTTCCCTCAAAGGATGCAATTCTCCAGGCACTGGTGGAGCGCAGCTATGAAAAGCCGCTGCAGACTGCAAAAGTTCTGGCAAACCGGAATGAAATCTCTCCCTTTATCCGGATGGCGATGATTTTTGAGGCCTGCCGGAATTCTTCTTCTGAGTTTGTGAAATCTGAAGGATGCGCAGATTCAGGTACACAGGAAAAAGCGCTTCTGCATCAGAAATATGTCAACCACATTATTACAGAACTGAAACCCGTTCTGGCTGAGATCATCCGTCAGGGAATTCAGAAGGGGGAAATCCATTTTAACGATCCGGATTCACTGGCTGAGATCGTGCTGATTGTTTTGACTGTAAAAATGGACAATACGTTGGTGCCTTCCTCGAAAGAGGAAATAGAAAATACAATCAGTGCACTGATTTCACTTCTCGAAAAAGGAACGGATAATCCTCCGGGTTCATTGAATTTTCTGATGAGCTGAGCGGAATGTTTTCTGCACTCAAATACAAATGGCATGGCGGAATTCCGCCATGCCATTTGTATTTGAACAACTGCATATTTAAAATTTGATATACTGTTACGATATTTTTTCCAGTGCATAGAGCGCAGCCCCGGTTGCTCCGACAATTTCCGGTTCATCACAAATATAAAGCTTCGCCCCGATTTTTTCTTCTACCGCACGGACAACCCCGGGGTTTTTGGCCACGCCGCCTGTCATCATAAATTCCGGCTCCATCCCCACACGCCGCAGAAGGCCGAATGCCTTATTGGCAATCGCATGGCAGACTCCGTCTGCAATGTCCGCTTTTTCTTTATTATTTGCGATGAGAGAAATTACCTCAGATTCCGCGAAAACAGAGCACATACTGGTAATTTCGATTTTTTCTTTTGAAGTAAGGGCAATAGCCCCCAGCTCGTCCAAAGTAACTTCCAGGGTTCTTGCAATCATTTCCAGGAATCGCCCTGTACCGGCCGCGCATTTGTCATTCATGACAAAGTCCGTCACTTCTCCCTTTTCATTTAAGTGAATTCCTTTGCTGTCCTGTCCGCCGATATCGAGGATTGTACGTACTTTGGGATTAAAATAATGTGCTCCCTTGCCATGGCAGCTGATTTCCGTGACGTTTTCATCTGCAAATTCGATACTGACCCTTCCGTATCCTGTGGATACGATCCATGAGATGTCCTCTTTTTTAAGACCTGCCTTTTCAAGCACATCCCGGAACACTCTGTCGGCGCTGACACCGGACTTCGCTCCGGTGCGGACAACAGAAAAGGCTTTGATTTTTTTATCCTGATCCATAATAACGGCATTTGTCGATGTGGATCCACTGTCGATTCCCATTACATACATGGCGCCATCTCCTTTTACACTTTTTTTTGTCTCTGGCTTTTCCGGAGAAAGAGATTCCAGAAAGGCTTCAATTCTGGTCCGCACCTGGCCGCCGCTTTGACGGGTATAATCTGTCTCCAGAAGGAGCATGGGCTTTTTCAGCCAGTCCTTCAGCCAGGCATACTCATAGGCATAATTGTCGCAGAACTGTACCGTATGATAAATAATTCCGTCCACGTTGTCTGCAAATCGACGGATCAGTTCATCTCTGTTGGCAGCCTGCTCCATTCTCATACAGGGAAACTGACTCAAAAGTCCTCTGGCATAGCCCTCCAATACCTTATCTTCCTCCACGAGAATTTTCCTTCCAAGTCCTGTACAGGTCAGATCAAAGGCGGGATTGGCTCCTTTTTCCTCCAGAATTTTTTTGATGCTTTCATTTGCCCTCGCGCCAACAATGCCGATATTGACTGTCTGGCTTTGGATATGAAGCTGCTGTTTTCCCTGACACTTTTTCAGGTATTTCAAAAATTCTTCTTCATGAAATGTTTTCCCTGAAAAAGACTCATACTCATGAATCATGGATTCGATTCTCTGTTTATAGAGACGGATGCCTGCGTCTTTTGTAATCCTTGGAGTATCCAGCATGTAGATGAATTTTCCGGGAAACTCTTCTTTGAGAACATCATACAGGCGGCGGATACTGTCGCAGCAGGTCGTAAGGATCACACCGTCATAGTCTCCCTGCATAACCTCCTCAAGAACTCCCTTGGCGAAGCTGCAGATATTTGGATGCATGCGGATTTCTGCCTGGTTAAAATTTGTTACGTCCGGTTCGATCCGCTTCATCTCTGTCCCCATGGACTCAAAAATTTCTACAGGAGCATATTTGCATATATATCCTAACATATTTTTTTCTCTTCCTTCTTTTCGGTCTCTTCTTTTTCTCCGGGATCCAGCATTTCCAGGAAGGCCTCCAGGCGGGTTTTGATCTGTCCGTCATGGCTGTTTCGTCTGTCAATGCCGTCTCCGTCCAGAATCAGCATGGGAATCTTCATTTCCTGCATTTTTTCTTTTAGCAGGATACTTCCCCCGGAGGACTGTTTGCAGCCCCAGTGACAGAACTGGATCACCGCATCCGGATGGAGGGTTTCAGCCAGACGGCCAACCATTTCCGCCTTTCGCGAATAAGAACCGTTGTACAGGTTGCGGATGATTTTTTTCGCAAGGGCGTGGAACGGTCTTTCCGCATCCATCTGTTCCATTGAGTCAATGATGATATCGCTTGCTATGATCTGGTATTTCTGGTTGGAGTTCAGATATTTCTGAAGTGTTTCCTGATAAAAAGGAAGCAGATGAATCCAGAGAATTTTCTTTCCCGTAAATTTGGGATAATTTTTGATATCTTCGATCATAAAGCGGATCAGATCCAGAAATTCCTGGGATCCGACCAGCAGGTGCATTCCCATCATCATATACAGATGACTGATAAGCTCTCCGGGATAATAGCGCTCACTCTGCAGCTGAAAGAAACGCAGGAGTTCTCTGCGAGTTTCATTTTCAATTTTTATTGCCGTCCGCAGTTTTTCTTCGTCAAAAGGCTTTCCAAAACGGCTTTCCAGCTCCGCGGCAAAGTTTTTCAGCTGTTCGGCCAGATAATCCACAGAAGCTTCGTCATCCCCGTAGGGAACATCCAGAAATGTAAAGGGAACGCCTTTTCTTTTCTCCAGATACCGGAAGGTATTCAGATTTCCATCACACGACAGGGAGGTTGTAACGGCGTATTCCGGTACCGGAACGGCTCCGCTGTCAATGGCTCCTACAAAAGTTTTGTGATAAGAACATAAGGTGGGAGCGATTCCTGTATTCTGGGCATAGTCAATAAAAAAATCCTCCAGATGATATCCGGCGAAATAACAGGAAAGACATTCAATCGAAAGTGTATTCAGTCCGAAACACTGCATAATTTCA
Source organism: Candidatus Blautia excrementipullorum (assembly GCA_019118645.1). GTDB lineage: Bacteria > Bacillota > Clostridia > Lachnospirales > Lachnospiraceae > Blautia_A > Blautia_A excrementipullorum. Next base: position 947 of record DWYN01000182.1, on the reverse strand, counting down.
CAGGGTGAAAAAATATTTCCCCATACATAGCTGTCCGGGCGGCTCAGCGAGTCGGCAACAAAGGACATCATCATTGCTTCCAGTTTCTGATAACCTTTTGAGATCCCTTTTTTAGGCAGCAGTTTCATACGGTATTTATTTGCCTGAAACCCAAGAAGCATTTTATTCCAGCTTTCTCCGGGATGTTTTACTGTCTGATCTTTTACATAGTCAATATACTTATCTGCAATCCACATAATCTTCCTCCAGACCTGATAAACATTAAAAAATTTTAAATTTCTCAAGGTAAAGGTATACCACATTTTCAGGAAAATATCCAGCGAAACCTTTGATTTTCTTTTACAGAGAATGCACGAAGAAGAAAAAACTCCACTGTATTCATGCGGTGAACAGAACAAAAAGAGAGATTCTGACAAATGCAGAATCCCTCAAAAACCTTCCCCGATATTTTTATTACCTTTTAATAAGGTATGTATAACTGGCAAAACAAACTTTCTCTTACAGTGCTGTAACAATGCAGTCCTGGAATGCGGCCGGAACTTCTTCTTTATCCAAAGACATACTAATGATAAAGGTAACGCCAAATTTCTCTCCCACTGCTTTCAGCTGCTCAAGAGTACTGGAAACATCCAGGCCTTCCAGCTTCGCAGTTGTCAGGAAACTGTCCAGATATATTTGTTCAAGATCGTGATCCTGGGAAATGATACCGCAGACAAAACCGACAAACTCATCGGCATTCTTGATAGGATATACGGAAACATCAATAAGACGAACTTTGTTATTCAGTTCATACATATGCTTTGTGCTTTTGTCCAAGTAAACAATGCTGCCATTCACGTTCCTAATTGCGCCGTTCACTTTGTCTAACAGTACTTTTGTTTTGCCCTTGCCTTTCCTTCCTACAATCAGTTCAACCATCCTGTTTTCCTCCTTAGACACAATTTAAT
>DWYN01000181.1 GCA_019118645.1 Candidatus Blautia excrementipullorum | reverse complement strand
TGGGAATCCGCTCCGTTATAGCCGAAGCAGAGTAAACAGCCTGCATCCTCGATCTCCGGGATGCCCATGGACATTGCGCCTGAACCTAAAGAATACAGTAGACCCGCTACCGAAGGCGCATGTCATATTCGCGCGCAGTGGTCGACGTTGTTGGTGCCGATACATGCGCGCATAAATTTCTGCATGAGATAATTGGCCTCATTGCCTGCGCCTCTGGCAGAACCTGTTCCCATAATGGAATCCGGGCCATATTTCTCCTTGATCTCTCCGAGACGTTTTGCCACATAAGAAATGGCCTCCTGCCAGGATACCTCCTCCAGAGGCGCTTTCTTTCCCCCTTTTCGAATCATTGGCTTGCGCAGACGCTTGGTAAGTATCTGAGGATCATTCAGATAATCCCAGCCGTAATGACCTTTCAGGCAGAGGGTTCCGTCGTTTGTCCTGCCTTTGGCAGGCACTGCTTCTACGATTTTATTCGCATCAGGATCAACGGTAAACATAATCTGACACCCTGCGCCGCAGTACGGGCAGGTTGTCTGAACCTGTTTCAAAGCCATAAATGCTCCTCCTCCCATTACATTTCATGTTCGTTTATATTTTATCATTGATATATTTTCTCATCAAGGAAAAAGCAAAAGTTTCTTATATTTTTTTCTGTTTTTTGTATTTTTCCAACTCCTTCAGAAGAAGGTCGGCACATTTTCCGATATCTTCCATTCCCAAAGACGGAATTCCGGCGATTTTTAATTCTGTATCTGTCACCAGAGCAAGAATCGTTTCCGGATCGCAGACACTCTCCCGGAAGTTTTCCTTCCGGATAATTTCAAATTTCGGATAAGATGATTTCTTCATTCCTTCCACAAGAATCACATCCGCCTCAGGAAAAAGAGACGCCAGTTGTTCCGGTCCGCAGTCCGGCTGTTCCTTTACCGCCATCCACCGGCTCCCGGAAAAAATGCAGGTGCCGTAAGCGCCTGCCTGCCTGAGACGGAAAGTATCTGTGCCTTCTGTATCCGGCTGGAATTCATGCCCGTCATGTTTGATCACCGCCGCGCGGCATCCTCTTTTTTTCAGCTCCGGGATCAGTTTTTCCAGAAAAGTGGTCTTACCGGAGTTTTTCACGCCGCTGACCGCCGCGATGAACGGTCTCACAGCATCCATACCGTCACCTTCTCTCCGGCCTTAACAGACTCGGTTCCGGCAGGCACATCCAGAAGGCAGTTGCATCCCCTGAGTGTCCCGATAGCCCCCGAGGAGTAAATTCCCTGAGGGAAGGAAACCGTCCCGTCCCTGTATACTGCCCGTACAAATCGCCGCACTTTACTTTTCTTCCCAAAATCCGTTTCCATCACGCCCGGCCTGCGTTCCATCTGAAATCCCGTATCTCCCGTGATTTTCGAAAGCGCCGGGCGGAGCAGCAGCTCCAGATTTGCCATGGCGCCAAAGGGATTTCCGGAGAGCGATAAAATACAGGTGTTCTGATATATGGAAAAAATTGTCGGCATCCCCGGCTGAAGCTTTATGCGCCAGAATATTTTTTTCGCTCCGAGCTTTGCCAGAGCGCCGTGAAGAATATCCTTCTTTCCTACAGATACTCCGCCTGTGGTAACGATCAGATCCGCGTCCTCTGCCGCACTGCGGAGCGCTTCGGCCAGTTTTTCCTCACTGTCCGGCTGATGACAGACAGATTCCGGCGGTGTTCCCAGCTCCCTCAGGCGGGCAGAGACCATCATTCCATTGGAATCGTAAATTTTTCCCGGCGGCAGAGGCTGTCCCGGCAGGCACAATTCGTCTCCGGTGGTAAAGACCCGGATCACCGGCTTTCGGAACACTTTGATCTCCGTATAGCCGATTCCGGAAAGAATCCCCTGCTCTGCAAAAGTCAGACATGTGCCCTTTCTCAGAAGAAGGCATCCCCTCTTGTAGTCCTCGCCCCGGAAGCAGTAATTATCATAGGATTTCTGGCTCTTATAAATTTTTACCGTGTCTTCGCCATAATCGGTGTCCTCCTGTTTTACAGCTGTGTCCGCTCCCAGGGGAAAAGGCGCGCCTGTCATGATCCGGTACGCTTCCCCCGGCCTCAGCGAATACGACTGTCCATCGTCCCCGGCATAAATATAGCCTGCGACTTTCAGTATTGCCGGATGCTCCTGACCCGCGTCTTTTAAGTCCTCCGCCCGCACTGCATAGCCGTCTACAGGAGAGCGGGGAAAAGGCGGGTTGTCCAGAGGGGCGTATATATCCTCGGCAAGGCAGAAGCCGCCCCCTTCACTGACTTTTACCTTAACCGTGTCCGTAATTTTATGTACTCTTTCCAGAATCAGCTCCAGGGCCTCTTCCAGCAAAATTCCTTCCCTCATTTTTCTATTCCTCTTTTCTGCCGCTCAAGCAGCGATTTATAATCTTCCGGCGTATTGATATTCCCCATCTCCCACTCCTGCACAGGAACCCGGCAGATCTCATAGCCGGTTTCTTCAAGGAGACGGAATACCGGGGCGGACTTTTCCTCAATCAGCTCTCCAATCCGCTTTCCCAGCGCTGTGGGATAAATCCCGATAATAGGCTCGATGCGCCTTCCATGAGAAAGAAGCAGCGGACGAAGAGATTTCCGGTCTGTTTTTTCTTCCTTCCTTTTTCCATCTCCGGAAAGCAGCCTGCCGTGAGCGGTCAGGAGTGTTTCCAGCACATTCATTGGAATCTGAGGCACATCCACCGGAAGGACCAGGGCATATGGCGTGTCCATGGCAAGAAAGCAGGCGTGCATCCCGCCCAGCGGTCCCCGGCCGCTATATCTGTCGGGAATTATGTGTATCCCCTCTCCCTCCCAGCTATGGCCGGAGAGATACTTCTCTCTGATTCCAAGCTTCTGGGCTTTGTCCACAAGACATTCCATGAAACTCTTTCCGTCCAGAAGAAGTTCCGCCTTGTCTCTTCCCATACGGCTGCTCTTCCCGCCTGCCAGAAGCAGAAGAGAATAGAGTTCTGTTTTTACGTCGAGTTCAGGCTTCGTTCTTTGCGTTTTCATGAAGATATTCCTCCGTAAAATCTTTTGCCGTAAATATTCCGTTAAATCCACAATCTAACGATTTTGACCTTCTCATTATATCAGCTATTTTTTTCCCCTTCAATGCTTTCGCTTTCATGATATTCACAGCAGCAAAAGACAAAAGCTCCCGGATACTTTTGCATTTTCAAGTATCCGGAAGCCTGTTTCATGATATGATCCTCTGGGGTATTCTGTTTTATGGTATTCTTATTTCTTTGTAATATAACCCTTTGCTTTTAAGGTTTCCGCGCAGAGAATTGCTCCGCCTGCGGCGCCTCTTACTGTGTTGTGAGAAAGTCCGATAAATTTGAAATCATAAACCGTATCCTCACGGAGACGTCCCACAGAAACGCCCATTCCATGTTCATAATCCACGTCCTCGGTAACCTGGGGACGGTTATCCTCTTCAAGATACTGGATAAACTGCTTCGGAGCGCTGGGAAGCTCCAGCTCCTGCGGAATGCCTCTGAAGTTTTTCAGAGCCTCAATCAGCTGCTCTTTGGTAGGTTTCCGGCGGAATTTCACAAATACAGCCGCCGTGTGTCCGTTGAGAACCGGTACACGTACGCACTGGCAGGTGATCACTGGTTCTGTTGCAGGAACGATCGCGCCGTTTTCAATTCTGCCCCACAGTTTCAGGGGTTCTTTTTCGCTCTTCTCTTCCTCGCCGCCGATATACGGGATAATGTTATGCTCCATTTCCGGCCAGTCCTTAAACGTCTTTCCGGCGCCGGAAATTGCCTGATAAGTTGTTGCCACTACCTCATACGGCTCAAACTCTTTCCACGCGGTAAGAACAGGCGCATAACTCTGAATCGAACAGTTCGGCTTAACTGCGATAAATCCTCTTGTAGTTCCCAGGCGTTTTTTCTGGTCTGCAATAATGTCAAAATGTTCCGGATTGATTTCCGGCACAACCATAGGAACATCCGGTGTCCAGCGGTGAGCGCTGTTATTGGAAACAACCGGGGTCTCTGTCTTTGCGTATTCTTCTTCAATAGACTTAATCTCTTCCTTGGACATATCTACCGCTGAGAAAACAAAATCTACTGTAGAAGCAACTTTTTCTACTTCATTGACGTTCATAACAACGATATTCTTTACCGCTTCCGGCATCGGAGTATCCATTTTCCATCTTCCGCCTACAGCTTCCTCATATGTCTTTCCGGCGCTTCTTGCGCTAGCTGCCAGAGTAACCACTTCAAACCACGGATGATTTTCCAGAAGGGAAATGAATCTCTGTCCTACCATTCCGGTAGCTCCTAAAATACCGACTTTCAGTTTTTCACTCATAATACGTCTCCTCGCTTTATGTCTTTGTACAACATACATTTGTTTTTCTAGTAAATACTATAACAATTTTCAAAAAAATGCAAGCATTTTTTGCGATTTCTTTTCCGCTCTCTTTAATTCTGCTCCAGATATTCCCTGTTTTCCTCAATGACCTTCTTCATAGCCTGCGGTCCCGGAGCTCCGTAGGTTTCCCTTTTTTCCACGCAGGTTTTCATGCTGACCGCCTCATAAATGTCCTCTTCAAATGCCGGACTGAGTTTCTGATATTCCTCCAGCGGCAGTTCGTCCAGAGAAATTCCTTTCTCAATGCAGAGAAGAACCAGCCGTCCTACAATTCCGTGGGCATCACGGAAAGGCACGCCGTGATTCACCAGATAGTCCGCCGCATCTGTTGCGTTGGTAAATCCGTTTTTCGCGCTGGCCTCCATCACGTCCTTATGGAATTCCATGGTTGAGATCATGCCGGCAAACAGTCGGAGGCAGCCTTTCACAGTATCTATCGCGTCAAAAGTCAGCTCTTTGTCCTCCTGCATATCCTTGTTATAAGCCAGCGGAATCCCTTTCATGGTTGTAAGAATCGACATCAGCGCCCCATAGACACGGCCTGTTTTTCCACGCAGGAGCTCCGCGATATCCGGATTCTTTTTCTGAGGCATAATGCTGCTTCCTGTGCTGTAAGCGTCATCAATCTCAACAAAGCCGTATTCATTGGAGTTCCAGAGGATAATCTCCTCGGAAAAACGGCTGAGATGCATCATAACCGTAGAAAGAGCAGACAAAAGTTCAATCACATAATCTCTGTCGGATACGGAATCCATACTGTTTCTGGTAGGACCGTCAAATCCCAGAAGCTCCGCCGTATATTCTCTGTCCAGAGGATAGGTGGTTCCCGCAAGGGCGCCTGCTCCCAGAGGGCAGAGATTCATTCTTTTGCGGATGTCCGCCATACGTCCCCTGTCTCTCCGGAACATTTCGAAGTACGCGCCGATATGATGAGCCAGCGTTACCGGCTGTGCCTTCTGAAGATGAGTAAAGCCCGGCATATAGGTATCTACGTTTTTTTCCATCAGGGAGAGCAGCTCCTGAAGGAGTGTTTTCAGCTCTCCGTCAATCTCGTCAATCTCGTCCCTTACATACAGTTTCATATCCAGAGCCACCTGGTCGTTGCGGCTCCTTCCTGTATGGAGCTTCTTGCCGGGATCTCCGATGCGGTCGATCAGATTCGCCTCCACAAAGCTGTGAATGTCCTCATACTCCGAAGTGATCTCAAGTGTTCCGTTCTCTACGTCGCGGAGAATTCCGTCCAGTCCCTCCAGGATCTGATCCCGCTCCTTCCCGGTAAGAATTCCCTGCTTTGCCAGCATCTTCACATGAGCTCTGCTTCCCATAATATCCTGTTTATAGAATTTCCGGTCGAATGAGATCGACGCGTTAAAATTGTAAACCAGCTTGTCCGTTTCCTTTGTAAAACGGCCTCCCCATAACTGTGCCATATATTTTCCTCATTTCTGTATATAATTTATTCCCGCCTCCGGCGGAACCATTTTCATTTGGCGGACGCGGCAATATCAGTGTACCACACTTCCCGTAAAATTCAAAGAAGAATCCTGGGATTCCTGCGCTCTCCTCTCTCCTGCTTCTTTTTTCTTCTCCTGTTCTCTCCTGGAAAAGACGCATCCACAGTAGTTCTGACGATACAGCCCGTATTCCGCAGAGAGTTCAATGGAGCGTTTGTATCCGTTCTTTTTCTTGAAATCCGACGGCAGATGGGCAACCCCGTAAATTTCTCCAAGCTCTTCTCCGATCTCATTGATTTTCGGGGCGTTTTTCAGAGGACTGATCGACAGGGTGGTAGTAAAGTAGTCGTATTTACCCTCTTTCGCCAGTTTTGCCGCTTCCTCCATACGGAGCCTGTAGCAGCGGAAGCACCGTTCTCCGCCTTCCGGAACATTCTCCAGGCCTTTTGCCATTTCATAAAAATCCTCCGGACGGTACACTCCCTCCTTCACATGTACAGGATGCCGGAATTTCATCTCCTCTGTCATGCGCCGAAGTTCCTGCACCCGCTTTTCATACTCCTCTCTCGGCGAGATATTCGGATTGTAAAAAAACAGGGTGATCTCAAAGTACTCGGAAAGATATTCCAGCACGTAACTGCTGCATGGCGCGCAGCAGCTGTGGAGAAACAGTCTTGGAACCCTGTTTTCTTTTTCTATATTTTGCAGCAGCCTGTCCAGGTCTTTCTGATAATTTCTGTTCACTGATCTTCCTCCGCTTCTTGTTTCTTTTGCTTCCTATCATAACACAAGAATCCTCCTGCGCATATCATAAACATATACAAAAATGGAGGTACTTCTATGAAGCCGCTTTTAGAAGTAAGAGATATTTCTCTTTCTTACCATACGCCTTCCGGGGAAACGAAAGCCCTTTCACATATATCCTTTCATCTGATGCCCGGTGAATTTCTTGCCATCGTGGGCCCCTCCGGCTGCGGGAAATCCACTCTTCTGAACGTTATCTGCGGACTTTTGGAGCCGGAGGGAGGAACTGTGCTGATGAACGGTTCTCCTATATCCCGGGGAGATTCCCGCATCGGCTACATGCTTCAGAAAGATCATCTTCTGGAATGGCGCAGCGTCTACAAAAATGTGCTTCTCGGCCTTGAAATCCGAAAAGAAATTACCGCGGAAAAGCTCTCCTATATTGAAAGCATGCTCCGCACTTACGGTTTGGACAAATTCCGTTCCTCCCGTCCTTCCCAGCTTTCCGGAGGCATGAGGCAGCGGGCCGCTCTGATCCGCACACTTGCTCTGCAGCCGGATCTGCTTCTTCTGGATGAGCCTTTTTCTGCCCTGGACTACCAGACAAGGCTTAATGTCAGCGACGATATCGGAAAAATCCTTCAAAAAGAAAAAAAGCCGGCGATCCTGGTCACCCACGATATTTCCGAAGCGATCAGCATGGCGGACCGGGTAATTATCCTCACCCGGAGGCCGGCCTCTGTCTCCGATATCATTCCGATAAGTCTGGATATTGAAAACAGGACGCCTCTCTCCTCCAGAAGCGCTCCGAATTTTAAGTCTTATTTTAATCTCATCTGGAAGGAGCTGAATCAGAATGCATGAACCCTCTGCAGAACAGAGACTTTATCTGGCAAAACGAAAAAGAGAAAAACACCTGATCAATCTGTCCAGGATTCTGATCTTCCTGGGCTTTCTGCTTCTCTGGGAAGTATCCGCCAGAAAAGGATGGATCGATTCCTTTATTTTCAGCAGTCCTGCGGCAATTGTCCAAAATTTTATTGAGATGAGCCAGAACCAGGAATTATTCACCCACATCGGCATAACACTGGCAGAAACACTGATCAGTTTCTTCTTTGTCGTCGCTCTCGGCACTGGAACCGCCGTTCTGCTCTGGTCCTTTCCAAAGCTGTCCCGGATTCTGGAGCCTTATCTGGTCGTCCTGAACAGTCTGCCGAAATCTGCTCTGGCCCCGCTTCTCATTGTATGGCTGGGCGCAAATGAGCGGACGATTGTTGTGGCAGGGATGTCTGTGGCTATTTTCGGCTCCATCATCAATCTGTACACAGGCTTCCACGAAACAGACCCGGAAAAGCTGAAGCTGATCGCCACTCTCGGAGGCACAAAAAAAGATGAACTGACGAAAATCGTCCTTCCATCTTCTGTTCCTTTGATCTTAAGCGTCATGAAAGTAAATATCGGTCTCTGCCTGGTGGGCGTGATTATCGGAGAATTCATCGGCGCGCGGCAGGGGCTGGGCTACCTGATCATCTATTCCAGCCAGACTTTCAAGCTCACCACTGTCTTAATGTCCATACTGATTCTGTGCATCATTGCCATGATTCTATACGGCATCCTGAATCTCATCGAAAAGCACTGCCTGAAAAATTCCTGAAGCAAAAATGCGGCCTGCGCCTCCCTGCTCTCTTTAACAGCAAACAGGGTACAGGCCGCGTTTTTTCAGAGACATGCCGTTTCTGGCAGGACAGACAGAAATCAGCCGTCAGCTTTCCTCAGATTTCAGGAGGATTTTACCTGATTCCATAATTCCCCGTAAACTTCATCCGCCTTCTGTCCAAGGTACTGGAAAGTTTCCAGCTCCGGAAGAGAAGAAAGATCCGGAAAGGCAATCTCACTGTTGCGGACCGATTCATCTTCAATCATTTCTCTGGCCGCAGTATTTGGCGTAGAATATGTAATGTACTCGAAGTTCATAAGGGCAATGTCCGGCCTGCAGAGGAAATTGATGAATTTCTCCGCGTTTTCCTTGTTTTCCGCATTTTTCGGGATCACCCAGGAATCTATCCAGATATTTGATCCCTCTTTTGGCACCACATACTCCAGATCCGGATTCTCCTTCTGGGTATAGATTGCCTCACCGGAGTAAATCACCCCAATAGCGGCTTCATTTCCAATCATCTTATCCCTGACCTGATCAATGACATAAGCCTGCACAAGAGGCTTCTGCCCGATCAGAAGATCTCTCGCCTCCGTCAGCTCATCCAGATCCGTAGAATTCAGGGAATATCCCAGATATTTAAGTGCAACGCCAAAAGCGTCCCGGACAGAATCCTGCATCAGGATATTATCTTTATATTTTTCGTCCCAGAGAATCGCCCAGCTGTCCACCGGCTCATCCACCATGGTCTTATTGTAGAGAATGCCCACCGTTCCCCAGCAGTACGGAACCGAGTATTTATTTTCCGGGTCAAACTGTCTGGACTGTTCCATGTAGTCCTCTCCGATATACTTGATATTCGGAATATTCTCAAAATTAATCTCCGCAAGAAGGTCGTTTTCCATCATGCGCTGAATCATATAATCGCTGGGGCATATAGCATCGTAGGCAATCGCTCCTGAGCTCACCTTGGGATAAAGAATTTCATTGGTTTCGAATTCTTCATACACCACGTCGATTCCTGTTTCTTCCTCAAACATTGACAGCGCTTCCGGATCAATGTATTCTCCCCAGTTATATACGACCACCTTTTCCGAATTCATAATTTTATTTTCACTGGCATAATAAATGCCTCCGCCGATAAACACCACACAGATGGCCGCGGGAATTACGCGGCGCAGGAGAATTCCTTTTACTCTGGAAGGAGCCTTCCTCCTTTTCTTTTCTTCTCCTTCGTCTTTTTTGTCAGGAGAATAGTTTACAAGAATCAAAAGCACGAGCACTGTCACAAAGAGGATGGTGGAAAGCGCATAAATCTCCGGTTTGATTCCTTTCCGGACCTCTGTGTAAATTTTGGTGGAAAGGGTGTCGATTCCCGGTCCCTTTGTAAAATGTGTAATCACGAAATCGTCCAGAGACATGGTAAAAGCCAGCATAAATCCTGACAAAACACCGGGCACGATATCCGGAAACACCACCTTAAAAAATGCTTTTACCGGAGAAGCGCCCAAATCCAGGGCAGCCTCGTAAGTATGCCGGCTGGTCTGCCTGAGTTTCGGCGATACGCTTAATATTACATAAGGAATGTTAAATGTTATATGAGCGATCAGGATTGTCCCGAAACCGAGAGTCATACGAAACGCAATAAAAAGAAGCATCAAAGAAACTCCCATCACAATCTCCGCGTTCATCATGGGAATATTTGTCAGTCCCATATAGAAAGTTTTCCATTTCTGTTTCATTCCCTGTATGGCAACAGAGGCGGCCGTACCGATCAGTGTGGCTGCAGCCGCTGAAAGGAAGGCGATAATCAGCGTTGTATAAAAGGCGCTCATGATCTGCTCATTTTTAAACAGCTCCTGATACCACTTCAGGGTAAATCCTCCCCATTTTGCTCTTGTCCTGGACTGGTTGAATGAAAGAACAATCAGGGTGACAATGGGAGCATACAGCAGAAGAAAAATAAGAGCCATGTATATTTTCTGAATTGCTTTTCTGATCAAAAGGCCGCGCCTCCTTCCTCTTTGTCATATTTTGCCACAAGAGCCATGCTGGCAATAATAAATACCATCAGGACAAGGGACAGCCCGCTTCCCACGTGCCAGTTGCTGTTCTGTTTGAAAGACTGCTCAATTACGTTCCCGATCAGAAGGATTTTTCCCCCTCCCAGAAGATCTGAAATTACAAAAGTTGTCAGAGCGGGGACAAAAACCATGGTAATCCCGCTGATCACGCCGGGAATGCTCAACGGCAGCGTCACCTTCACAAAGGTCTGCACCGGATTCGCCCCCAGATCTCTTGCCGCGTTCAGCACATTGGGGTCAATCTTGATCAGCACATTATAAATAGGCAGGACCATAAAGGGCAGAAAATTATATACCATTCCGAGAATAATGGCAAAAGGCGTATTAATAATCTCCAGCGCCGGCAGATGAAGAAAGCTCAGAATACTGTTGATTACTCCGTTTTTTTCCAGCAGTGTCTGCCACGCCATAGTCCGCAGCAAAAAGTTCATCCACATCGGCAGTATAAAAATCAGCACTGTAAAGCTCGTCTGGCTGACCTGGCGCTGGCTGAGGATCATTGCCAGCGGATAGGCAAGTATCAGACAGACCGCCGTACTGAAAAAAGAAAGGAGGATCGAAAGTCCCAGAGCTTTCAGATTTTCGGCAGTTGTAATCTGTGCCAGGTTGGAAAAAGTAAATCCTCCCTCGTCATTGGTAAACGCATAATATACGATCACCAGCAGGGGAATCACCACAAAAGACACGGACCAGAAAAGATACGGGCCGGCCAGCAGACGCTTACTCTTCAACATTTGCCGCCTCCTCATCTTCTGACTCCGGTTTTTTCATAATCTGAATGTCATAGGGGTCCACATGAATGCTGACTTCTGTGCCTACCGGAAACATGTCCGTACTATGTACCAGCCACTCATAATTGTTGGCCATAACTTCCATTTCATAATGGACGCCTTTAAAAATCAGATGCGTCACCACGCCGTCCATACTGCCCTGTCCCGGCTTGAGAAGGTCAATGTCCTCCGGCCGGATCACCACATCCACGGGCGTATTCTGTCCGAAGCCCTCGTCCACGCAGGGGAAAGGAACCCCAAGAATTTTCACCAGGCGGTCTTTTACCATCGTGGCGGAAATGATGTTGCTCTCTCCGATAAAATCAGCCACAAACGCATTCTCTGGTTCGTTATAAATTTTTTCCGGAGTCCCGATCTGCTGAATATATCCCTGGTTCATCACCACGATGGTGTCCGACATGGTAAGCGCTTCCTCCTGGTCATGGGTCACATAGAGGAAGGTAATTCCCAGCTCATTTTTCAGCCGGATCAGCTCATACTGCATGTCCTGCCGCAGCTTCAGATCAAGAGCGCCCAGAGGTTCGTCCAGAAGAAGCACTTTGGGCTCATTTACAATAGCCCGGGCAATGGCAATTCTCTGCTGCTGTCCGCCGCTTAAAGAATCCGGCATTCTGTTTTCATACCCGTCAAGGTTCACCAGTTTCAGAGCATATTTAATTTTATCATGTATATATTGTCTGCTTTTATTTTTGATCTTCAGGCCAAAAGCAATATTTTCCGCTATGGTCATATGCGTAAAAAGGGCATATTTCTGAAAAACTGTATTTAACTGGCGTTTGTTGGGCGGAAGGTTCGTAATGTCCTCCCCGTCAAAAATCACTTTTCCCGTATCCGGGGACTCAAATCCGCCTAAAATGCGCAGCGTCGTGGTTTTCCCGCAGCCGCTCGGGCCCAGCAGCGTAAGAAACTCATTTTCCCTTATATAAAGATTCAGGTCATCGAGAACTGTCTGCATTCCATAAGACTTGGAAATATGCATAAAATCAATCAGCTTATTGCTCATCCTTTTCCCTCCAAAAAATCCCGTTGTTTTCAGATAGTGCAGCCTTTCCTGTATATCATAAAAACCACGGGATTTCAATATGTTTTACATGAATTTAAAAATAATCCTGCAAAATTTTTCTGTTTCAGGGATGCAGCCAGCTGCTGTCCAGTTTTGCCAGCAGTCTTGCGTTGTGATATGCCATTTTCAGGGTCAGGCATGTCCTTCCCAGATATTTTTTATTATCGGCCGTTTTTACACAGGCGAGAGCCAGATCCGCCTTTCCCGGACTCTGAAGGCAAACCGGAACAAGAAGCTGAATTCCGTGATTATAATACTGCGGAACCGCTGTACGGTAGTCCGCCTCCAGCATATGTCTGGTCTGGCGCAGAGCCCCGTCAAAAAGCTGTACCCTCATTCTGCTTGTGCGGACGTTTTCCGGCAGCCTCTGCAGATTCTCTTCCTCTCCGAATATGTGCTCATACTGTGGAATAATATCCAGATGAGCGTCAAAAACCAGTTCCGCGGGATCTTTTACATATTCCGCCCGCTCCGGAAGATTTACAATACCTGATTTTAACAGATAATATTCTGTATAGAATCCTTCCAGGAACCATTTCTGCCTGTCCGGAACAAGATTCGGAACAAAATAAGCATACACGGGCTGATAATAATGGTTGAACAGCCCTGTATTAAAAATCGCATAATTCCCGGTTTCCTGGACTTTCCCCTCTTCGTAAACACGCTGAAAAGTATGTTCCAGATATCCTTTCAGTATCCCGTTGTCCTCCGCTCCCTCAAAGCTCCATTTTTCCGGAACAATCCTGGAAAGATTCTGTATCTGCCGATTGTAATTTCCGCAATAAGTGAAATCAAATAAATTCATAGTATCCTCCTGATTCTGGTGCAGCTGTTCTCCTGTGCCTTTCTATATATTTTATTTCCAAAATTCCGCAGCAGAACTTTCCAGGAAAAATATAGTCAATCTCTTTCTCTCATGATATAATAATAAAGCTATCTGCAAAATGCAGAATGACAAACAGAAAGAAATATACAGCAGGGAGGCAGTCGCATTGACAAAACAGGAATTTCAGGAACTCAGCCGCAGCGTAATTCTCCTGGACGGAGCAACAGGATCCAATCTGATGGCCCGGGGAATGCCCAGAGGAGTCTGCACAGAGCAGTGGGTAATTGATCACAAAGACATCATACAGAATTTGCAGAAGGATTATATCGATGCAGGCAGTCAAATCATTTACGCCCCCACTTTTGGAGGAAACTGGATAAATCTTGCAAGTCACCATCTGGAAAGCCGCATTCGGGAAATCAACCGCAGACTGGTGTCCTATTCTCAGGAGGCTGCCGGAAACCGCTGCTATGTGGCAGGGGACATCACCACCTCGGGACAGTTCATCACCGCTGACGGCGATTATACATATGAAACCGCTTATGAAATGTACCGGGAACAGATTGAAATTCTGGCTGAAGCCGGCGTGGATCTGATTGTAGCCGAAACCATGATCAATATTGAGGAAACCCTGGCCGCTGTAGACGCTGCCCATTCTGTGTGCGATCTTCCGATTATGTGCACCGTTACCGTAGAGGCGGACGGAAGCATTTTCAGCGGCGGAAACGCTGTGGAGGCTGCCGCGGCTCTGGAGGGCGCAGGGGCTGACGCCGTGGGAATCAACTGTTCTGTTGGACCGGACCAGCTTGTTTCCATTGTACGGAATATCAGAGAAGCGGTTTCCGTTCCGGTAATTGCGAAGCCCAACGCAGGAATGCCGGTGATTGACGACCAGGGAAATGCCGTCTACAGCATGTCTCCCTCTGATTTTGCCCGCCATATGGAGGTTCTGATAAGCGCCGGCGCTTCCATTGTGGGCGGCTGCTGCGGAACCACCCCGGAATTTATCCGGGAGCTTTCCAAAATTATCCGATAAAAAAGGTGTCTCTGAAGGGAGCAGATCATCTGCCTTCCTTCGAGGCACCTTTTCTCATTTCACTTTAATCGCCTTTTCCGGGCACATTTCCTGGCAGCAGAAACAGCGGATACATTTTTTATAATCATATACCGGAGCCTTGTTTCTGCCGTTTTTAAAATCTACCGCCTTTCCGGGCACGGGGCAGCTTCTTACGCAAACCCCGCATTTTACACAGAGACTTTCGTCGATATAGGGCTTCTTCTGAAAAATATTCAGAGCCTTTGCCATCCGTTCCCAGATGCCATGGCGCACGGCCCTTCTGTCCGCGCGGAATCCCGGGTTTCCGTATCTTTTCACAATCTCTTCCATATGCATGGAACCCTCCGGCGTCAGAACGTCTATCTCTTCTTCTCTCCAGGTTCCCAGCCCCATTTTCTCTCCATGGTAATTGGTAGGCACCATCTGTGGCTTTAGCGAAATCAGGCGGCAGAAAACACTGTCCAGAGCTACCGGATCCGCAGACATCAAAATCACATTCATGGCCACCGGATCTCCTGAACCAGGTCCATTGCCTTCCATTGCCGTAATCCCGTCCATAATGTACAGTCGCGGCTTCACAAAGCGGTTCAGATCCACCAGCATTCTGGCAAAGCTGTCCGCGCTTGGATACTGCGTATGCCCCTTTGCCTTGTGGAGTCCATACACAAACCCGTAGCTGTTTTTTACAGCCCCTGTGATGCGCTCCAGCGCATGTGTCTTCATTTTGCAGAGAGAGATGACACAGTCGCTGTCCAGAATCTCCCTGGCAAGGATAAACTCCTTTGCCTGGATCCCATCCGGATATTTCACCTTCTCCCCCGCGGAAAAGTCAACAGCCGGAATATTCAGTCTCTCCAGGTACCTGTCCATTCCTGTTCCGCTGATTACCCGGGAAGTTGAACCGACGCCGCAGGAATCGCCCAGAATAATATTTTCATATCCTTCTTCTCTTAAAAGCTTTCCAAACATTCCCACTACGGCCGGGTGAGTGATTACCGGACGGTCTGTCTCGGCCTTTTTCAATAGATTCGGCTTCAGAAGTATTTTTTCTTTTTTCCCAATCAGTCCCTCCAGACCTCCCAGAAGATCAATTCCCTGTTTCAGGCTGGCATAAACAAAATCTTCCCTGTAAGAACTGCAGGGAAGAAGAATCACTTTGCTTTTCACTTTTCCGATCATCCTCTCTGAATACTGAGATCTGTCTCTCTGAGCGCTTTTCGCACGGGAAGAATACATGCCGGCACAACGGACAGGAAATCCACTCCCATTCTGAGAAAAGTTTCTGTCAGGGCCGTATCTGCAGCAATTTCTCCGCAGATTCCCACTTCCTTTCCCTCCTGGTGCGCCGCCTCAACCACCATACGGATCATGCGCAGGATTGCCGGATGGTGATCGTCATATTTGTCTCTGAGGAGCGGATTCTGGCGATCCATAGCCAGAGTATACTGCGTCAGGTCATTTGTCCCGATACTGAGAAAATCCACTCTTCCGGCAAGCTCACGGCTGATCATCACAGCAGCCGGCGTTTCGATCATAATGCTTGTGCGGATATCGCGGAAAGGCACATCCTGCTCTCTCAGCTCATTCTTTACCTCCAGGATCAGCCGGTCAATCTCATCCATTTCCTTTACAGACGAAACCATGGGATACATCATGGCAAGATTGCCGTAAACGCTGGCCCTGTAAATTGCGCGCAGCTGCGCCTGAAACATCTCCGTCCGGTCAAGGCAGAACCGGATTCCCCGGTTTCCCATAATGGGATTGGTCTCTTCCGGTATCTCCAGATAAGGCGCCTGTTTATCGGCTCCGAGATCCGCCGTCCGGATGACGGTTGGGCGGTCTCCCATGGTTTCCGCGATTTTTTTATATGCGGAAAACAGCTCGCTCTCTCTGGGATATCTCTCCCGGCCCAGGTACTGAAACTCGCTGCGCAAAAGGCCGATGCCTGCGGCTCCATAGTAAAGGACATTATTCAGGTCGCTCATATTGCCGATATTGGCATACAAACCGATCTCTTTTCCGTCTGCAGTGACATCTTTCTGATTTTTCAGCTTCAGGAGTTCTTCCTTTTCTTTCTTGTCCGCCTCCAGACGAATCTCGTACTCTTTCTGGATCTCCTCATCCGGGTCCAGATACATCGTTCCCGTATAGCCGTCCACAATAGCCGTCAATCCGTCCCACTCATCGTCTGCGACAATATCCAGCAGAGTCGGTATTTCCATGGTCTTCGCTACAATGGAGGTATGAGAAACAGCCGATCCGTGATGCATGACAACCGCCAGGAGCTTCTCCTTATCCATTTCCATAATTTCTGTGGGAGACAGTGATTCTGTTACCAGAATCACAGGCTCATCCCCCAGATTGATGTGAATGGAGGCCCCGCCCAGAATCTGAATCAGCCGGTTGGAAATTTCCTGAATATCCGCAATCCTCCTGCGGATAGCCGGTTCTTCCAGAGTCCGGAAAGTTTCCGTAATCTCGTCCCTGTTTGTCATCACCGCATAAGCGGCGTTTACTTTTTCGGATGAGATACAGCTTTCGACAGCTCTCTGAAAACTCTCTGATTCCAGAATTTTTTTCTGCTCAAGAAAGGTTTTCGCCTCCTGTTCATCCAGGAGGCGTTTTTTTTCGTATAATTCCTGAAGGCTTTGGGCTGCCTGCGCCCTTGCCTTCCGGAACTCTTCGATTTCCTTTTTGATGTTGCTTACTAGAAACTGGCGGATCTGGTATTCTCCTCTGCTGTAATATAGTATTTTCCCGATGGCAATTCCTGAAAAGGTAGCGGTACCTTTAAAAATTTCCATCCCACATCCCCCTTGTGTCTGTCAGTCGCATGCAGCTCTGAATTCTGTCCAGTTCTTATTGTACTGTTCATTTGCTTCATCGCTTACATTCTGCACGATTTCTCCACTTTCCACGGAATCCGGCACAACAAGATCCGGATTTACAAACTCGTCAGCAGCTTTGTTCGTACAGTAATATCCGATATAATCGAAGCACTGTGCCGCAATCTCCGGCTGGAGAATATAATCCATAAACTGGTATGCTCCGTCTTTGTTCGGCGCCTGGCTCGGAATAAACATTCCCATAATGCCGAATCCCAGTCCTTCTTCCGGATATACCACTTCCAGATCCGGATTTTCCGCCAGAGCCGCAGTTACCTGGGACGTATAAAGGAATCCAACGCTTGCCTCTCCGTTCAGAAGTGCGTTCTGGGTATTATCGTCCTGAATCAGGCGCACATTCGGAGCCAGCTCCAGGAGCTTCTCGCCTGTTTCTTTGATAGAGTCCACGTCTTCCTCATTCATGCTCTTCCCAAGAGCAAGATTTGTGATTCCGTTCACCACCCGGTAATTGGCAATCAGGGCAATGCTGTCTTCCAGAGACGGATCCCAGAGATCTTTATAGCCCTTGATATCGATGTCCACCATCTCCGGGTCATAAACGATCAGCGGAATTCCCGCTCCGTAAGGAACCGTATACTCATCGTTGGGATCATAGAACTGTCCCTGATACAGCGGATTGATGTTTTCAAATCCGGAAAGCTTCGATGTATCCAGCTTCTCAGCCAGTCCCTCCTGAATGACATTTTCCAGAATATAATCATCAGCAATTACAATGTCGTAGTCTCCGCCTTCCGCCATGGAAAGTCTCTCCAACATGGTCTCATCCGTGTCAAAATTAGAGTACACAATCTTAATGCCTGTTTCTTCCTCAAAACCGTCAAGCACTTCCTGAGGGAACATATTCTCCCAGGTATACAGCACCAGCTCATCTGAAGCGGCGCTGACCGGCAGAGCCATAGCGGGAACTGCCAGAACCGCACAAAGTGCAGCAGCTAATATTTTTTTCATGTCATCTCTCCTTTTCTTATTTTCAGATCTGATTTCCACATAAATCTGTAGCTACAGTATAGCTTACTTTTCCCTTGTTGAAAAGAGTCTATTCTTTCCTTTTGAAATTTTTCCGATAAGTGTATAAATAAGAAGAACCGCAACCGTAACAGCAAGCATCAGCGTACAGAGTGCGTTAATCTCCGGAGTGACGCCTGTCTTTAACTGAGTATATACCTTAACAGGCAGTGTCGAAACTCTGGGACTGTTTACGAAAATGCTGATTACGACATCGTCCATGGACATGGCGAAGGCGAGAAGGGCCCCCGACATGACCGCCGGCATAATCAAAGGCAGCGTAATATCCCAGAAAGCTCTGAAGGAAGCGGCTCCCAGGTCTCTGGCCGCTTCTTCCAGAGAGGGATCCATGCCGGCAAGCCGCGCTTTTACTTCCATAAGTATATAAGGCACGCAGAAAACTGTATGGCCGAGAAGCAGCGTCAGCATTCCGAAAGGCATATTCAAAAGATAAAAAAATGCCATCAGAACCATACCGAGAATAATCTCCGGTATCATCAGCGGAAGAATAGAAATATATTCCAGAATTCCCTTTGTCTTCCAGCGGATCCTGGAAAGACCTACCGCCCCCAGGGTTCCGATCACAGCTGACAGAAAACAGCTTGACACTCCAAGAACAAGGCTGTTTCTCAAAGCTTCCAGCATATCGTTGTCCCGGAAAAGCTCCTCATACCACTGCAGGGAAAATCCGCTGAACCGTACAGGAAGCTTTGACTCATTAAAGGAAAAAATAATTACCACCGCAACCGGCAGATACATCAGGATAAATATAAGAATCAGGTACGCTCTGGAGAGCTTCGTGTTTTTTTTCATCCGATCCCCTCCAATTCTTTTACATTTGTGATCCTGCGGTACAGGACAATCATAATGGTGGTAAGCACCATCAGCACAACAGCCAGCGCTGCGGCAAACGGCCAGTTATTGCCTCTTGTCATCTGCTCCTGGATCAGGCTTCCCACCAGGACAATCTTGTTTCCTCCCAGAATATCCGCAATAAAGAAAAGTCCCATGGAAGGAATGAAGCTCAGAATAATTCCTGACAGGAGTCCCGGAAGCGTCAGCTTGAAGGATACTGTCCAGAAAGCCTTTGCCTTCGATGCTCCAAGATCTCTCGCCGCCTCTACCAGAGACCAGTCCAGTTTCTCCGCGCTGGAATAAACAGACAAAATCATAAACGGCAGAAGTACGTACACCATTCCAACCACAATCGCCGGATAGCTGTACAGGATTCTCAACGGCTTGTCTATAATTCCCAGTTTCTGAAGAATAAAATTCAGGATCCCCTTATTCTGGAGAATAATAATCCATCCATAGAGGCGGATCAGTGAGTTCACCCAGAAAGGCAGCATCAGAAACAGCATTGCTTTTTTCTTCCATCCCTCTGAAAGCTTCGCCATAAAATATCCGAAAGGATAGCCCAGCAGGCAGATAATCGCTGTGCTGGTCAGCGCCAGCTGGAAGGATTCCCGGAAGGTCTGAAGATATACCGGATCCAGAATCTTTTTATAATTTTCCAGCGTAAAAGCCCATTCCACGCCAAAGCTTTCCGCCGACTGGGAAAAGCTCAGAGCCACCATGTAGATCAGAGGACCGGCCACAAATACAAGAGTAAAGATATACAGGGGCAGGATCATCCAGACAGAGCTGGATCTGCGCCTACGCATTTTCCGCCTCCCGGGATGTTTTCCCCTCTTCCGCTCTGTCCACAAGAACCGCATCCCCGGGCTCAAAGCTTACATAAAGGTGCTGGCCCGGCTGTACTCCCGCGTCAATGCCATAGCGGCTTGCGATAACCTCTGTGCCGTCTGAAAGCTTCAGCACAACCCGCAAAAGTCCCCCTGCGAAACTTTTCTCAACAACCTCTGCCTTCAATCCGCGGCTGTCTTCAATTTTCATATTTTCGCTTCTCACTGCCAGTGTCACCGCTTCTCCCGGTTTTACCGGCCCGCTTTCTGACAAAACCAGCATTTCTCCTCCGGGAAGGGCTACGCGGCAGACGTCCTCTCCTTCCATGCCCTGCGCTGTTCCTTTCAGGATATTGGCATTCCCCACAAAGGTGGCCACATAACTGGTTTTCGGATGATTATAGATCTCATCCGGGGTTCCGATCTGCTCGAATTTTCCCTGATTCATTACCGCGATCCGGTCAGACATATTAATGGCTTCCTCCTGATCGTGCGTAATATAAATGAAGGTGATACCCAGTTTTTTCTGAAGACGTTTCAGCTCAATCTGCATGGCTCGGCGAAGCTGGAGATCCAGAGCACCCAGCGGCTCATCCAGAAGAAGGACCTTCGGGTTATTCACAAGAGCTCTGGCAATTGCCACACGCTGCTTCTGTCCTCCGGACAGTTCCGACGGTTTTCTCTTTTCATAGCCCGACAGCTGTACCAGTTCCAGCATCTCTTTTACCTTTTTCCTGATCTCCGCCTTGGGAGTTTTTTTCAGCTTCAGACCGTAGCCGATATTGTCAGCCACATTCATATGCGGGAACAGGGCGTAATTCTGAAATACCGTATTCACATCCCGCGCCTCCGGAGCCAGAGAAGTCACATCCTTTCCATCCAGGAATACCTGTCCTGCATCAGGCATCTCAAGACCCGCAATAATTCTCAGAGTAGTCGTCTTCCCGCATCCGGATGAACCCAAAAGAGTGATAAACTCGCCCTTTCCTATGGCAAGGCTGATTCCTCTTAAAACATCCGTCTCTTTTTCAAATCCTTTCCTGATGTCTTTCAATTCCAAACAAATCTCTGTCATTCTCTTTTCCTATAGAAACCTCCTGTATTTTTATTTTTGTCTTCTGTATAGAAATATTTCTACTTTTGTTCCAGAAGCTCCTCCACATAGCGGACATAATCCGGAATATGGAAGACCGGTTTAAATTTATTCCTGATTTCCAACGCCTTCTCTCCGTTGTTTTTCAAAAGTTTGTATGCAGTCAGCGCCAGGAGCTTGGCCGGAAGAATAAAAGCTTTCTCCAGATCTGTGATTTTAAAATCCGCACCGTGAAGCTGTCCCTCAAACCCTTTGAAAGTAAAATTCACAACCGGAAATATCTGGCTCAGATCTCCTACATCCGTGCAGGCGTTATTGAAATCTCCCTTTTGAACTGTACGGTATTCGAGATTCAGTTCCCTGGCTGCCTCCACAAGCACGTCATCTGCGTCTCTTGGGATAATGGGCATATACCCCTGCAGAACCTCTCTCTCAATTTTTCCGCCGAATGCATAGGCCGCACCATCGTATGCCCGGTGTACTTTCCCGCGGATCTCCTGAATTCTTTCCAGAGATGCCGCCCTGACTTTTGTCTCAATTACGGCCTCGTCCGGCACACTGTTCAGCACATCCCCTGCTTTGCGTATGACATTGTGAAGCCGTACATGATCTTCCTCCCGGAAAGTCTCTCTCATCAGAGCCATCATCTGAATGGCGCTTGTGGCAATGCTCAGCGCGTTAACTCCATTCCAGGGATCTACCGCGGCATGAGCCGCCTTTCCCCGCACTGTTACCCGCTCTGCGGTAAATCCGTTGCAGGCAGGATTTCCGAGGTAAAAGTCTTCTTCTACAGGAACCATATGCACATGTGTCGTCATGGCAATATCCGTTCTGTCAAATGCGCCCGTGCGAAGCAGCTCGCTCTTTCCTGACGCAAACTTTATTCCCTTTTCCCTCAGCGCAGAGCGCCGGTCCGCATCGATATATTCTTCCGCAGGCACAGCGAAAAAGGACAGGGACCCTGTCAGCTGCTTCTTTATTTCCGGATCCGCAAAAGCAAAAGCGGCTCCCATCATGGCAGCCATCTGGGCATGGTGCCCGCAGGCATGAGCGACGCCTGTCGCCGGATCCGCCATAGGATGTGTCCTGCATCCAATCGCGTCCAGCTCTCCGATAATCGTAAGATTTGGGCCTTTCTCAGATCCCCAGTCTCCACGGACGCCTGTCAGCGCCAGTCCCGTATGTACCTCATATCCCAGTTCTTCCAGAAGAGCAGCTGTCTTCTCTGCTGTTCTTTTCTCTTTGAAGCCAGGTTCCGGGTGAGAGGCAATATCTTCGGCAAAAGCAA
>DWYN01000019.1 GCA_019118645.1 Candidatus Blautia excrementipullorum | reverse complement strand
ATTCCGCACAGGACAATCTTTCCGCAGGCATTAGTCTTCTTGCAGTGATAGCGGTGAATACAGAAGTTTTTGGCGTTATAGAAAGTCCCTTTGTGATACCAATCTGAGAGACGGTGAGCCCTGACTTCTTTAGAGATTGTGGTAGGATCCTTGCACAGGAACCTGGCAATATCCTTAAAGGAAGTGCCCTTATTTAGTTCGTTTTCGATATAGATACGGTTTTCAAGGGTAAGATGTTTTTGGTTACCAGGAATATATTTACTCATGATTAGCCTCCTTCTACTGCTGTCAGAAGGAGAGATAACCATACCATGGATGTATGAAAGAGTAAATATCAACTGTGCAGAAGTAAACGCTACTGCCCCTAGGGGAGGCGGAATTTAAAATTTCATTTTTGGGGGCAGAATAAAAATAAAGCGTTGTATTCAAAAAGTTTCCTGTATGTGTTAAAATAAGCAGGAAAATATTTGGGAGGTTTCAGATATGAAAATAGCAGTGACTTATGATAATGGAAACATATTTCAGCATTTTGGAAGAACCGAGTCTTTCAAGGTATATGAAGTGGAAAATAATCAGGTCATTTCCAGTGAAGTGATCGGTTCTAATGGCGTAGGACATGGCGCATTGGCAGGACTCCTGGCGGAGCAGAAAGTAGATGTGCTGATCTGCGGCGGCATCGGCGGTGGAGCCCAGGCTGCTCTTGCAGAGGCAGGTGTGGAATTATGTTCCGGAGCAGAAGGAGATACAGATCAGGCAGTAGAAGCTTATCTGAACGGAGAACTGGTGTCTACAGGAGCGAACTGTGACCATCATCACGGAGAAGGCCACAGCTGTGGAGACCATGAGGAAGGCCACTCCTGTGGAGATCATGAAGAGGGCCATTCCTGCGGAGGCGGCTGTGGGAGCAGCTGCGGCGGAGGATGCGGCGCACAGCCGACACTGACCGGACGCAACGTAGGAAAGACCTGCCGTACCCACTATAAGGGAACCTTTAACGATGGAACCCAGTTTGACTCTTCTTATGACCGTGGGGAACCGCTGGAGTTTGTCTGCGGCGCCGGACAGATGATCCCGGGATTTGACGCTGCCGTTGCGGATATGGAAGTGGGACAGATCGTGGATGTGCATTTGATGCCGGAGGAAGCCTACGGCATGCCGGATCCAAACGCAGTATTTACCGCCCAGATCGCACAGCTTCCGGGATCCGAAGAAGCGCAGGTTGGGCAGCAGGTTTATCTGACCAATCAGTATGGACAGCCCTTCCCGGTGAAAGTGGTGGCAAAGGAAGAGACGACGATTACTTTTGATGCAAACCATGAGATGGCCGGAAAAGAATTAAACTTCCGGATCGAGCTGGTCGAGGTAAAATAGTCTGATCAGAGAACATAGGATTTATAAAGGGGAATACAGGCAGACGCCTATATTCCCCTTTTGTACGTGTGGGTATTCATATCAGTATCTTATTCCCGGTAGTCATTTCTGATAAACGGCTCACGAATCCTGGTGTCTGTCAAAAGTCCGTATTTTTTCGGATGCCGGTAGGCATTGCCGTGAACCTCACTTTCTCGATAGCTGCGAAGCTGTTCCAGATCCAGTTCTGCAATATATATCCCTTCCTGCCCATCTGTCTGCAAAATGCAGGTATCCCGTGAAGCGTCTGACTCGGGAAGATAGGCGATTCCATCAAAAACACTGGAATGTCCATTACAGTCGGGGACTGTTTCTGGATAATTGCAGGTGGCGATCGCCGTCATATTTTCATAGGCCCTGGCACGGAGCTGGGAAAGCCGGTTAATCTCCATCGGACAGGCATTAGGAACCAGGATCAGTTCTGCTCCTTTGAGCATCAAAATCCTTGCGCTTTCAGGAAATTCCCTGTCATAGCAGATCATAGCGCCAACCTCCAACGGACCGCACGCTGTGTCAAGGGTTGAGACATAAAAATCCTCGCCGGGTGTAAGATCATGCTCGGCGCCAAAGTCGCAGGTATGCACTTTAGCATATACAAATTTCCGCTCTCCGTATCTGTCAAAGAGAACAACTGTATTGCGGGGCGCGGTTTCGCATTTTTCAAGTAGGGTGATGCCGATAGCCATGTCGAGCTCCCTGGCTAAACGTCCGAAAGCACTCACAAAGTCGCTGTCTACAGAGACCGCTTCTGCCTGCCATTCACTTACAGGACGCCCATAAATATGGTATCCATTACTCCACATTTCAGGGAACAGGGCGATATCAGCCCCTTTTCGTTTGGCTTTTTTGCAGCAGCGAAGCCCCTTTTCAAGATTCTCCTCCAGTGTACTTCCGGGGGCAATCTGTAACAGGGCAATTTTTATCTTATGATCTTGACTCAAGATAGTTTCCTCCTTTTTGAACACAAAGAAATTTGCAGCAGGTGTGGGGGCGTCCTTTGTGTCTATGCCATCATGATAACAGAGTCGGATTTAAGGAGCAATAATATATCAGGAACTTACAATTTCTACGGCGTTGTGGGAATCGTGAAGAGTGGGAAGAGTTGAGTGAATACTTTGACCGACGCATAAGTGGCACATAAGAAAAATGCTGTTTGCTATTCTTCGATAAGTAGTATCAAGTCTTTTCTTTACTTTTCGGTTGCTATCACATAATAATTGATGATTTCGTGATTGTAATCATTTTATTCTTTGTTTTTAGATGTCAAACGACAATAATTCCGCACACATAAGCATAAATTTGTGTATGAAAATATTGAATATTTAAATCTAAATGTTATAATAAATACGGATACAAAAACAAATTAAGTGTGCGTGATTTTTAATATCGAAAGTTGGTGAATATGTGGATAATAGAAGGCTTGCAAAACAGATTATTATAGAAAAGGGAGGTATTGCCAAATCAGCAGATTTTGTTGCCGCAGGAATCTGTGCCGTCGATGTTGTGAATATGTGTAACGCCGGATACCTTGCTCGTATTCGACACGGATATTATCAACTTGCCGAGGAGGATATACCTTCAGAAGAACGACTACTTGCAACACTGATTCCAAAGGCAATTGTTTGTGTGGAATCAGCCCTTTTCCATTATGGCTATAGTGACTTTGCTCCTCGGAAATGGTCTATTGCGGTACCGAGATCTATGTCTCGAACAAAACTCGACGTAGATGTGTTGGCATTGCAAACTTACTATGTACAACCAGAGATATATGAACTGGGCAAAACAACTGACGACTTTAGCGGAATTATACTTCCTATATATGATCGGGAGCGTACAATTTGTGATTGTTTCAAATATCGTTCAAGACTGGACAATGAAACCTTTAATAAGGCATTGAACGCCTATGCAAATGATTCTAAAAAAAATCTACAAAACCTTTCAGGATACGCAAAGAAACTAAGAGTATACAAAAAAGTTACCGAAATAATGGAGGTGTTGCTGAATGGCTGATACTGCTGCATCTGTGCTTGCACGGCTAAAAAATAAAAGTAAGAAAAATGGAAGAAGCTATCAGCTGTGCCTACAGCTCTTTTGCCAGGAAGAATTCCTGCGTCGCTTGGAGAAATCAAAATATTCCGAAAAACTTGTCCTGAAAGGCGGGCTGTTTATTTACTCGGTTACCGATTTTGATAGTCGAGTGACCGTGGATGTAGATTTCCTGCTCAGGAGAGTTCCAAATACCCCAGAGCAGTTGAAAAAAGTGCTGGAAGATATCATTTCCACACCTACAGGTAATGAGTTTGTTACATTTGAAATTACGGGTATTGCTCCAATCTCCGTTACAAAGAAATACGCTGGAATCGGTGCTTCCTTGGTGGCAAGAATCAAGAACACCAAAACTCCATTCAGTATTGACTTTGGTGTGGGAGATGTCGTCGTACCGAATCAGGAGAAACGTAGAATTCCAACTCAGTTAGAGGATTTTGTAGCCCCTACTGTAAATACATACTCTCTCGAAACAACCATTGCTGAAAAATTGATGCCATTCTCAATCTGATGGAGTTCTCCAGTCGAATGAAGGATTACTATGACATCTATTATCTTGCAAATAAATTTGACTTTGATGGCGCTATCCTAACTGAAGCTTTGAGAAAAACCTTTGAAAATCGTGGCCACATATTTACTATTGAGCAATTTGAACA
>DWYN01000180.1 GCA_019118645.1 Candidatus Blautia excrementipullorum | reverse complement strand
CCCTTATCCTCCAGCTCTTCTACATGCTCTCCGATTCCAGTGCTCACGCCGGCAGAGATCTTGGTAGCGGCGATCTTTACCAGGTTATCCCTTACCCTGGCACACTCTCGTGTAGAAATAGTGATCCCTGCAAAAGGCATAAACAGACGGTAAGCGCAGACTACCTGAAGAAGCTGGGCCTCGTGAACGTCCATAGGGTTGATCTTATCGTTATTAATAATAGGACGGAGCCGGGGACAGGAGAAAGAAATCTCTGCCTGGGGATATTTTTTCTGTAAATACCAGGCGTGCATACCTGTGGCAAAGGCGTCTTTCCGAAAATCGTCCAGTCCCAGAAGGGCGCCGAAAGCCACACCCCGCATACCGCCCATCAGAGCTCTTTCCTGGGCGTTGACACGATAGGGGTAGATCCTCTTATGGCCTGCCAGATGAAGAGTCTCATACTTGTCTGCATGATAGGTCTCCTGGAAAACAGTCACATAGTCTGCTCCGCATTTATGGAGATAAGCATACTCATCAGAATTCATAGGATAAACCTCCAGACCGATGACCCGGAAATATTTTCTGGCGATCTTACAGGCCTCTCCGATATATTCCACCGTAGATTTTTTCCTGCTCTCTCCTGTAAGGATCAGGATCTCCTGAAGGCCGGACTGGGCGATAGCCGCCATTTCCTTGTCGATCTCTTCATAGGTAAGCTGGGCTCTTTTGATCCTGTTATGGCAGTTAAAACCGCAGTAGATACAGTAATTTTCACAGTAATTTGCTATGTAGATAGGGGTGAACATATAAACGGAATTGCCAAAGTGTTTTCTGGTCTCCTTCTGGGCGCACTGGGCGATCTCCTCCAGCAGAGGCAGGGCCGCAGGAGAAAGGAGGGCCTTAAAATCTTCCGGGGTCTTGTAATCATGAGCAAGGGCTCTTTTTACGTCCACCTCGGTATACAGACCGTAATCATAATTTTTTGCAGCCTCCCGGACTTTATCCATTACATCGCTTTGGATTATCTCCATATCCGGCAGATATTTCATAGGATCCGACCGCTTTCCTTTTTCCAAAAATTCTTTTACTTCTTCATTAATGATACTTTCGTTTACGTGATTTTCCTGACTCATAATCTCTGCCTCCTAGTCCTGAAGATATCCTGTAAGAGGCGAGGAAGGGCTGGCTCCTTTCTCCATAATTCTTCCCAATCCGGAAAGATAAGCTTCTCTTCCTGCTTCTATAGCCTTGCGGAAGGCGTCTGCCATAAGAGGCACGTCTCCTGCCGTTGCAATGGCGGTATTGGCCATCACTGCTGCCGCCCCCATTTCCATAGCCTCGCAGGCCTGGGAAGGCCTTCCGATACCGGCATCTACGATAATCGGCAGATCGATCTCGTCAATGAGGATCTGGATAAATTCTCTGGTACACAGACCTTTATTTGAACCGATGGGCGCCCCCAGAGGCATGATGCAGGCGGCGCCTGCCTGTACCAGATCTCTGGCCACATTCAGATCCGGATACATATAGGGCATAACAGTAAAGCCTTCTTTTGCCAGGATCTCTGTAGCTTTTATCGTTTCCTGGTTGTCCGGAAGAAGATATCTGGTATCCCGCATGATCTCAATTTTTACCAGGTCGCTGCCGCAGACTTCTCTGGAAAGCCTGGCGATCCGTACGGCTTCCCGGGCGTCTCTGGCTCCGGAAGTATTCGGCAGGAGGCTGACTCCCCGGGGGATATAATCCAGAATATTGGCGGCGCCTCCTTCGTTTACCCGACGAAGAGCCAGCGTAATGATCTGGGCCCCGGCCTGCTCTACTGCCGCCTTTATCAGATCCAGAGAATATTTTCCGGATCCCAGGATAAACCTGGAGGTAAATTCATGGTTTCCAATCTTCCAAGTGTCTTTTGTATCGTTCATTTTTCTTCCCTCATTTCTTTTTCGTATCATTCAGTATCAGTTCCAGGATCTGGTTTGCCTCATGGGAGGCGCATAGAGCTACCCTGGGCGCTGCCAACCCCTGCCCTTCTTCGATCCCGGAAGTCCCGTCTCCGCAGAGATAGAAATTTCTTCCCACCTGTCTGGTGATGATCGTATTGCTCCTTCCAAAGCCTCCCATGCCACTGGCGCATATCAGAGGTTTTTCAGGAAAAAGCTCCAGACAGCCGTTAACAAGCATAGCCTTATTTTCCGGCCTGTCAAAAGCTTCGCAGATAATATCTGCACTCTGAAAAAGCCGGGGAATATTCTCTTCCGTGACCCTTTCACAGCTGGTCCTTATATCCAGCCATGGATTGATCTGAAGAAGCTGTTCTTTCAAGGCTTCTGTCTTATCCATACCCAGATGGGAAATAAAATAATGCTGCCGGTTCAGATTGGTCAGATCCACCTTATCGAAGTCAATAAGGTGAAGATGTCCCACTCCTGCTCTGACCAGAAACACTGACACATGGGACCCCAGTCCTCCAAGACCGGCCACCGCCACCTCTGCATTTCTCAGTTTTTCCACCTCTTCCCCTGTACACCGGGCAAGAAGGGCATTTTGCAGATCTTCTCTGCAAGGGATCCTTTTCTCCATAAAATCAGCCTCCCCCCACAAAACTGACGATCTCGATCCTATCCTCTTCCATGATCTCTTCTGTGGCATAATTTTTCTTCGGAACAATCTTTCCGTTTTTTTCCACGGCAACCCGGTCTGTCCGGTAATTTCCTGCTTTCAGCAGCCCCTCTACCGTCAGGCCGGCCTTCCAGACCGTCTTTTCTCCATTTACGATCATCTTTCTCTCCTTTCCGGAATCGTTGTCACCCAGAGAATAAAAAAGGGTACATAAAGTAATACACCCGTGGTGGTGTACCCCTTCATGAACCCGTTCGCTCACTCTCAACTGTGATCTGTATTCTGTTTTTATATGGAACCATAGAGCAGGACATCTCTCAGAGGTCTATCCTCTGGGGTATCGCACAAAAAAGAAAAGGAGACGGACACTGCCATCTCCTGAAATCTCGTCTTTCTTCCTACATTGGCATTATCCAAATCAGGTTCCTGGGTCGAAGTTCACAACTCCCTCTCAGCCTGTTTACAAGCTCCCCATATTTTTTACTTTTTCAGTATAAGCTTCTTCCTCTTGTCTGTCAAGACAAATTTTTCTACCGGACAGTCTTCTCCTATCTGCATTTTTTGCACAAAAGACCGGTAAAAGATTGCCCCTGCCGCTTTTCATCCCCCGCAGGAAGCAGTCCTTACCGTTCCTTCCGGAAAGCTGGGAAACGAAATACTACGATTACTTCAAGCCGAGGAAAATAGACGAAGTGGCTGAGGAATATTTGATAGCTGCATGACAACACTATACAGAAGAAATGATAAAAAATCACAGAGGTACACCCGAACATTTGTACTTTTTTGGTTTTCATCCTATATACTTTTATCGTTATCTTTGCTATAATGTGCCAAAGGCCATCGCCGAGTTGGTATTTGAAGAAGGATTTTTTAATGGCAGCTGATATTGAACGTTACAAAAAAACTGTCACCGGCAATTTTCCTGTATGTATGGTATCAAAAGTTACAAAGGAGTAGATTTTATATGGATCATTTTGAATTAGTATCAGAATACAAGCCTACTGGCGATCAGCCAAAGGCCATCGCCGAGCTGGTAAAGGGATTTCAGGAGGGAAACCAGTTTGAGACCCTTTTGGGAGTCACTGGTTCCGGAAAGACCTTTACCATGGCAAACGTCATCCAGCAGTTAAATAAGCCTACGCTGGTGCTGGCTCATAACAAAACCCTCGCCGCCCAGCTCTACGGCGAGTTCAAGGAATTTTTCCCCAACAACGCGGTGGAATATTTTGTCTCCTATTATGATTATTACCAGCCGGAGGCCTATGTTCCTTCCACGGATACCTATATCGCCAAGGACGCTTCCACCAACGATGAAATCGATAAACTGCGTCTTTCCGCCACAGCTGCGCTCTGCGAGCGCCGGGACGTGATCGTCGTGTCGTCAGTGTCCTGTATCTATGGTCTGGGCGCCCCCCAGGAATTCTTTGATATGATGATCTCTCTGCGCCCCGGCATGGAAAAGGACCGTGACGAAGTGATCCGGCAGCTTATCGATATCCAGTATTCCCGGAACGAAATGGATTTTCACCGGGGTACCTTCCGGGTAAAAGGCGATGTGCTGGAGATCTTTCCCGCCAATGCCACAGACCGGGCGGTCCGGGTGGAGTTCTTCGGAGATGAAATCGAGCGCATTACCGATATTGACGTGCTGACCGGGGAAATCAAAAGCGAGGAAAATCATGTGGGGATCTTTCCGGCCTCCCATTATGTAGTTCCCCAGGAGCAGATCCGGCGTGCTGCCGACGCCATTCTGGAAGAAATGAAAGAGCAGGTGGAATATTTCAAAAGCGAGGATAAACTTATCGAAGCCCAGAGGATTGCGGAACGGACAAATTTTGATGTGGAAATGATGAAAGAGACCGGCTTCTGCTCCGGGATCGAGAATTATTCCAGACATTTGACCGGACTTGCGCCGGGGCAGCCGCCCTATACTCTTATGGATTATTTTAAGGACGATTTTCTTCTGATCATCGATGAGTCCCATAAGACTGTCTCCCAGGTAGGAGGCATGTACGCCGGAGATCAGAGCCGCAAGCAGACCCTTGTGGACTACGGCTTCCGCCTTCCCTCCGCTAAGGACAACCGTCCTTTAAGTTTCCAGGAATTTGAAAGCAAACTGGATCAGGTACTTTTTGTCTCCGCCACTCCCGGGCAGTACGAAGCGGAGCATGAGCTTCTCCGGGCAGAGCAGATTATCCGGCCCACAGGTCTTCTGGATCCCAAGGTGGAGGTTCGTCCTGTGGAAGGACAGATCGACGATCTCATCGGAGAGGTCAATAAAGAAGTGGAAAAAGGGCATAAAATTCTCATCACCACCCTCACCAAAAGGATGGCGGAGGATCTTACGGATTATATGAAGGATGTAGGAATCCGGGTTCGTTATCTCCACTCTGATATTGATACGCTGGAGCGTGCGGAAATCATCCGGGATATGCGTCTGGACGTCTTTGATGTACTTGTGGGAATCAATCTTCTCCGTGAGGGTCTGGATATTCCGGAGATTACTCTGGTGGCAATCCTGGATGCAGATAAGGAAGGTTTCCTGCGTTCTGAAGTTTCTCTCATTCAGACCATCGGGCGTGCGGCTAGAAACAGCGAAGGACATGTCATCATGTATGCCGATGTAATGACAGACTCCATGAAAAACGCTATTCAGGAGACAGAACGAAGGCGCGCGATCCAGGAAGCCTACAATAAAGAACACGGCATCACTCCCACTACCATCAAAAAATCGGTCCGTGATCTGATCACCGTCTCCAAGGCTGTAGCCGAAACAGAGGTGAAGCTGAAAAAAGATCCGGAGTCCATGAACCGCAAAGAACTTACGAAGCTGATCAAAGAAGTGGAAAAACAGATGCGTCAGGCGGCAGCCGACCTGAATTTCGAGCAGGCTGCAGAGCTTCGCGACAAGATGATCGAGCTGAAGAAAAATCTGGACGATATGGAAGAAAACTAAAGTTTCCTTGTGTTCTGCTTTCGGTGATGGTAGAATAAGAAAAGCAATTTTTAGACGAAAGAAGGATATGAAAATGCACTTTTCAAAACGACTGGACAGATTCGGAGATGAAATCTTTGCCGCTCTCAATAACCGGAGAATGGAACTGGAGCGGCAGGGCATGAAAATTTATAATATGAGTGTGGGAACACCGGATTTCAAAACGCCGGAACACATCAAAAAAGCTCTTGCCGATGCAGCCATGGAAGATGACAACTGGAAGTACAGTCTCAGGGATCTTCCTGAGCTTCTGGACGCAGTCTGCGAATATTATCAGAAACGTTTCCAGGTGGAAATCACTCCGGATATGGTCATGTCCGTTTACGGAAGCCAGGAGGGAATGGGACATCTTGGCATGGCGCTCTGTGACGAGGGAGATACGGTTCTTCTGCCGGATCCCTGCTATCCTGTGTTTGCCGCAGGAAGTCTGATGGCCGGAGCGGTTCCCTACTACTATCCCCTCACAGCCGAACATAACTTTCTTCCATATGTAAAAGGCATTCCGGAGGAAGTGGCAAAAAAAGCCAAATACATGATTGTCTCCCTCCCCTCCAATCCGGTGGGAAGCATAGCCGAACCGGGGCTCTATGAAGAAATTGTGGAATTCGGAAAGAAATATGACATTCTCATTATTCATGACAATGCGTACAGCGACATTATCTATGACGGAGCGTACGGCGGAAGCTTTCTGGCGACACCCGGCGCAAAGGAAATCGGCGTGGAATTTTTCAGCCTTTCCAAATCCTTTAATGTCACCGGAGCCAGAATCAGTTTTCTGGTTGGGCGTCCCGATGTGATCGCCGCCCTCCGGAAACTGAGAAGCCAGATTGATTTCGGTATGTTCCTTCCCATCCAGAAGGCGGGCATCGCAGCTCTGAAAGGTTCTCTTGACAGTGTAAAAGAACAGTGCCGCCTGTACCAGGAGCGCAGAGACGCTCTCTGCGAAGGGCTCAGAAATATCGGCTGGGATCTGCCCAATGGAAAAGGCACCATGTTCGTCTGGGCGAAAATCCCGGGCGGCCGTACAGACAGCATGGCCTTCTGTATGGAGCTGATGGAAAAAGCCGGTGTGATCGTCACTCCCGGCGCCAGCTTCGGTCCTCACGGAGAAGGGTATGTGCGCTTCGCCCTGGTACTGCCGCCCGAGAAAATTAAAGAAGCGGTGGATGCCATCCAGAGAAGCGGGCTTTGCTGAAATACATATTCTAGTTTTCTCTGATCAGTCTCTATTCAGACAGACAGGAGCCAATGCTGGGCGTAGGATTGAAATCCCGCCTTTGCACCGGCTCCTGATTTCATTTATTTTTGTTTTTTCTGAAAAAACAGATTATCACCGGATCGGGCATACTCCGTTTACGCACTCGCTCTCGCCGATATCCAGCTCAGATTCTTCCTGCTCATACTTGGAAAGCAGGGACGGATTAAAGGGCTTCATCTCCGCTTTCCGCTTCTCATACTCCTCTTTTGTGATCTCCTCATAAGGAAGAAGTTCATAGAAATTATCGTCATAGCTCAGGAAGGAAAGGGCCACGATATCGTCCCAGTTGTCCCATACCCACTCTTCAACCTCGTCCCATTCATGATCACGGACATGAACTGTGATGGAACAGTTATGATCCACATAATGGGTCATAAACATCTTGTAATTTTCCAGCTGCTCGATCGCCGATACATCCGCTTTCACACGTCCTGCCGGCGCCTTTACAGGAAATTCCACCACCTTTGTCCGGCAGTTATCCTCATCCTGTCCTACTTCCGGGAATACCGGATAGCCTAGTTCCTCGCAGACCTTGCACAGAGGATCTGATGCGGAAATCCGGATTCGGCGGATATAATAAGACGCATGGGAATAGTGAATTCCGCTGGAAACTGTGGGAAGAAGGGAAAGCGTTCCCTCCGGCTTCACAGTCGTTACCAGCAAAGGTTCTTTCTGATTCAGCTGACGGGCCAGCTTAACCGCAGCTTCATGGGCTGCGCTGCGCAGTTTCTCCAAAAGGGTAATCTGGCCCTCCCGGTTCATGCCGGTTGCATTTACCATATCCTGCCACCCTGTCAGGGAACAGCCAAGAAGACGGTCTCTCTGCTGAACCTGATTCCACTCATGCATCTCCAGCTCCCTGCAGGTCATGCGATATCCCGCTCTTGCGGAAAGGCGCTGTGCCTTTAAGAGTCCTTCCTCGTCCAGTTTTCCGTCGCGGACAAACGCCATTACATTGACTGTGGTCAGATTGCACATTCCATGGCTGTCCAGAAGAATCTCGCCGCATGGATTGCAGCCCCGGAAATCCGGTCTTCTCTTCAAGCCAGCCTCCTCGTTTACCCAACCCGGCTCGCCGGAGTACCGCATCTGCTGCAGGTGCCAGTGCAGCTGTTCTCTGGTTGGCTTTTTCCGGTAAAAAATGGAATTGTTGCTCATCTGGCGGTGGGCGATGGTTTTATCTATTTCCCAGTGTCCGTTCACCTGGCGGTAAAGGTTGCTCTTAGCCTGGATGCACTCCTCATCGTTCTGGTCGATCAGACCGATCTCTGAAGTACGGCGCACTCCGCCGGAAACAACATTCTCCCCGATAATATTGGCAATATCCAGAAGATCAATGGGCGCAAGCTGTATATACTTCTTTCCTTTGCGGGCTCCTGCAGAAGTAATCACTTTGTGAATCTTGTCCAGCATAGTCATCATGGACTCATATCCGCTGGCAGTTCCTCCGAAAATATGAAGGCGCTCTCCTCTGGGACGGATGCTGTCGTACTCCACAATAATCGTGTTGATTTTTGCATACTCCCGATTGGTCAGAAACTGAAAATAGTGGTCCAGCGCCTGGGCCCAGCCTTCTTTGGAATCTCCCACAGCCATAGTCACTGTGTCGCCGGAAAAGTCCAGATTTGTATATTCCAGACGATTTTCCGGTTCCCTGGGAGAGTATGCCTTGTGAAGGATCTTCATATCTGTGCGGATCTTGGGCAGCTTCCTGGCGTCTTCCTTTAAAACGCGCACCCCGACGCCGCTTCCGATCATCAGAAGATAAAAAAGATCGTGATAAGCGTGGTAATCGTCAATCACTTCAAAGGCACAGTTATAATTGGCCATGGGGTAAGCCTCCGCCACCTTGGTATTTCCTACCCAGAATGTCCGCCCGGAAAGGAACTGTCTCAGATGGTAAATATTGTCGTAAAGGGTTTCCGCCTCCTCTCTTGTGGTCGGAGCCAGAGAACAGTTGTACTCCACCGCCCTGCGGACTGTTTCCCACCAGAATTCCCGGCGTCCGTACCGGGGAATATATCTGGAATACGTTCTTGAGTATACAAAAGCGCCAAGCTGCTCCATAGGATTTGGAGTATGTTTATAGGTGCTCAGAAATTCCCGGGTAAGAAGGCCCGACTTCCACTCTTCCCGGCTGTGCTCCTTTTCTCTTCTGTACAGAATATAAGCTTTCGCCGTTCGGAAGCGCTGCTGCTCAAAGAGGCATTCCTCCACCATATCCTGTATGGTTTCAATCCCTATAATATCTTCGTGCATCTCCAGCAGCTTCTGTTCAATCGCATCTGTCGTTCTCTCCTCCATCTCCTCATCCTGCTCGCCGGCTGCAGCTGCGGCAAGACCGATGGCTCTGAAAATATATTTTTTGTCAAAGGGAACTACCGCCCCGTTTCTCTTTTTTACCCTCATGTTATTTTCCTCCTGATTCATCCTTAGCAGTCTTATCTATTATATCTCTCCCATGTGGAAGCGTCAATTGTCTGCCGGATGTTTTTTCTCATTTCACACAATATATTGTGGTTGTTATTGCTGTATTATACATTTTATACCTATTTTCAGCATTTCTTTCGATTCCCATAATTTTTTCTCCTCTGCCGCAGCCGGCTTGAAATAATACGGCCCGGATCATATGCCGGCAGCCGGGATCTGCACAGACCTGGCTCTTATTCTTTACAGCAG
The DNA here is from genome assembly GCA_019118645.1 of Candidatus Blautia excrementipullorum. Lineage (GTDB taxonomy): Bacteria > Bacillota > Clostridia > Lachnospirales > Lachnospiraceae > Blautia_A > Blautia_A excrementipullorum. The sequence continues at coordinate 11,433 of DWYN01000180.1, read as the reverse complement.
AGGAGGCTGCCGCACAGATTTTCGTGCAGCAGCCTCCTCTTTTACGATTCTTTTTGTATTTCTGTATACAGCGTTTTCTTGCTGTAATTTATTTTTCCAGGACAACCGTCTCAAAGGGTCTCAGAGTGATGCACCCATCGTTCTGCACGCCTTCGTAATTGCCCAGAAGTTTGTGATATCCCGCCCAGGCCGGATCAGCCTGAATCTTCACCTCGCCGGAAGTAAGATTATTCAGTACAATCAGTTCGTTTTCTTCATACTCTCTTTTGTATGCAAGGACATCCGGATTCTCTTTTTCCAGGAAATCAATGCTTCCTCTGGAAATCACATCTTTCTCTTTGCGGAGGGCAACCAGTTTCTTATAGAAAGCGTAAATGGAATCACTGTCTCCAATCTGCTTTTCCGCATTAATCTTTCTGTAGTTTGCAGTAACCTCCAGCCACGGCGTTCCTTCCGTGAACCCTGCGTTTCTGCCCTCTGTCCACTGTATGGGAGTTCTTCCATTATCCCTGGATCTCGCAGCCAGAATCTCAAGCGCTTCTTTCTCTGTCTTTCCCTGATCCAGAAGAATTTTATAGTAATTAAGGCTTTCCACATCACGGTACTGGGAGATACTGGTATAATGAGCATTTGTCATACCCAGCTCCTCTCCCTGGAAAATATAGGGAGTTCCCCGCATCAGATGGATAGACGCAGCCAGCATTTCTGCAGATTCCTTCCAGTATTTCTTCTCATCTCCGAATCTGGAAACTGTTCGGGGCTGGTCATGGTTGCACCAGAAAAGGGCGTTCCAGCCGTGTCCTTCCTGCATCCCTGTCTGCCATTTCTCAAACAGTTTCTTCAGCGCCATCCGGTCAGGCTCCATAAGTTTCCATTTGTCGCCGTCTTTATAGTCCACCTTCAGGTGGTGGAAGCTGAAGCACATGGACAGCTCTTTTTCCTCCGGCGCCGAATAACGGATGCAGTTTTCCAATGTTGTGGAGGACATTTCACCTACAGTGATCATATCGTCAATCCCCGTATCTCTGGTCAGTTCCTTGAGATATTCATGGACATGGGGACCATCTGTGTAAAATCTTCTTCCGTCTCCTTCGTAATCGTCCTCAAATCTTTCCGGTTTTGATATCAGATTCACCACATCGAAACGGAATCCCTTCACTCCTTTTTCCTTCCAGTAAAGAATCACTTTTTTCAGCTCGTCTCTGACTTCCGGATTGTCCCAGTTCAGATCCGCCTGCGTGACGTCAAAAAGATGAAGGTACCATTTGCCCAGAGAGGGTACATATTCCCATGCCGGGCCGCCGAACTTGGACTGCCAGTTTGTGGGAAGCTTATCAGGAGTTCCCTCCCGAAAAATATAGTAATTCTGATATTTTTCTTCTCCCGCCAGGGCTTTCTGGAACCATTCGTGCTCGGTGGAGGTATGATTAAATACCATATCCAGCATCAGGCCCATTCCTCTCTGATCCGCCTCCCGGATCAGTTCTTCCATATCCGCCATAGTTCCGAACCGCGGATCGATGCTGCGGTAATCCGCAACATCATATCCATTATCATTCTGCGGCGAGACAAAAACCGGCGTAAGCCACAGATAATCTACACCCAGATTCTTCAGATAATCCAGTTTCTGTATGATGCCTTTCAAATCTCCCAGTCCGTCTCCATTGGAATCCATAAAAGATTTAGGGTATATCTGATAAACAACCTTACTGCTAAAGTCAGCCATTGGTAATTTCTCCTTTACTCAAATGATGCGATCTCTGTCTCCTGTGCCTTCGCCTGGATACCGGTGTGGAACTGAATGTTTTTCGCATTTCCTTCTTCTGTAATGATGCAGACAGTCACATCCGGATGGCCTGCTGCTTTGATCTTTTCCCTGCTGAAACGAACCAGAGCATCTCCTGCCTTTACTTTCTGTCCCTGGGTTACAAGATACTCAAATCCATCGCCGTTCATATCCACCGTATCAATGCCGATGTGAAGAAGAACTTCCATTCCGTTTGCCATTGTCAGCCCGCAGGCGTGTCTGGAGCCTTCCATCAATACAGATACTTCCGCGTCAACCGGGGAATATAAGGTTTCGTTTTCCGGCACAATGGCAAGGCCGTCACCCATGACGCCTTCAGAAAATACACCGTCATTTACCTCTTTCAGAGGAATCACTTTTCCTGTTAAGAATGCTTTGAAAACTTTTTCTCCCTCTTCTGTCTCATTTGCACGCATCACAGCTGCTGTAACTCCTGCTGCTGCGCTGGCTCCCGCGCCTGCTGCAATCTCAGCCATCTCTGCGGCTGTCTCTGCGCTCACACCGCCTTCACCTGCAAGTTTTTTCTTTCCCACAATCAGGGTCAGCACCAGCGGCACTGCTATGGCAATCACCATGCAGATCGCAAAGCTTGCCATATACTGGGGCTGAATGGAAAGGATACCCGGCAGACCGCCGACGCCGATGGCGTTTGCCGTGGTAGATGTAGCCACACAGACGATTGCCGCCAGCGCGGATCCGATCATACCGCAGACAAAGGGGAATCCGTGTTTCAGGTTTACACCGAAGATTGCCGGTTCTGTTACGCCCAGGTAACAGGAAACACATGAAGGTACGTTGACTTCCTGCGCCGCTTCATTCTTTCTCTGAAGGATAATCATTCCAAGTACTGCAGAACCCTGCGCGATATTGGATAATGCGATCATCGGCCACAGCATGGTTCCGCCGTAGTCCGCGATCAGCTGAAGATCAATGGCATTGGACATATGGTGAAGTCCCGTAATGACCAGAGGCGCGTAAACCAGACCGAAGACCGCGCCGAAAATCACTTTAAACGGACCGGTAATTCCTGCAAATACAACAGAAGAAATCACGGAACCGATCTTCCATCCGATAGGTCCAAGAACGAAATGAGCCGCCATAACCGCAAGAACAAGGCTGCAGAATGGAACTACAATCATTGACACTACCTGAGGCGTTATCTTCCGAAAAAACTTTTCCAGATATACCAGTGTAAAGGCTGCCAGGATAGCCGGGATTACCTGTCCCTGATATCCGATCATGTTTACTTTTACAAATCCAAAATCCCATTTGGGAATATCCGCTGCTGCTGTTGTTGCCACGGAATATGCATTCAGAAGCTGTCCGGAGACAAGCGTCAGGCCCAGTACGATACCCAGCATCTGAGTGGTTCCCATTTTCTTTGTCACGGACCAGCAGATTCCTACCGGCAGCATATGGAATACCGCTTCGCCGATCAGCCACAGAAAGCTGTCGATCCCGGACCAGAACTGGCTGATGTCGCATAATGTTTTTGTACCGTTTTCAAAAAGATAAAGGCTGTCAATACAGTTTCGGAAGCCAAGAATCAGACCTCCTGTAATGATTGCCGGAATCAGCGGGGCAAAAATCTCCGCCAGCGCAGTGACAACTCTCTGGAGAACATTCTGGTTTTTCTTTGCCGCCTGTTTCACCGCGTCTTTGGATACGCCTTCAATTCCCGCTTCTTTCACAAAATCATTGTAAAAATCGGATACTGTGTTTCCAATGATTACCTGAAACTGCCCGGACTGGGTGAAGCTTCCCTTCACCACTTTCATTGCCTCGATGGCCTTCACATCTGCTTTTGAAGGATCAACCAGCGCAAAACGCATTCTGGTCATACAGTGTGATACTGCCGCAATGTTTTCCTTACCGCCTACAAGACGGAGGAGTTCTTTTGCATCCTCTGCATACTTACCCATTTTCCTTTCCTCCACTTACGTTCTTCTTTTGCTTTTCGCTATGTATTATATATATCACACTTGTTTAAACATGTCAATGTTTTTATCAAAATTTGTTTAAACAAGTTTGTCTGTTTTTATTGACATTTTTTTTTCAGGATTTATAATAATAGTATCCGGAGAAAGGAAGAAAATTATGCCGAAAACAATCTACCAAAGTATTTACAAAGACCTGAAGCAAAAAATAGAAAACGACGATTTTTCCTATCAGGAAATGCTTCCTTCGGAAAATACTCTGATACAGAAGTATGGCTGTTCCCGTAATACGCTGCGCAGAGCCATAAGCTGTCTCGTTACCGACGGCTATGTGCAGACGATGCAGGGGAAGGGCGTGCGCAATATCTACCGTCCCATTGAACAGACCTCTTTTACAATCGGAGAAATTGAAAGCTTCCGGGAATCCGCAAAAAGAAACGGCCTGGAGCCTTATACCCGGGTGCTGCTTTTTGCCGAGCTGGCTCTGAATCAGAAACAGGCCGCATATACGGGATTTGCTCCCGGCGCAGAAGTGTATTATCTTCAAAGGCTTCATTATCTGGACGGACTTCCTCTGATTTTAAATCATAACTACTTTTTGAAGGAGGCCGTGCCCGGACTTACAAAGGAAATTGCTGAAGGTTCTATTTACGATTATCTGGAAAATACCCTCCATATGACCATCGTAAACAGCAAACGTGTTATGACCGTGGAAAAAATCACTGAAATTGACGAAAAATATCTGAAACTGAATGTGGAAGATTATAACTGCCTGGCCGTTGTCAGCAGCCAGACCTACAACAGCGACGGGATTTTGTTCGAATATACCCAGTCCCGGCACCGTCCTGACTATTTCCGTTTCTATGACAACGCTGTGCGGAACAAATAATCTTCTTTCCTGTTTTACCGTAAAATGAAACTTTTTCCCCTGGATCAGAAATATCTTCCGGCCATGAAAAAAGGCGCTGTGATCACCATGGATCTCAGTGCCTTTTCTGCACATCCGCCGCTCATTCTCTGAACCGGCGTTTTTCGTATTTTACTGTACCGGACACACGACTACAATTCTCTGAGGCGTAGTCTGCGGAGGAATACTTCTTGTGGTTGCCGTATAATACACAAGAAGATCCTGGCTTTCAGGGCTGCACAGAAAACGCTGTCCGTTAAGCGTTTCAATTCTCGTCAGAGGCGAAAGATTCAGTTTCAGAGAATTGTCTTCTGCAGTCAGTGTGCTGTCAAAAAACTTCAGAGCCACATCCTGGCCGCTTCTCAGAGGTGTGATAAACTCCGCCTGATACTGCGGCGGAAATATAGCCGGAGCAGGAAGACTGGTATCGTAAAACACCGCAACACGCATGCCCCTGCGCAGTCTCACATTATCCACCACCGTAGTATCGCCGGAGACGACAAAGTTCACAGTCTCCTCGTCCACAGAGACAGATATCAGCAAAGAACAGCAGGAACCGCCGTTCTGTATATTCCGGATTATTCCCGTCACCTTTTCATAAGATGAAAATGTCATGGCAATCAAACCTTTTTTATTTAGAATATGACTGTTTTCCGTATCTGTTCCTGTGAAAATATCACGATTCCCGAAAATCCACAGACAGTATAGGCCGCCTCTGCCCCGGTCTACCTCAGATAAATGCCGTCCATTCCCATAAACGCGCCCTGAGGAATCCCTGCTCTCCAGGTATCTATACCGGACTCTGCCAGAAATCCGTACTGATCCTCCATAAAATGATAAAACATCGTTTTCGGCATTCCAAATTGCAGAACACGCTCCTTATCTTCCTGCCCTTCCTGAGTAAAGCATGGAACAGAAACCGACAGCTCCATATGATTTCCCCTGGGCCGCATTCCTGCTCCGCACTCCAGAAAAATTTCAAAAACCGGGCGGTAATAAGATCTGAAAAAGTCTTCCTGCCGGAACCGGACCGCTTCTCCCTGATCCGGCTCCGGATCACGCACAACTCCGCAGAGATAGCCGCGCTCATAATAAGTCATGCAAACCGCTGCCGGCTTCGGTTTTTTTCCGTTTACAGAGGCAATGGCAGCCACCTGCTGGCTTCCCTTTCTGAGAGCCTGTTCTCTCCGGTTGCTTCCTCCTTTTGCCTCCCATACGCTCCAGGAATCGTCAGAAGCGCAGTAGCCGATCATATCCGGCCTCCACTCTCCGGCAAAAAAATCGATAAAGCCGTCTCCGTTCATCTTCTCGATCAGATTCAAATGGGTAAGATAGTCCACCCCAAAAAGTCTCTGGCTGATCAGCTTTGTAAAAAACATCCCAAGATAATAGGACATCACGCTTTTTTCGGAGGAATCCAGGTAAGCGATCTTTTTCGATTTTTTCAAACGGTCACCCGTTGTATCAAGCGCAGTTTCCACAAGAAATATTTTGTAAAGCAGCTCTGACTTTCTTTTTGAAAAATAAGCCGGCGTAAGTCTCTGCAAAGGCATTCCGCAGGTGATCACTGCATGGAGCAGCTCTTTGTTGGTAAACTCCAGCTCCACAGTCTCGCCGGACAATCCTGTAAGGTTTTCACAGGCTTCCAGTTCCAAAGATATGGTATAGGTTTTGTCTTCTGTTAAATTCATCCTCTCTCCCCTTATACACGGACTTTTATTCTGCTGTATTTTTCCTTCCGCGCAGATTTTCTTTGTTTTTCATTATATCATTTTTTTCCTGAATTCTGCAATTACAAAAGCACACTCTGTTGTCTGCCGGTAATTTGGGTCAAAAAATGAGCTGCCCTTTTCGGGCAGCCCGGTATATCTGACTTTTCAAATTTTAACTCATATATGTTTTCAGCCAGGAATACACTTTCGCCTGTCTGGTTTTGTAGGCTCCTACCTGATTTCCTGTATCCGTATTCAGCGCCGCATAAATACTGTCCAGAGTGACCGGTCTCTTGGTCTTTCCCAGAATCCTTGTCACTGCGCCGTAGCCTCCCTGGTGGCGGACGTTAATCAGCATGCCCACCGCCCTGGCTTCTGTAATTCCCAGGTTACGGATTTCCTGCTCATACTCCTGTATCTGCTCATACATAAGCTCGTCCTGACATTTGATTCCTTCCGCAGATCCAATAATTTTTCGAATAATTTTAGCTCTTCCGGAACTTGCTGAAATTCGATAAGTGGACCAGTCCCTGTTCACCACATCATTCCATACATAATTGTTCGGATCCCATTCCTTTGCCCATTTTGTTGGATATCTGTCATGGATCAGCTTCAGAAGCCTCTGGGCTTCCGTTGCGTACCACTGTCCTGCTCCGATAGTAATAGCGTGCTCCGCACTGCTGTTGGTGTATACCTCTGTGAAATCATCATAGTCCTGATTTCCATATATCTGTCCGCCAGTTTCCACTGCGTAGAGGATTTTCTTCATTACATCCAGCTGACTGGTGCTGTATTTGGAATAGTTGCCGGACGAGGAACCATTGGACGAAGAGCTCGCCGCAGGCGTTGTCACAACGCTGCTCTGCGTCATAGGCGCCAGGTAGCTTACATTTCCGCCTTTCTTATACGCCCGGACACAATATACATATTTTGTGCCGCCGGAAACCCGGGTATCCGCCATGGAGCGTCTCGTTCTGTCGAGTGTGGCAATGTGCTTCCAATTTTCACCGGCTGCTCTTCTGTATACATAATATCCATCGCATCTGCTGACTCTTGTCCAGCTTATATTTACTCTGCTGCTGGAAACTGCTTTTGCAATAACAGTAGTCTTCAGCGGACGTGTAGCTGCAGTCACCGGTGTATACAGGCTGTAAATATTTCTTCCGCTTTCTCTGCGGTATGCGCGCACTGCATATTGATATGGTTTTCCGGATGTAAGGTTGCGGTCAAGGTAAGAGGTTGTCCCTTTGCTCACCACGGCTACTCTTGTCCATGGAAGCTTAACCGATGCCCGCCGGAAAATAACATAGCCCTGGGCAAGGGAAACGCTGTTCCAGCGAATTCTCAGCGCAGCTGTGCTGGATGCCTGAACAGATACAGTGACCCTGTTGTTCCGGATTGTGGCGGCATTGACCGGAACCTGCAGACAGAATATGGTACTGAATAAAACCGCACAGGCAAGCAGCAATGAAATTCCGCGCTTATATGTATTCTTTTCTCTCATCTTCCCATTCAATCCTTCCTTTCCTTATTTGCATCAATCTCTTTTATATTTTAAGGAATAATTGAAGGAAAATCAAGTATTTTTTACAATATATTATGATTTTGTTACATTTATCTTACGTCGCCAACAAAAAACAAGGCCATAGTTCCCGGACCGGAGTGTGCGCCGATTGTAGCTCCTACATGATTGATAATTTCTGTTTTTATATGATATTTTTCTTTTACCTTCTCGGAAAGAAATTCTGCCTCCTCACGGCAGTCTCCATGGCTGATAAAAATAGTATCGCAGGAGCCGGCATAACTGCCTATTTTTTTGTCCATCAGAGAAACCAGCTCCAGGAGAGATTTTTTCCGTCCCCGAACCTTGCCCAAAGGAACCAGCTTCCCCTCATCATCCACATGAAGAACCGGCTTAATGTTCAGCATTCCGCCCAGCACAGCAGTTGTTTTTGTCACACGTCCGCCGCGATAAAGGTGATTCAGATCATCTACTGTAAACAGATGCACAATGTTTTTCCGGTGCTCTTCCGCCCATCGCGCCACTGTCTCCATATCTTCCCCGTCTTCTTTCATTTTCTGGGCAAGATATACCAAAAGTCCCTGTCCCAGAGAAGCTGCCAGGGAATCCACAACCACAACCGAGCGTTCCGGATATTCTTCCATAAGCTCCTGAGCTGCAATCCGGCAGCTGTTGTAAGTTCCGCTGAGCCCCGAAGAAAACGCAATATGGATAATGTCCTTTTCTTCTTTCAAATATGGTTCAAACAGCTTTCTCGCATCCTCTGGATTTACCTGCGCAGTAGTGGGAAGTGACCCCGCTCTCATTTTTGCGTAGAATTCTTCTACAGGCAGGAAATTCTCATGTGTATAATGTTTTCCATCCATAGAATAGCTTAAATAAACACAGCCCACTCCATGTTCCTTATAGTAGCTGTCCGGAAGATCCGCATTATTATCCGTTGTGATTACATAATCTCTCATTTTATTTCCTTTCCGGCCGCATCCTCCGCTTCTTTCTCCTGCATCATTTGTCTGCCGAAAGAGGGGGCCACTTAAAATTTGAAGAAATTGTTCTGTAGAGCTCCTTCCGAAGCGCAGAACAAATACATCCTTATATTTATAATATCATTTGAATTCCCCGCACGCAACCGAAATATCCGGGGCTATTCCCGGCTTCTCAGAATTTCCAGAGCCTCCTGAAGCTGATTGTCTTCCTCATGGGAAATTTCTTCTTTATTAAGAAGCTCTGTGTCAAGTTTTACCTCCACATCCGGCTGGATCCCCACTTCGTTGATAGAATTTCCTTTTGGAGTATAATAATTAGAAACTGTAAGTTTTACTGCGCTTCCATCTTCAAGCTGATGAACAGCCTGAACAACTCCTTTTCCATAAGTCGTCGTTCCCACAATTGTCCCGATCCCGTAATCCTGCACCGCTCCTGCAAAAATCTCCGAGGCGCTGGCGCTGCCTTCATTTACAAGCACCGCCAGAGGCATATCCAGTGGATTCTTTCCGTCAGAATACTCTTCCTGACGATTCCCATACTTATCCTCTGTGTATACAATCAGCCCTTCCGGAAGAATATTATTGAGAACATCGCAGACCGATGTGAGAAGTCCGCCGGGATTATTTCTGAGATCAATGACCAGTTCTTCCATTCCCTGATCTTTAAGGTTTGAAAACGCCTTCTCATACTGCTCCGGAGTCACTCCCGTAAATTCTGAAATCCGGATATATCCGGTTTTTTCATCCAGCATTTCCTCAAAAACAGAGGGAAGCTCCACCTCCTCCACACTTACAGATATTTCCATCGGTTCCTCCACATCCTGTCGGTGGATGGTAAGCGACACCTCTCCGTCTTCGTCTCCCTGTATCATATCCACAATCCGGGAAGTCTCCATCTCCGTGATATCCGTACCGTCAACAGCACTGATAATGTCTCCGGCTTTCAAGCCGGCCAGATCGCCCGGTCCCTCCTCGTAGCACTCCACAATTTCCACTCCGCCTTCCGGATTCTCCTGCATGGTTACTCCGATTCCGACATAGGCCCCTTCTGTAGTGGAATTTTCCTGTCTGTATTCGTCCGCCGTGTAATACCGGGAATAGACGTCTCCCAGTCCATATATGAGTCCTGCATACAATCCTTCCGCAAGGCTGTCCTCGTCCTTTTCGCCAAGATATTCCTGATCGATCAGAGTTTCCAGAAACCGGAGTTTCTGTACATGTTCGGAATCCGACAGAACTCCGCCGTTCTGGCTGATAAATCCGATATAGCCTCCGGCCGCCACTACAGCTGCCGCCAGAACTCCCGTTGCAATTCCCTTAATATATTCCTTATGCCTCATTTGTCACTGCTCCCCTTTTATATAAAAATATATGCGGCATGAAGCCTTTCCTTCACAAAAAGACTTCATACCGCATAGCAAACCTGTCCGGCATTATACTCTCAAATGTTTTCTGGTAGTCCAGAAACTTCCGATCAGACCGATTCCGATTCCCAGTGCAATACTGATTGGAACAAGAACACGGTAAATCTGAAGCACCGGAATAAAATCCACCACTCCGGTCAGCACGTTAAAGCGGCTCAGAACATACTCTACCGCCGTATTGTACAGAAAATACAAAGCTGTCAGCGGAATCGCCGCACCAATGATTCCCAGAAGCATTCCTTCCAGCACAAAAGGCGCCCGCACAAACGCGTCTGTGGCTCCGATGTATTTCATAATTCCGATTTCTTCCTTACGGACAGAAATACCTACCGATACCGTATTGCTGATCAGGAAAATGGAAATAACCAGAAGGATCACAATAATAATAATCGATGCGTAGGACACAAAACGGTTAAAGGTTCCCAGGGTGTTCGCCGCCTGTTCTGACTGTTCCACCTCACGCACATGATCCAGTCCCTCAATGTAAGTGACCAAGTCTCCCTGCAGTTCGATCTGGTTCATATACACCGCGTAATTTGCGGAATTTACCAGCGGGTTGTCATCCCGGAATCCTTCGGCAGCGTCTGATCCCTGGAAGTACTGATCCTTGAATTCCTGCCATGCCTCATCAGCGGAGGTAAACTCAATCTTCTCCACCTCCGGTCTCTGAAGAATCTGCCTGCCGATCTCATCAATCTGCTCCTGTGTTGTTCCCTCGTCAAAGAATACGGTAATCGGCACTTCCTGTTCCACTTTGTGGGCGATATTATCTACATTATTTACAATCGAATAGAACACGCCCACAAGAAAAATGCAGGCTGCCATGGTAAGAATCGATGCTATGGAAAACATCCAGTTTCTCTTTATATTTACAATTCCCTGTTTCAGGGTAAACCACAATGTACTAGGCCTCATGATATCCTCCCTCTTTCTCATCGCTGACAATGACGCCTTCCTGCATGGTAACTACCCTCTTCTTCATTGCGTTTACAATCTCTTTATTATGAGTTACCACCAGTACTGTTGTTCCGCGCTCATTGATCTGCTCCAGAAGCTGCATGATCTCCTCAGATGTCTTGGGATCCAGATTTCCGGTAGGCTCATCGGCCAGCAGAATATCCGGACGGTTCACCAATGC
>DWYN01000179.1 GCA_019118645.1 Candidatus Blautia excrementipullorum | reverse complement strand
TTTACCGCAGAACCGTAGTTTAGCACTAATTTTACGGTCACAAATGGAATGTTTCACTGCAGAACCGTAATTCACCATTAAAAAAAACGGATTTATTTGCAATTTTCGCTGTAGTAACCGTAACAGGTGAGTTATACCATACACGGACAGTTTAAAGGAAATTTTGCTGTCAGGATGTTCCCGACAAACCAAGATAAAAACCTGCCGGATTCAGCGTAACAGTTCAGCCGTTAGGCTGAACTGTTACCATTTATGATGAGGAGGGCAGTTTTTTCCTGGAGAAGCAACTGAAAGTGTACAGCCTGCAAACTGCCTTTGAGAATAAATTTGTCCCGGTAAGCTGAGACAGAAATGCGCTCCAGAAAGCGCTCCATCATATAGTTGCGGATCAAGATCTGCGCATCCGCAGCATTTTTCTTTGACAGGTTGCGGATCAAATCTTTCAGCTGCCTTGCTGTCTTTATCATAAGAGTACCTCCAAATACTGGCGTAAAATTTTCTCGACCCGGAACAGTTTGGCATAACGCATCAGTGTCCGCAGATCCTTGTCGCTACGCCGGGCATACGCTTTCAGCGCTCCTTGGAATGTCTGCATCTCGATATGGCTCCGGCTGCGCAGCACGTCACAGATCGTCCGCTCTTTATCATAGACCGGCACATCGTGGCCAAAGGGGGTCTGCGCGGTCGTCAATCCGACCTCGTGCAGCTCCGCCTTAATTGTAAATACCTGGGCACCCTCACCCTTGAGCCGGGTAGGGTTGTAGCCCGTTTTCACCGTGACGGAATAGGCCAGAGGCTCCCGGTCGGTCAGGTCATGGAAAAACAGCGCTGTTTCATGGGAAAAATCAATCACACCCTGCCAAAACGCAACGATACGGGCAAAGATGGGGCTGTCGGGAAACAGATAGCCCCATCGGTACAAGTTTTTTGGCTTTCTCTGAATTCATCACTTGATATTATGGCAAAGAGCTTCTATCTCCTGAGATTGTAATTCCATAAGGATATGTGTTCTAATCAATGAAGGCGGTAAAGCAGAAAGACAGAAGATATAGGAAGTTAGGATCGTTTATATAATTGTGAACAATAGCGTTTACGCCTTGGTAGTCTATCTGTATAGTCCCTATATTTGTCCTGAATATGATATAATATTCGGGGCAAATCCAATGACATGAAGTGGTCATCCCCCTGAAATAACTGCCAGCGCTCTTTGGCATCCAGCATTATGCCGGTGACATTTATGCGGGTTGGAGTTTCAGTTGATTAAGAATCGCACCAATATCCTCATTGATACAAATAGCCCGCTTCCAGATCTCTTTTGGCGCGTAAGCTTCCCCCAGGTTGATACAAGCATACGTTGCTTTTGGATTCACCGCTGTCATCTGCCAGAAAGAAAATTTTACTATGCCAGGAGTATTGTATCCGCAGCCAAGCTCCAGAAACAATACCCGCATCCCCTCATGCCTGCGCAGGAATTCAGAATACCGCAAAGAAGCCTGATGCCAGCCCTTATCTTCCACAAAAGTCTGATCCGCACGCAGGTTCATGGTCATGGGCCTGCCGCATTTGGGACAATGGGGAACCAGAGAAGAAGGAACCGCCATTTCCGGGACCCGCCCTTCCGGAAGCGTCAAAGAGCCGTCCGCAGCAATCTGATACCCCTGGGCCGCTGTCATACGGCGGACGATCTCCTCATTCTCATATACCGATGAATGGCAGGGAAGGCTGCACTGGAACAGGCCGTAATCGCCCTGGGTATAAAACAGCCGGTGTTTATCAAATCCGGCCTTCTGGAAACAGTGGTCCACATTTGTAGTAAGAACGAAATAATCCTTATCTTTCACCAGAGAAAAAAGCTCTTCATAAACTGGTTTCGGAGCATTCATGTATCGGTTTACGTAGATATACCGGCTCCAGAATGCCCAGTATTCCTCCAGCGTTTCATAGGGGTAAAATCCGCCGGAGTACATATCCGAAAAATGGTATTTTCCCGCAAAATCCGAAAAATACTTCCGGAACCGTTCCCCGGTATAGATAAAACCGGCAGACGCAGACAGCCCAGCTCCGGCTCCAATGACAATGGCATCGGCTTCCGCCAATTCCTTCCGAAGCCGTTTGGCCTTCCCCGCATTTTCTTCTTCCGGCTTTTTATTAAAAACAGACGCAAACATATCTTCTCTCCTTCTGCCTTTGTTTTTTCTCCTGTTTCTGGCTGCAGCTACAGCCTCTTTTCGATAATTTGCCTGGGACAGATTTCCGCGCAGCGCCCGCAGTGCAGGCAGTGATTCGGATCAATGACCACCGGCTTTTTGGAAATATCGATGCATTTCTGGGGACATACGGAATAGCACAGTCTGCAGCCGATGCAGCCCTGGCCCACAAAATATCCTCCCGGCTTTACCTGCACTTTCCCAATGACGAAGGGATCCCTGACTACATGGGAAGGATCGCTGATATCAAAATACTCCCCTTCTGCCTCGTAGATCTGAAACACCTCCAGGGCAGCTTTCGTATCTCCAGGGTAAATTTTCTGCATATAGGTATTCTTAAGAAAGATTTCGTCAAGATTTTTGGCTCCGATATTCCGGATTTTTCCCCGCAGGGATACGGAACGCTTATCCTTTGTGGCCGACAGGGCAATGTACTGCTGTTCCATTAACTGCCGGTAAAATTCCTTTCCCTTTGCCGTAAGGAAATATACGCCCGCTTCATCCCACAGCATCATATCAATGACTCTGGTCTGGGGACGTCC
>DWYN01000178.1 GCA_019118645.1 Candidatus Blautia excrementipullorum | reverse complement strand
TTCTGGATTACCTGAGTTCTTTCCATTTCACAGGCGATATTTATGCAATTCCCGAGGGAACCATTGTATTTCCCAGGGAACCTATTGTAAAAGTAATTGCGCCTATTATGGAAGCCCAGCTGGTAGAGACTGCAATTCTCAACATTATCAACCACCAGAGTCTTATTGCCACAAAAGCGGCCAGAGTCTGCTACGCAGCCCGCGGCGACGGAGTTATGGAATTCGGTCTCAGAAGAGCCCAGGGTCCTGACGCCGGTATTTACGGGGCAAGAGCGGCTGTAATCGCAGGATGCGTGGGCACCTCCAATGTGTTGGCAGGACAGATGTTCGACATTCCTGTTCTGGGAACCCATGCTCACAGCTGGATCATGAGTTTTCCTGACGAATACACCGCTTTTAAAACTTATGCAAAAATGTACCCCGACTCCTGCACTCTTCTTGTGGATACTTACGATGTCCTGAAATCCGGTGTGCCAAACGCCATCCGTGTCTTTGAGGAAATGAGAGAAGAAGGCGTAAAGCTTACAAAATACGGAATCCGCATCGACAGCGGAGACCTGGCCTACCTTTCCAAGGAAGCTTACAAAATGCTGGCTGCCGCAGGATTTGACGACGCCATTATTTCCGCTTCCAGCGATCTGGATGAATATCTGATCGACAGCCTGAAAACCCAGGACGCAAAGATCAGTTCCTGGGGCGTAGGCACAAATCTGATCACCAGCAAAGATAATCCCGCCTTCGGCGGCGTTTATAAGCTGGCGGCAGTAAAGGATGCCGGAAGCAATACTTTTACCCCAAAAATCAAGCTTTCCGAAAATACGGAAAAAGTTACAAACCCCGGAGACAAAACCATCTACCGGATTTACAGCAAAACGACCGGCAAGATCAAGGCGGATCTTATCTGTCTGGCCAACGAACGCTTTGACCCGGAAGAGACAATGATTATTTTCGATCCGGTAGATACCTGGAAAAAGACCAAGGTTCTGGGCGGCACCTATGAACTCAGAGAACTTTTAATCCCGGTAATCCGTCAGGGCAAGCGCGTTTATACTTCCCCATCGGTTATGAAGCTTCGGGAATACTGCCTCCAGGAGCAGAATACTCTCTGGGATGAATCCAGGCGTCTTGTAAATCCCCAGAAGGTATATGTGGATCTCTCCCAGCAGCTGTTTGATCTGAAGAAAAATCTCCTGGAAGAAATGAGTTCAAAAGCTCTCGATTAAAAATTCATATCTCCCCCCTTTCCTTCATATCTTAAAAGGTAAGGGGGGATTTTTATGGACAAATATTTCAGACTGATTAATCGGGAGCATCCGCTTCCCAGGAATTATATTCCTTCTGATCTGGTGGATATTGGGCTTCCTTTCGATGCGCTTCCGGGGGAGCAGAAAAGACTGCTCGAAGAAAAGACTGCCTATGCTGTTCTGGAGCTGATTTCCAGAAGCCGCCATGAAGGATTGAATCTCTGCTGTATATCCGGATACCGTTCCTATGCTCGTCAGGCGGAGCTTTATACAGGAAGCTCCTATGTTGCCGCTCCCGGGACCAGCGAGCATCAAAGCGGTCTCGCTCTGGATCTTTCCTGTCCTGCCGTTCATATGGAACTGTCAGAAGCCTTCGCAGAAACCAGGGAGGGAATATGGCTGGCCGGACATGCTCCTCTTTACGGTTTTATCCTCCGCTATCCCAAAAATAAAGAGCACATCACAGGAGTTCCCTATGAACCCTGGCACATCCGTTATGTAACCAGGCCTCTCGCCTCGTATCTTACTATGACAGGTCTGACACTGGAAGAATACCACAGCCTGGAGAATCCTGTAGAAATTTAAACCATAACATGCTATAATGCAAAACGGAAGAAACACAGAAAAGTGTGCCTATGTACCCTGTGAACCACAGGTAGTCAAAAGGAAACACACAAGAGCGTACTATATGCCCTGTGAATCACGGGCAGTCAGGAGGAAAATTATGTCTATGAAAATGAATCACCGGCTTCCTTTGCCTGAAGTGCTGAAGGCGGAATACCCTCTCAGTGACAGTCTCAAGGCGGAAAAGAAAGTGCGGGATGAAGAAATCCGCCGTATTTTTACCGGTGAATCTGATAAATTTGTTGTTCTTGTAGGTCCCTGTTCCGCAGATAACGAGGACACCGTATGCGAATATGTCAGCCGCCTGAAAAAGGTTTCCGATCAGGTATCTGACAAATTAATGATCATTCCCAGAGTATATACAAATAAGCCGCGCACCACAGGAGATGGATATAAAGGGATGCTTCATCAGCCCGAACCGGATAAAGCTCCCGATCTGCTGGCAGGTATTATAGCCATCCGCAGACTGCACATCCGGGTTATGCAGGAAACAGGTCTTTCTTCTGCGGACGAAATGCTTTATCCGGAAAACCGCAGCTATCTGGATGATGTGCTTTCCTATGAAGCAATCGGCGCCCGTTCTGTGGAAAATCAGCAGCACCGGCTTACCGCCAGCGGTATGGATATCCCTGTAGGCATGAAGAATCCTACCAGCGGCGATCTTTCCGTTATGCTGAATTCTGTTGTCGCCGCTCAGCATCCTCATCATTTTATTTATCGGGGATGTGATGTGGAGACCACAGGAAATGACATGGCCCATACAATTCTCCGGGGCGGAGTAAATAAATACGGGCAGACAATTCCCAATTATCATTACGAAGATCTCAGGCGTCTTTCCGGGCTGTACGCAAAATGGGATCTGAAAAACCCGGCGGTAATCGTTGATGTCAATCATTCCAATTCTGATAAGCAGTATAAAGAACAGATCCGAATTGTCAGTGAAGTGCTTCACAGCCGCAATTACAATTCTGATCTGAAAAAACTGGTGAAAGGTGTTATGATTGAAAGCTATCTTCTGGAGGGACGCCAGGATATCAGCGATCACATGATTCCCGGCTGTTCTATTACAGATCCCTGCCTTGGATGGGACGATACCGAACGGCTTATTTTTGAAATTGCAGAAAAATGTTAAAATATCTTTTCTGATTACATATTCTTTACAGATAAAAACGGCAAAACGGCGGAAAAATTTCCGCCGCCTGCTGCCGGACAGTCATATCCGGTATTGATTCACTGCTCCATCTGCCGGCCTAAGAAGCCTGCTGCTGTCTGTACAAGCATTTTTTCCGGGTTTCCGAATACCTCTTTCTCACTTTTTCCCATAAGAATCACCGCTCCTATGGCGTCCCCGGCACATATGATTGGCTGTATCGTCTGGGCACAGTTGATTTCCTTCTGATTTTCCACTACCGGAATTTTCCCTTTTTCATTTGCATTAAAGCATTTTCCTTCCCGTGCTGTGATGGCTTCCTCGAGTTCCCGGCTGATTTCCTTTCCGGAATATTCCCTGCTTCCCTGTCCTGCTGCAGCGACCACCTGGTCATGATCGGTAATGCAGGACACCAGTCCGGTAACCTGAGACAAAGCCTCCGCGTATTCCTTGGCAAAAACGCTTAACTCGCCGATCGGAGAATATTTTTTTAAAATTACTTCCCCCTCTCTGTCTGTAAAGATTTCCAGCGGAGTCCCCTCTTTGATTCTTAATGTTCTGCGGATTTCTTTCGGAATTACCACTCTCCCCAAATCGTCGATTCTTCTCACTATTCCTGTAGCTTTCATAAAAATTCCTCCAGTTTATCTGTTTGAATAAGCATATATTTTTCTTTTCTGTATCAGTTTATGATTTCTGTAGTAGTATCTGTAAACGAAGGTATTTTATACCTGGTCTTTCCTTCCAAAAAATTTGAAACTTTGATTATCAAAAAAATATTAAAAAATTGTGAAAAACCTTCCCATATATGAATTTTTGTGATATAGTTGCCATATACTTAATACATAGTTTTGAAAACTACATTATGTTTTTCACGCTGTCTTCCGGCAGCTAAAGGAGGCGTACTTTATGAAATTAAAACTTAAGGATCCCTGGAGTGCCATCACCCATGGAATTGCAGTTCTTCTGGCTGCGGCAGGCGCCGCTCCTCTTCTTATAAAGGCGGCTAGAAGCTCTGATATGCTCCATATATTTGCTCTTGCGGTCTTTATTCTGACAATGATACTTTTATATACGGCAAGCACGATTTATCATTCTGTAGACTCTACAGAAAAAGTAAACCGGCGGCTGCGCAAAGCAGACCACATGATGATTTTTATTATGATTGCGGGAAGCTACACACCGGTCTGCCTGATCGCTCTTCACAATAGAACCGGATATATTCTCTGCGGGCTTGTATGGGGCATTGCCATACTTGGGATACTGCTGAAAGGATTATGGATTAACTGTCCCAAATGGCTGTCTTCCGTTCTTTATATCGGAATGGGATGGCTGTGTGTGCTGGCCTTTGTGCCTATCTTTCATTCTCTCCCCAGAGCCGGTTTCGGATGGCTCCTGGCAGGCGGCATTATTTACACAATCGGAGGAATTATTTATGGCTTAAAACTTCCTGTTTTTAACGCCAGACATCAGAACTTCGGCTCTCACGAAATTTTTCATGTTTTTATTATGCTGGGAAGCGCATGCCATTTTATAGTAATGTATTTCTTCCTTTCCACCATGCCGATCTGACGGATTCCCGTCTGAACTGTTCAGTACAAACAGCGGGGACAGTCCTATTTTCTTTTGGACTGTCCCCGCTAATTATTTCTCCATAAATTCCATTAATTTCAGTTTCTCTTTCCGGCTGAGTTTTTTTATCGCGTACTCCCTTCTCATAGCCTCTTCCTTTGTAAGATATCCCTCATAATAAACCAGATGTACCGGTCTTTTCACTTTCGTATATTTTGCTCCGTTTTTTCCTTCATTATGAGCTTTTAAACGCTTTTCCAGGCAGTTTGTCCATCCTGTGTACAGACTTCCGTCCGCACATTCTACCATATATGTATAATTCATCTTTTTCCCCTCTGGTTCTCTTCAGACCCGATTCTGCTGCAGGGAATTTCTTCTGTCTCTGTGGTTTTAACCCATACAGCCAGCGTATTATTTATGTAAAGGACAGCCGCCGGCACTGTGCAGCAGCAGCCGTCCCGGTATCTATATAAAAAGCAGCCGGGAAAACGAGTATTTTGCCAGAAAGAAAAGCAGGTAGGAGAACTTCCGACTGCGAATTTTTATTCCCACCTGCTTTATTATACGTTGCTTTTTCTTTTTTGTGAATCCCCGCCTGCAGATCTTATTTTAAGAAATGTAAGAATCCGGATGTTTTCTAAGGCAGATATGCGACGGGGTCAATAGGTTCTCCATCCTTTTTCATGGCAAAATAAAGATTGCTGCCTTCTTTACTGTAGTATTTTGTAGGCGCAGCAATGTATCCGATGGTGGTTCCCTGGTCTACCGTATCTCCTTCCGCCACTGTAAGATCTTTCAGTTGTCCATAAACGGCCTGATAACCGTCTCCAATCTCCATGGTCACAGTTGTGCCCGTCTGAGCATCCTCCTCCACAGAATAGACAGTACCGGTCACGGAGGCGGTTACCGGAGCTCCCTCTACAGCCTGAACTGCAATCGCCGGACTCAGTTTATACTGATCCAGTGTGGGAAAATAAGTAGTCTGTTCCATGTTGTAATCCAAAAGTATATTTCCATTTACCGGCCATTCCATCTGTGTATCTTCCGAAAAACTCAGTTCCGGAAGCGCGGCCGCACCGGCAGATGCGTCCTCTGTCTCTATTTCGCCGGTAATCTCTTCATTTGCCGTTCCCCGGGTATCCGTCTCGGCTTCTGAAGATATCAGATCTTCTTCAGCGTTTTCCGGCTCTGTGCTGACTTCTTCGGAAGCGGATTCTTCCAAAGTGTTCTCTGTAAAATCTGTACCTGCTAAATTTTCTTCCGGGGCATTTTCCAGATCCGCCTCTACCTGGCTGGTGCCTGCGTCCACCATAGGTTCTTCTGTACTCTCTTCCTGTTCTACAGGCTGAAACTCCACTTCTTCCTGAATATTCTCGTCTTTTGAAGGTGCTGTTCCCAGCTGATAAACTCCGATTCCGGCTGCGGCCAGGACTGCCAGAAGCGCAGTATTGGCGGCATATTTTACAATTCTGTTTTTCGTCATATTCTTTTCACCTCTGCTTGTATTCATTTCTGTATTTATAGGGTGTCCAGAATATAGGAGTCTATTCACTTTTTTTCAAAGCATCTTCAATTTTCCCGTGTAATTTTCTCTTTCCGGACAGCGGTCTCTTTATATTCCAAGCTCTATATAGTCACTCTGTTCCATGGCCGGAAAATATATCTCCAGAATTTCTTCCCAGGTGCTGCCCTCCCTGGCAAGCGCATTTCCGCCATACTGAGAAAATCCGACTCCGTGACCTCTGCCCCTGCAGAGAAAACGAATTTCTTCCCCGATTTTCTGAATAGTAAAATCAGAAGAGGAAAGTCCCATTCCCTGGGCGAAACTCTCCCCCTCCAGCAGATTGTCATCTGCTGTCAGACTTACCACATAACCGCTTTCTTCTCTTTCTTCAATATTCAGCTGAGAAGGCATCTGCTGTACAGATATGTATGTACTGTTCAGATAGGAGGGCGACTCTTTATCTATACTGCTGTCTACAGATTTTAAGTAAGAATATTCTTCATCGTGGAATGCAGTGGCCCCGTCTCTTGTCTGCCCGCTGCTGATTTCATGATAAGGAACCAGTTTCAGCTCGCCTCCCACTGTCAGAATTTTTCCTTCTGTCTCTTCTGCCGCCTTTTCATAAACAGAATCCGGTATTTTCCACCATCCGGGATTTTCTTTCAGATCCTCCGCCCACTCTCCCAGGATTTCTGTGATTTTTTCCTTCTCCTGTAATCTTCTGTAAAGATTTGTTCTTGCAATCACTGCCTGAGCTTCAATGGCTTCCAGTTTATAATCCTCCGGAATCTGAACAGAAAGCGCAATGGGAAGATAATCTTCCACATCCGGTGATCTGTTCAGAATAGCTGTGTCTATCCCATTCATGACAATTGTAAAGATGTATGGAATCATCCACAAAAATCCAATACCGGAAAACCATATACCTGCTTTTCTTTTCATAATTTTTCCTTAATGTACTTTGTCTTAATATATGTCAATTTCTGCTGTTTTATTAGCTTGTTTTTTCAGAGTTTCTTATATATCTTGTCCTATTTTTGGCAGTGCCGGTTCTGCTTTTGACATGACGCCGGCCGTTATTATATAATGTCTCTGTAAAAAAGAATCTGTTCATAAAACGGGAGGTGCGTTTATGGCAGCAATTTTCCTTGCTCCGTTTTATATTCTTGTAAATATTTATCTGTTCCGCTGGATCTTTCTGTGGCTCTGGGCTGTCTGCCCTTCGCTGCAGTCGCCGGTTTTTTTTGTTTTTTCGGCGCTTCTTTGTATTCTCGTTTCCACCAGTCCTCTTACCGGCTTCCTGATTAAAAAGCCAGTCTGGCTTCATCGTGTTTTAAAAATCACAGGAAATTTTTTTCTGGGTATTCTGCTCTATATTTTTCTGGTGATTTTTACTGCGGATATTATCCGGATAATAATAAAATACGGTTTCCGTCTTTCATGGATCAACAGCAGATTTTCCTTTATTCTCACAGGCGGCGTCTGCGCCCTGCTTATTCTCCTGATCTGCACTTATGGAATTCATCATGTATCAAAGGTAAAAATAAAGAGATACAGTCTAAAGATCCGAAAATATGTCCCTGATATGAAGTCCCTTAAAATAGTATTAGTCGGTGACTTCCATTTTGGTTTTTCCACTGATTTGAAACATATAGGCAAAATTATTCAGGCCATAAACAGAGAAAAGCCGGATCTGGTCTGCATCGCTGGCGACACTTTTGACAATGAATTTGATGCTGTCTTATATCCGGAAAAGCTTCAGACTTTGCTGCGGACCATAAAATCCCGCTACGGTGTTTACGCCTGCTGGGGAAATCATGATTTAAACGAACCGATACTCGCCGGTTTTACTTTCAGGAATTCTTCTGTAAATCCGGAAGATCCGCGCATGGAAGAATTTTTAAAAAACAGCTCCGTACATCTTCTCAATGATCAGGCTGAACTGATTGACCAGAAGTTCTATCTTATCGGGCGGGAAGATCCCGGACGCGCAGATAAACTTGGCATAAAAAGAAAAACCCCTGCCCAGCTTACAAAAAAGCTGGACAGGGGAAAGCCTGTCATTATTCTGGATCACCAGCCAAAAGATTTGGAAGAGCTGTCCTCAGCAGGTGTTGACCTGGATCTCTGCGGACACACCCATAACGGTCAGATTTTTCCCGGAAATGTTTTCACCCATTTCTTCTGGGAAAATTCATGCGGCTACCTTCAAAAAGGAACCATGCACAATATTGTCACTTCCGGTGCAGGCGTCTGGGGCCCTGCTATGCGCATCGGCACAAGCAGTGAAATCTGCGTTATCCTGATATCTTTTCCTGTCACCCGGACCCTGGAGCCAGAAAAAGACCTTCTTTAGGAAATCTCCCGGACTGCAGGAAACGGATCCTGATCCTTTTCCTGTCTCAGTCCCACATTTTTCATACTGGAGCGGGACGGAATTCCTGCTTTTTTTCATACAAGAAAGAAACACCTTATTTTCCTCCGCTGAATTATCCGGCTTTCTGGAAAACAGGTTTACTGCAAAACAGATGACAGCTGTAAGAATCATATGAAAACAATCTTTTAATTTTCTCATAAAGTCCTCCTTCTTTCTTATACATGTCCAGCTTTCGGGCTGCGCACTTCCCTATTCCGCACAGGTAATAAATATATATGAATCCGGAGCACCATATAGAACCATCAAAATAAAATTTAAAAAAATATACTCCCTTTATAAAGTTCAGATTTTTCATTCTGTTCTTCATAAAGGGAGTATAAGGTTTTCTTTCATGAGGCATCGGGGATTCGAACCCCGGACAACTTGATTAAAAGTCAAGTGCTCTACCGACTGAGCTAATACCCCATAATAAAATTTTCCTGAATCCTATGTTCAAGATCTTTCTGAACTGAATAATACCTTTTCAGAAAGAAATGCCCAGAGCCGGAATCGAACCAGCGACACGAGGATTTTCAGTC